>OMZF01000023.1 GCA_900315465.1 uncultured Eubacteriales bacterium | reverse complement strand
CCGTCAATTATACCAAGTATTTCTGTAACTCTTTTAATATCTATTCCCGTAATATCTGCAAGCTCCTGAGATGTGGGGGCTTTATTGTTCTCTTCACGGAATTTCTGCATTTCGGTGATCACCTTTGCGGCATCCTGCGACATTTCATTCGGTACTGTCACAAAGCTCTGTGCCTCCTCGATCACCTCTTTCAGCCATTTTGATACCCTGAAAGCAGCATATCCGTAAAAGCTTATACCGCTGTCATAATCAAATTCCGATGATACAAGCATAAGCTCAACATTGCCCTCCTGCACCATATCCATATAACGCACACCCTTACCAATAAGATCATATGCTATACTTGCAGGAATAAACAGACTGCTCTCTATAAGCTTTTCAGATGCATCTTCGTTACCGTCTGCAACTTCATAAACGAGATCCCTTTCCTCGTTTTCATTAAGTATTTCGGTACTCAGAAGATCGTCAAAGTAAAGCTTTACAGGGTCTTCATATCGTGAACGGTTTTCATCTGTTTCAGCTTCTCTGATCTTCTTCCTTACATTTTTAACAAACTCTTTATCGGGTATCTGATCCTTGTCTATAACTATGGAAATATCATTATCCTTGAATTCTCTTAGAAGCTGTAAAACATCTTCATCAGACACATTTTCATTCATGCCGAGTTCCGACATTTTTCTGAGACTTATAAAGCCTGTGTGAAGAGCCTGAGTGAGAAGCTCTTCACAGCTGACTGTAAAAATTTCCTTTTCTTCCATATCATCCTCCGTCAATTATTTAAGCTTTTTACTTCTGCTGGGATGACGAAGTTTACGAAGTGCCTTTGCTTCAATCTGACGTATTCTTTCTCTTGTTACCTCGAATTCATCTCCTACTTCCTCAAGAGTTCTCGGTCTGCCGTCATCAAGACCGAAACGAAGACGGATTACCTTCTCTTCTCTCGGAGTAAGAGTTGCAAGCACAGAATTCAACTGTTCTTTCAGCATAGCCTGAGCCGCTGCCTCCTGAGGTGTGAGTGCAGATTCATCGGGAATAAAATCTCCGAGATGACTGTCTTCCTCCTCACCGATAGGAGTTTCAAGCGATACAGGCTCCTGTGATGCTCTCATAGCCTCTCTTATCTTATCGATAGGAGTATTCAGATATTCTGCAATTTCTTCAACTGTAGGCTCGTGACCGTTTTCATGAAGGAGCTGGCTTGATGCTTTCTTGATCTTATTTATTGTTTCACCCATATGTACAGGTATACGGATAGTTCTTGCCTGATCTGCTATAGCACGTGTTATTGCCTGACGTATCCACCATGTAGCATAAGTGGAAAATTTGAATCCTTTTGTATGGTCAAATTTTTCTACTGCCTTCATAAGTCCAAGGTTGCCCTCCTGAATAAGGTCAAGGAACTGCATACCTCTGCCAAGATAACGCTTTGCAATACTTACAACAAGACGCAGGTTTGCCTCTACAAGACGCTGACTTGCTTCTTCATCACCCTGAAGTATTCTTTCGGCAAGCTCACCTTCTTCGTCTGAGGAAAGAAGCGGGACTCTGCCTATTTCCTTGAGGTATATCTTTACAGGATCCTCTGTGGGAGCCATTGTATCTGATACACCGTCTTCCTTTTCTTCATCTTCGGTAATATCCGAAAGATCATCATCATTCATCATAATGTCGTCAATAGCAGTCTCAACGATCTCTATCCCGTTAGATTCAAGGGTATCATATATTTTTGTTATAGCATCCGGATCAAGATCCGTATCTGCGGTCATATCAAATATTTCCTTACTTGTAAGCTGACCTTTTGTTTTTGCCATTTCAAGAAGATCGTTTACGACATTGTTCTTTTTTTCAGGCTGCTGATTACTCATAATCCATTCCTCCGTTTTTTAAATTATCCTGTACTTAAATAAAAGTACATTTCTGTTCAGCTCTGTCCGAGCTTTTTCTTCTGTGTCTGACGTATAAGCTCCATTATCGTATCATTATCCGCATCAGCGATCTGTGACGGGGTAAGCTTAGCTCCCTCCTCCCGCAGTATAGAAATATATGTACTGACCGCTGACATCGGGTTATTTTCTTTTACATGGGAATCGATAAGTCTTACAAGCATACTCATTTCCTCCACAGTAAAATCCCCCGAAACATCAGATATTGATACATCAAGACCGTTTGACAGTCTTTTTAATAAAACCGTATAAATATTACGGTTGAAGCCTGTAACAAATTCTTCCGGTTTAAGCTCTCCTGATATTTTTACTGCAACATCGGGATTCAGCATCATTACCGAAATAATAGCCTCTTCGGCACGGGCTGCACGGATATTTACATTCCTGTCGGGATTCATCTGTATAATATCCGGCATTTTATTATATCTGTTTTGTCTGTTATATTCTCTGTAGGCTCGTTCCTGCTCTTTCCTTACTCCACGTTCTACAAGACTTTCCATAGCCTTTTTCTGAACATTAAGGTCATCCGAAAGTTTTGATGAATATACATCCCTCTCAACCGGATTTTCTATGGCAGAAAGAATATCCGAAGCCTGTGTGAGATATTTCACCTTGTCATCCGCATTATTAAGATCAAAGCTCTTTCTCAGCTCGGATAAACGATATTCAATATCATTCGGAGCCTGTTCGAGAAGCAATCCGTATCGTGACGGTCCTTGTTCTCCATACGATTTTATAAATTCATCGGGGTCTTTTCCGTTCGGCACATGAACAACTTTTATTCTCAGTCCTGCCGGACGAAGTATATTTATTGCCCTTAGCGTCGCATTTTTTCCTGCCTGATCTGAATCGTAGCATATTACCACTTCTTCACAATACTGCTTTATTTTATTTGCCTGTTCAGGAGTAAGTGCTGTACCCAACGTAGCAACTGCCGTTTCAAAACCTGCCTGATGAAGTGCTATTACATCCATATAACCCTCGACAAGAATGATCTGTCCTTTCACATGATTTTTTGCAAAATTCATGGCAAATAGATTTTTTCTCTTGTTAAATACGGGAGTCTCGGCTGTGTTCAGATATTTAGGCTTTATATCTGTCATTATCCTTCCGCCAAAGGCTATTACATTTCCTTTCAGATCCATTATAGGAAACATCACTCTGTCGGAAAATGTATCAAAATATTTTCCGCTGCCGTTTCTTGACTGTAACACAAGATTTGCGGCAACCAGTTCTTCTCCCTTGAAACCCTTTGAAAGAAGATGATTCGTAAGCTGATGGCGGTCAGGCGGAGAATATCCGAGACCGAAATGAACTATCGTACTGTCACTCAGACACCGCCCCCTCAAATATTTCAAAGCATTATTTCCTGCCGGATTTTTCATAAGCTGATCAAAAAAGAAATGTGCCGCTTCACGATTAGCTTCATAAATGCGGTTTTTAAGTCTTCTCAGACCGTCATCCGCTTTTCCCTCAGGAACATCCATTCCTGCCCTTGCGGCGATTATTTTTATTGCATCCACATAATCTACATTTTCAATTTTTCTTATAAAAGTTATTATATCACCGCCTGCTCCGCAGCCGAAACAATGAAAATAATTTCCGCTTTTATTTACACTGAATGACGGTGATTTTTCTCTGTGAAAAGGACAAAGCCCTACCAGACGATTGCCTGATTTTTTCAGTGTGACATAATTTGAAATAACGTCCTCAATATCGACACGGCTTTTGAGTTCCTGTATAAACTCGTCAGGAATCGACATATTTTCCTTCTCCTTTCTTTTATCTGTATCCTACCCATGACCTCGGAACAAACAGATTTTTAAACTGTTCTACCGCATATCTGTCGGTCATCCCTGCAAGATAATCACAAACCGCCCTTTCCTTTCCTTCCGCTTTAGCCGTTCCGAAATATTCTTCGGGAAGCTTATCGGGATTTTTTACAAAGTATTCATATAAAAATGATATAAGCTCAGGCACTTTCCTCTCTTCACGCTTTACACTGTCATTTGAATATACAGTTGCAAACATAAATCTATGAAGCTGTTCAAATGCTTTATTAGTATCTTCGTCCATTTTCAGTCTTCCGCCTGATGAATTTGATATAAGGGAGAGTACAAGGGTATTTATCCTTTCTGAAGTAGTTTTTCCCAGTATCGTTACTGCATCTTTCGGCAAAGCTCTTTCGGCTAAGACTTTTGCCCTGAGTGCATCATCTATATCATGGTTTATGTATGCTATACGGTCAGCTATACGTACTATCTGACCCTCAAGAGTATCAGCATCCTGTCCTTTTGTATGACATAAAATGCCGTTGCGTGTCTCGTATGTAAGATTAAGACCCTTTCCGCTTTTTTCAAGAATATCCACCACTCTCAGACTTTGTTCATAATGACGGAATCCTCCGGGTACAATGCTGTTTAATGCCCTTTCACCCGCATGACCGAAAGGTGTATGTCCCAGATCATGTGCAAGAGATATTGCTTCCGTCAGATCTTCATTAAGCTGCAAAGCTCTTGCAATAGTCCTTGCTATCTGAGCAACTTCAAGCGTATGGGTAAGTCTTGTACGGTAATGATCTCCTTCAGGGGAGAGAAAAACCTGAGTTTTATGTTTCAGTCTCCTGAAGGATTTGCAATGTATCACTCTGTCACGATCACGCTGGAATTCCGTTCTTACAGGGCATTTCTCTTCATCTCTCTGTCTGCCCTTTGTTTGTGATGAAAGGCAGGCATAAGGTGATAAAATATTTTTTTCCGTTTCTTCGGTACGCTGCCGTATTGTCATAGACCTTCCCCCATTCAAAACTCCGAAAAAAGCGTCTAATAATATATACGCACCAAAAACGGTTTCACCTTTAATAATTTTTTAAATCTGAAAAAATTTTTCTCCTTTTATTTCAGGCTCGATTTTTCCGCAGGTCTGATCTGCAATATGTTTTGAAAGAGTATCAAATTTTTCGGGAGGTATATGAAAATTCATTGCTACTGTATCAGAAAAATCAGTATCATCTATTATTCCACCATCGGCAGGTATCAGCGATGAAATCTTGCCATACATATTATAATCACATACAAGTCTGCACTGTACACATTTCTGAACAGATACTATCTCACCTGCTTCAAGGGCGAGTTTTGCACTTTGGGTATAGGCTCTCACAAGACCTCCCACACCGAGCAGTATACCTCCGAAATATCTGGTCACTACCACCACAACATCAGTAACCCCTGATTTCACTATCATATCTAAAACAGGAACTCCTGCTGAGCCATGAGGTTCTCCGTCATCGCTGAATCGTCTTACATTCCCATCCCTCAAAACATACGCATAGACATTATGACGGGCATCCCAATGATATTTTTTCTTTTCTTCGATGAATGCCAATGCTTCTTCCTCAGTTTGTACAGGACGTACATAACCGATAAATCTTGATTTCTGTTGTATAAATTCATCATTTGCTTCATGTTTTACAGTTTTGTATGCCTGTTCCATAGTTATCTCCTTCGGGTAGAAAAAGGCGGCACATATCAAATGCACCGCCAAACCGTATAAATAGCAAATTATTTCTTAATGCCGTAACGCTTATTAAATCTTTCAGCACGTCCGCCCGTATCAACGAGTTTCTGTCTGCCTGTAAAGAAAGGATGGCATTTTGAGCAAATTTCAACACGGATATTCTTTTTTGTTGAACCAGTTTCGATTACATTACCGCAAGCACAGGTAATTGTAGTCTGAGCATAATTCGGATGAAGATTCTCTTTCACTTGAGTTCACCTCTTTCATGTTCTGCCAAAGTAACAAACGAATTATAACACATAATCTTTCAAAATGCAAGTCTTTTTTCAAAAATCATACTACCTGAAATAAATAGAATTTCAGATACTCTGTTTCCGGCACATTATACAAAACCGGATGATCGGGAGCTTGCTGGCGATATTCTATCCTTCTTAGTGACACATGGGCATCTGCCGCAGCTTCATGCAGCATCTGATCAAAAAGTTCATCAGTCATAAAATGGGAACATGAACAGGTAGCAAGATAACCGCCGTGAGGCAGGAGTTTCATTGCACGAAGGTTTATTTCCTTATATCCTCGAATCGCACTTTGTACTGTTGCCCTTGATTTTGTAAAAGCAGGGGGATCGAGAATTATCATATCATAGCCCTCTTTTCCTGTCATAGATGTAAGCAGATCAAAAACATTTGCACATACAAAATCCATCTTATCTGCAAGACAATTCATTTGTGCATTCCTTTTTGCCATATCCACCGCATCCTGAGAAATATCAACAGCACATACATATTCCGCTCCGCCCTTTGCCGCATTAAGTGCAAATGAACCTGTATGAGTGAAACAATCAAGCACTCTTTTTCCCTTTGCTATTTTTTCCGCTGCAAGACGGTTATATTTCTGATCGAGAAAAAAGCCTGTTTTCTGTCCGTTTTCAAAATCAACATGATATTTTATGCCGTTTTCGGTAATATCAACAGATGTACTTTCGGGAGTTTTTACACCCGGCAAGGCATAAAATCCTTTACCCTCCTCAAGTCCTTCAAGAAGTCTTACCTTTACATCATTTCTTTCGTATATTCCTCTGATTTCAAAGCCGTCTTCAGTAAGCACTTTATAAAGAAGGGGAAATATAATATCCTTTCTTTTTTCTATGCCGAGTGACAGCGTTTGTGTAACGAGTATATCATGGAATTTGTCGACTGTCAGTCCGGGGAATGTGTCTGCCTCTCCGAAAATTATACGGCAGCAGTCTAAATCATCACCCATTACGGTTTTACGGTATTCCCATGCATAACGTATACGTCTTTCAAAAAATGCTTCATCAAATTTATCATTTGCATTGCGGGATATAAGCCTTATCCTTATTTTTGAATTGCTGTTATAAAAGCCTGACCCGATAAACCGACCTTTGCTGCTTATAACATCTACTATATCTCCGTCAGTCGGCTGTGCATCCATTGAAACCACTTCTGCATCATATATCCACGGATGTCCTTTTTGCAGACTTATTTCTCCCTTTTTTGTCACCTGTGCAACAACATATCCTCTTTTTTTGAATGACATAATTATTCCCCTTTATATTATCATAAACAATACCGAAAAATAGTGAAATACACTTCCGGCTATCGTAAACAAATGCCATACGCTGTGGAAATAGCGTACCTTTTTTACCGCATAGAATATTACTCCTACAGTATAGAAAATTCCTCCGATGAGCAGAAACCACAGCGATAACTGATCAACATTTTCAAGCATGGGTTTAACTGCAATAACTATTACCCAACCCATTATTATATAACAAACTACGGACGGTTTGCGGAATTTTTCCAGATCTATCGAATTAAGAACTATGCCGAGTATTGCCGCACCCCATACTACTCCGAACAGCACCCAGCCAAGCACACCTCGTATAGGTACAAGTGTTATCGGAGTATATGTACCTGCTATAAGGAAAAATATAGTATTATGATCCATTATCCTGAAAAATGCTTTTGCACGGTCATTTGTTATGGCATGATAAAGCGTTGACATAGTATAAAGTATAATAAGCGATGCTCCGAAAATTGCACTGCCGACCACCGCCCATGCATCATTATATTTCGCCGCAAGAACAATAAGCACAACCGTTCCTGCAACAGATAACAAAGCTCCTACTCCGTGAGTTACGGAATTGAATATTTCCTCCCCGAGAGTATAGCGTTTTTCACGTTTTTTAATTTTTACAGTTTCTTCCATTTTTTCACGACCTTTTTATTCTAACCGATTATTTCCGATATAAGATAATTTGATATAAGAAAACCCTTTTCTGTTAGTGCAAAACCATTTTGAGATGTTCTTACATATCCACTCTTTACAAATTTCTCTGCTCTTTTTATATATTCATCAGGTATTTCTTTTCCGAAACGTGAATAAAACCTTTCTTTTGTTATTCCTTCGGATAATCTCAGTCCGAGCATTATAAATTCCTGTTCATCTCCGCCCGTACTGTCGTAAGTTATCTCGCCTGAGAAAAACTTTTTCATATTTTTAGGAAAATAAAATCTTCTGCCCTCAATAAAGGAATGTGCCGATGCACCTATACCGATGTATTCTTCATCATGCCAGTATTTCAGATTATGCTTTCCCTCAAAACCTCTTTTGCAGAAATTTGATATTTCATAATGTTCATATCCGTATTCATTCATCAGTCTGCAAAGTTCTTCATAAAGGTCTGCCGATTCATCATCAGTCGGCAAAACAAGACTTTCTCTTTTTTTATGAAATATAGTACCTTCCTCAATTTTCAGAAGATATGCCGAAATATGCTTTGCTCCCTGCTCAATGCAAAAATCAATGCTTCTTTTAAGCGATTCTTTTGTCTGATACGGTATACCAAGCATAAGGTCAAGAGAAATATTATCTATACCTGACGCCTTTACTTTTTTGATACATTTTTTTGCCTGCTGTGTATTATGCAGTCTGCCAAGCTCTTTTAATTCATTATCATTTGCGGACTGCAGTCCTATTGATATGCGGTTTATTCCCGCACACTTCAGCATTTCAAAATCTATATCTTCATTCGTTGGATTTACTTCAACGGTAATTTCAGAATTTTTATATATGCCAAAACTGTTTTTTACATCCGAGACCAGTCCTGCAAGCCTTTTTGCACCTATAAGTCCCGGAGTACCTCCCCCGAAATAAAGACTGTCCGCTGTATATTTATATTTTTCAGAAAAAGCATATATTTTTTCCGAAAGTGCACTGACATAATCATCAATCTCAGTTTCATTTGCTTTATGGGAATAAAAATCGCAGTACGGACACTTTTTTTCGCAAAAAGGTATATGTATATAAATTCCTGTATTATCCATACTTATAACTCCGCATTTTTCCTGAGAATGACCAAAGCTTCGATAAGCATTGATAATATGCACGAAACAAAAAGACCCATATCCGTATATTTGAAAATATTGAAAGACTGCTCCAATTCTTCCGTTGACGGTGACTGGTGCATTACAAGAAAGCTCACAAATCCGTCAAGCTGTTCGGAAATAGCAGAATTTGAAATTGCACTGTCGATAAGATATGTAGAAATAACAAAGAATATCAGAACAATTATAAATGCACTTGCAACTACAGGTATTCTCGGCTTATTCAAGATTGCTATGACAAATGTGGAAAGTACCAGTGCGGTTGCAGCAATAATTACTATCGGATTCATTATAATTCATCTCTCTGTCTGTTCATTTTTCTTACAAGTGCCGCTGCTTTCAGTACAGCTATCTGAGTTTTTGCATCGGGTATCTCATTATTCAGAACCATTTCCTCTGCCCTGTCTATTGGTATTCTTTCTATATTTACGAATTCGCCGTCATCAAGCTGCTGTTTTTCAAAACTTTCTATATTGCAGAAATAAAGATGGATTATTTCATTTGTATAACCGGGACTTGGATATACCTTTCCCAGCGGCATATAATGACTACCTTTTGCACCTGTTTCTTCAAGAAGTTCTCTTTTACCGTTTTCAAGAGGTGTCTGACCTTTTTCAAGTTTTCCGGCAGGCAGTTCAAGTACGACCTCTTTATACGGGTATCTGAACTGTCTTACAAACAAAAGTTCATTATTATCCGTAAGTGCGGCAATACATACTCCTCCCGGATGCTCAACTATTTCACGCATGGAAACAGAACCGTCCTCAAGCTCTACTTTATCATGTATCATATGCAGCACTCTGCCGCTGAATATTTCTTTTGATTCAAGCGTTTTTTCATAAAGTTTCATAAAAACATTTCCCTCCTCACTATGATAAATAATTATAACTCAAATTGCGGTAAAATACAATAATAAACTTATAACCTTAATTGACATAGTGAAAATAATTATATATAATGAATGAAGATGTTCTTTTATTTTTTACAAGGAGTGAATTATAGAATGGATGTAAAGTCATATGACTGTCCTAACTGCGGTGCAAAACTTGAATTTGATCCTGACAAACAAAAATTCTGCTGTGAATATTGTCTCGGAGAATTCGACGAAGTCCGGATAAATGAACTTGCACAACAAAAACTCGACAATGAGCGTGAAGAATACGAAAAAAGAAATCAGATGCCGGAAGAAGAAGCTTTGACCTCAGAAGAAGAAAAGGCAAATACGGAATTTGAAGAGAATACACGTCTTTATCAATGCCCGACCTGTGGGGCACAAATAGTTGCAGACAATAATACTGCCGCATCTTTCTGTTATTACTGCCATAACCCTGTAATACTGAAAGGACGTGTGCAGGGAATGTACCGCCCGTCAAAGGTTCTGCCCTTTGCTTTCGGAAAGGATAAGGCAGTGGAATATTTCAATAAATGGGCAAAAGAAAAAAAATATATTCCCCATGATCTGATCTCTGAAAAGCAGATAGAAAAACTTACAGGACTTTATGTTCCTTTCTGGGGTGCGGATGCAAGAACAAATACAAAATATTCAGCTATAGGCAAAAAGATCCGTTCATGGTCAAGCGGCGGCTACAGGTACACACAGACAAAGGAATATTCCATACAGCGTGAAATGGATATCGAATATGACGGCATACCCGGTGACGGCTCAAAGAAAATTGAGGATTCTCTTATGGAAGCTATCGAGCCTTATGACTATTCACAGATCAAGGATTTTGATATGGCATATCTCAGCGGTTTCTTTGCCGATAAATACGATGTTGAAAAAGAGGCTATGTATCCCCGTATTTTTGACCGTATGCGTGCTAACAATAATGCAAGAATAAAAGAAATAGTAAACGGCTATACGTACATAAGCGGTGAACACATAAATACCGAAACAAAAAATATAAAATGGAATTATATGCTTCTGCCCGTATGGTTTATGACATTCAATTATCAGGGAAAAACATGGGAATATGCAATAAACGGTCAGACAGGAAAAATAGCAGGCGAACTTCCCGTAAATTATAAAAAACTTCGTCTTCATCAGTTTCTGTACGGTCTTGCTGCCGCTGCTGTCGTACTTGTGATAGGATACTTTTTAGGGGGGAGCTGGAACGCATTATGAAAAAAATTATTTCTTTACTTTTAGTAACTGTGTCGATCCTGTCTTTTTCGGGAATGATCGTTTCTGCCAAATATCCTTATGAAGACGGATATTCTCAAAGCAATTCCGATGATGATTATTTTGAATATTCCGATGACAACGGATACCATTACGTAATTGTAGGTGAGAGTGGTTTCAGACACGCTCCGGATGTATATTCTGAAGAAGGTCTTAAAGAGGCTGTCGAACAGGGTAATCCCCTCCGCACAGATCATGCTTATCTGAAAGATGAAGCAGGCGTTATAAAAGGATTCAAAACAATAACATTTGATAAGATCAAAAATACTGCCGAAAAAATTGATATGAATATAGCTGTTTTCATAGGGGGCGGTTATCGTTCTGACCGTGAAACAGAAGATTTTACCGCTTTGGCAGGTGAAAAGATCTTCGGCAAAGATGCCGACACAAATACCGTTTTCCTTTATCTTGATTTTGAAGGTATCAGTCCGAGCTATGATTTTATAGACACATTCAACGATG
Organism: uncultured Eubacteriales bacterium; assembly: GCA_900315465.1. Taxonomy (GTDB): domain Bacteria; phylum Bacillota; class Clostridia; order Oscillospirales; family Acutalibacteraceae; genus UBA1213. The sequence goes on along the minus strand of OMZF01000023.1, from coordinate 38,561 downwards.
CATATTTCTATTACTCCGACAAGGGAGAAAATAACCGTATTGATATTATATTTGAAGATATGGACAAATATCTTCCTGCAAGCGGTCAGGAACCTAAAGCAGGCGACATATGTGACGCTATAGATGTATTTCTGAATGATCTGGTATTGTTCAAAAACGCCGGAATGGAAAATGACCTCTACTATAAAAATGCCGCAACAAATATGTACAGGATAACTATTTTCGGAAATGTCATAACCTCTCCGATAGTATACAAATATTTTGTCCCTTTCCTGCTGGCATCAATAATAGTCGGTATTTTCTTCGCAATGAAGTTCGGTTCTGCAGTACAGCGGCAATATAAGTTCCGTGAATCAGCAGATGCCGCAGAATATGTTTCAGGGAAAAATACCCGTGTTACACTTTCTAACGATACTTTTATCAAAGAGTATACCACAAAAACAAAAATCGAATCATCAAGTCATTCCGGCGGTCACTATCATTCAAGCGGCAGTCATCATTCAAGCTCAAGAAGTTCAAGTCACCACGGCGGCGGTCATCACAGATAATTTTATATACATAAAACACAAAAAAGAATCAAAAATCAGAAAATATGTATTGAATATTTTTTTGATTTGGGTTATAATGGAAGCATGGGTATATGTACACTATTGACTGCTTAAAATTATTTATTTCATAGGAGGTTTGTATGAGAAGAGTATTATTTGTGGCTTCGGAATGTTACCCCTTTGTCAAAACAGGTGGTCTTGCCGATGTTGTGGGAGCTCTCCCGAAAATGATCAACAAAGACGAATTTGATGTAAGAGTTGTAATTCCGAAATATATGTGTATTCCGTGGGAGTACAGACAGCATTTTCAGTATGTGACAAGTTTCTATATGGATCTCGGTCATATTCAGGAACATAAGTATGTCGGCATAATGATGTACGAACATGAAGGAATAAAATATTACTTCATAGATAATGAAGGCTATTTTGGCGGTGACAGCCCCTACGGAGATATTAAGTGGGATATTGAAAAATTCACCTATTTCTCAAAAGCTGCTCTTGCTATCCTCCCTGTTATCGACTTCAAACCCGATATTATCCACTGCCACGACTGGCAGGCAGCTCTTGTTCCTGTTTTCCTCAGAACATTGTTTAAGGATAACGGCTTCTTCTGGGGCATCAAAACGATAATGACTATCCATAACCTTAAGTTCCAAGGTATATGGGATCTTAAGCTTTTCAGATACCTTACAGCTTTTCCTGAGTATGTATTTTCACCTCAGAATATGGAATATTACAAAGACGGTAATATGCTTAAAGTCGGTATTGTATTCTCTGATTATGTTACAACCGTAAGTGATACCTACGCTGGTGAAATTCAGATGCCGTATTACGGTGAGGGGCTTGACGGACTTATGCGAAGCAAGAACCATTCATTGTGCGGTATTGTAAACGGTATTGATTACAACGTATACAACCCCGAACATGATATTCAGATATATGAACACTATACAGCAGAATCACTTCCCGATAAAAAAGTGCTCAACAAACGCGGTCTCCAGCAGGAGCTCGGACTTCCTGTCGATGATAATAAATTCATGATAGGCATAATCTCACGTCTTACAGACCAGAAAGGTCTTGACCTCGTTAATTATTCTATCGAAAGAATCACAGACGAGCATACACAGTTTGTTATTATCGGTACAGGTGATCCACAGTACGAAAATACATTCAAGTATTATCAGTACAAATATCCAGAAAGAGTATCTGCTAACATTTACTATTCTGATAACAGAGCACATAAGCTTTATGCCGCTGCCGATGCAATGCTCATGCCGTCACGCTTCGAGCCTTGCGGTCTTACACAGCTTATCTCGCTCAGATACGGTACTGTTCCGATTGTTCGTGAAACAGGAGGTCTCAGAGATACCGTTCAGCCATATAACTGGTACGATAACACAGGTACAGGTTTCTCCTTTGCAAACTATAACGCTGATGAAATGATGGATTCCATAAACTATGCAAAAACTGTATTCTTTACTCAGCGTGACCGCTGGTATGAAATAGCACAGAGAGGCATGAGAATGGATTACTCATGGAATCGTTCGGCAAGAAGATATGAGGAGCTTTACTACAACCTCACAAACTGGTATTGATAATTATTTATACTGATTTTTCACGCCACGCTTATTTTAAGCGTGGCGTTTTTTTGCGTTTCGTCATATTATGGTAATACCAAAATATTAATGCCACAGCTATAAGCTGTTATCGGAGGATAATTATAATGAAAATAAATACCTTTGGAATTATCGGGGGTGACAAACGCCAGCTTTATTGTGCAAGATCGATAGCTCAGGACGGTTATGGAGTATTACTTTACGGTTTTGATGAATTTGAACCGGGTAAAGAAATGGCTATGGTTCCGAATTGCGATCTGAGATCTGCTGCTGATGCAGATGCAGTCATTCTCCCAATGCCTCTGTCAAAAGACGGAAAAAATCTTTATGCACCATATTCGTCAGATAATATTCAATTTGGTGAAGTAACCGCACTTATTGGAAATAAAAAGCCTGTATTCTGCGGAATAAACGGCTCCCTTGCACCTGAAAAAACTGCCGGACTTTATCTCAGGCGTTACAGTGACTGCGAAGATTTTGCTGTTGCCAATGCTGTACCTACTGCGGAAGGTGCAATAGAAATTGCTATGAAGGAATACAGCGGTACAATAAACGGTTCAAAATGTCTTGTTGCAGGATATGGCAGATGCGGCAAAGTACTTGCCGCAATGTTAAAGGGAATGTATGCCGATGTTACGGTATACGCAAGAAAAAGCTCGGACAGGGCTGCTGCAAATGCTGTAGGAATGAAAACTGTATCCGATCTTTCTGAAGATAACGAATATGAACTTATATTCAATACAGTACCTGCACCGGTTTTTTCCGCACAGATACTTGCTAAAATAGCAACCGATGCAATTATGATAGATCTTGCATCACTTCCGGGTGGAGTTGACGATGAAGCGGCAAAGCGGCTTAATATCAAAGTCATACACGCACTTTCACTACCCGGAAAAGCCGCACCCAAAACAGCAGGGATAATAATAAAAAATGCTGTATATCATATGCTGGAGGATGATGAATGATGGGTGATATAACAGTCGGATTTGCACTTTGCGGATCGTTTTGTACAATATCAAGATCTCTTAAAGAAATGGAAAGACTTATTTCTCTGGGATACAGAATAATTCCCATAATGTCCGAAAGAGTTTATAATACTGACACACGTTTTGGCAATGCCGAAGATATTATAAAAAAGACCGAGGATATTTGTGGTCGGAAGATCATCCACACTGTCGAAGAAGCTGAGCCGATAGGCCCTAAAAAAATGACAGACATTATGCTCGTTGCACCATGCACAGGTAATACAGCCGCAAAACTTGCATCTGCGATCACAGATACAGCTGTAACGATGGCAGTAAAATCACATCTGCGTCAGTCAAAACCCGTGCTTCTTGCAATAGCCACAAATGATGCTCTCGGTGCATCCGCTCAGAATATCGGAAAACTTATGAACAGAAGACATTATTATTTTGTTCCGTTTTCTCAGGATGCCCCCGATACAAAACCAAATTCACTTGTAGCACATTTTGAGCTTATTCCTGCTGCCCTTGAAGCAGCACTTTCTCAAAAACAAATACAGCCTGTACTCGCTTAGTTAAATAAAAAAACACAGTCACAGCTGATTTTGAGCTGTGACTGTAATTATTTTTTAGCTTTCTATTGTGTATGTTTTTCCGTTTTCCACTTTAAGACCGCCTGTTTTAGGATACTGCCTGTTTCCGCCCTTGCAGTTGAACACAACATGAGGATTCTCTATATCATCAGGAACTACATATGAAAAAATTCCGTTTCCTTCATTTTTCATAGGTTCTCCGGGCCAGTCATCATTCTTCGATGTACCACCATCACTGAAAATATAGGCATACACATCATCGTCCCACTTTTCGGGCTTCTGAAGTTTTATGACGATTCCTTCGGCTTTATCATCGGCAGCTTTTGATTCAGCCGGAGCAGAAGTTGTAGTAGATGTTGTCGTACTTGTCTGGGTCGAAGCATCTCCCGTATTATCATCCGATCCTTTGTTTCCGTTCATTACAACAACTACAATTATAATCGCAACAACAATAACCGCAACTATTGCAATAGGTACAATAGGACTCTTTTTAGGAGGCTGTATAACCTGTTGCTGAGAAATGCCCCTTATTTCCTTTCCGTCATACTTCATCGGAGCAGTCTTTACATCGTTAGACGAAAAATCATTTATATCCGAAACCCTTTCAGATGGTCTTCTCTTGCCCTCTTCCATCTGACGTTTCAGTTTATCTGCATATTCATCTGTATTAAAACCACTGCTTGATCCTGCATTATTTTGTGGTTCTGTTGACCACTGTTTTCTGCCCTGCTGCTGTCCGGGAGCAGGCTGTCTTGGCGTATTCTGTTGCGGATTTGTCGACCACTGTCTTCTTTGTCCTGACTGCTGAGGAGGTTCGGGCTGTCTCGGTGCAGACTGCTGCGGGTCTGTTGACCACTGTTTTCTTTGCTGCGGCTGCTGTGGCGGCTCGGGCTGTCTCGGTGCAGACTGTTGTGGGTCTGTTGACCACTGTTTTCTTTGCTGCGGCTGCTGAGGTGGTTCGGGCTGTCTCGGTGCAGACTGCTGCGGGTCTGCCGACCACTGTTTTCTTTGCTGCGGCTGCTGAGGCGGCTCAGGCTGTCTCGGTGCAGACTGCTGCGGTGCAAAATCCTGAGGATTTGCTGACCATTGATTTCTCTGTTGTGGCTGTGGGTCAGGCTGTCTTTGTACCGGTGACTGAGGCTGTACAGGTTTTTCTATCTGTATCTGTGGTCTTTCAACCTCTATCTGAGTTCTCTGCGGCTGAGGTTTTTCAACTTCTATCTGAGTTCTTTGCGGCTGTGGTTTTTCAACTTCTATCTGTGGTCTTTCAACCTGAATATCCCTCGTATTTCTTGGTGTGGTCGGTCTTTCAACGCTTATATCCGGTCTGCCGTTCACACTTCCGGGAGGTGCTGCCTCAGGACCGTTTATATCAGGAAGTTTATTTTCAACTTGCTCCTGCTCAATAGGAGTAAGCCTTACTGCCGGAGTCTGACGTATCTGTTCAATAGTAACTTCTTTTTCCGGCTGTATCGGCGGAAGAACTCCCGTTATTTTTTCCGATTCTATAGGAGTAAGCTCCACCGCAGGAGTATTCGCTATTTCAGCAATTGATACAGGTCTTTCTTTTCGCATAGGAGGTAATGGAGTTCTGTCTCCTCCCATAGGCAAATCAGGAAGATCCGGTCTTTCAACTATATTTCCTCCGGCTGTTTTCGTTTCCTGTACCGGAGTATTTGATTTTTGTTTAAACTGGGCAAAAATATTATTTCCTGTTTCTTCTGCTGCTCTTCTTGCCTCTGCCTCTGCTTTTGCCTGTGCTTCAGCTCTTGCTCTTGCCTGTGCCTCGGCTCTTGCTCTTGCCTGTGCCTCGGCTCTTGCCTGTGCCTCTGCAATTGCTCTCGCTTCTGCTTCGGCTCTCGCTCTTGCTTCTTCCTCTGCCCTCGCTTTTGCTTCTGCCTCTGCTCTCAGTCTTTCTTCTTCACGTCTTTGAGCTTCCGCCTGCATTCTTGCCTCTTCTTCAGCTCTTGCACGCTCTTCTTCTCTGCGAGCTTCCTCTTCCGCCCTTGCACGTTCTTCTGCTTCTTTGCGGGCTTCTTCCTCTGCTTTTGCACGTTCCTCCGCTTCGGCACGAAGAAGCTCTTTTTCAGCTTCCAGATCCATTTCATGCTTTGATTTGCCTTCCTTGACATTATATCCGCAGAAAGGACAATTTTCTCCATTGTTGACGATCTGCATTCCGCAGCCCGGACAACTTATAAGTAATGCCATATATATATCTCCTTACCTACATTATTTACAGCTAAGTACGGATACACGCACCTATAAGTATAGTTATTATGTATATTATATAATAAATTTGTTACTTCGTCAATAATTTAATCGAAAATATGCCAAAAATATGCTGAATAAATATATACTTTTCATCAGATAATAAATATCGAGGTGATCTTATGCAGTATATCATTTCTTTCATCACAGGAGGGCTTTTATGTGTTATTGCACAGATACTTATAGACAAAACCAAGCTGACTCCTGCAAGAATACTGGTAATTTATGTTACAGCCGGAGTTTTGCTTACTGCTGTGGGAGTATATAAGCCGTTTGCAGAATTTGCCGGAGCTGGTGCAACAGTTCCACTGACAGGTTTCGGATATTCACTTGCAAACGGAATAGAGGAAGAAGTTGCACAGAGAGGATTTATCGGCATACTCACAGGCGGTCTTTCAGCCTGTTCTGCAGGTATAGCAGCGGCAATATTCTTTTCATACACACTTTCCCTTTTTAAAAAACCAAAAACAAAATAAATTCAAAAATGCGGCTTCGTTTAAGAAGCCGCAATAATTTTGTTCACGAATTAGGTCGGCGGTAGAAATTGCCGCTCACCTCTTCGGATTTCATAATATTTATAAAAGCTCCGCTGTCCTCTTTTTTTATTTCTGAAACTACTCTTCGTATTTCGTCTGAGGAAACAACAGAATATATCATATTCCTTTCCTTGCCCTTATAAAGTCCCGTACCCTTGAAAAGAGTGCCGTCGTGGTTCGTTATATCTTTTATAACGGCATATACTTCATCCGGTTTTTCGGTAATAATGAACATAGTTTGTTTCTGATAGCGTTTATACAGAAGCTGTATTATCATAGTGGAGCAAAACTGGAGTATTATCGAATACATAGCACTTGTCCAGTTAAAAAGCACTCCTGAAAGGGCAAGCACACATACATTCCCTGCAAATATGTAATTCCATGCATCTTTTCCATAATGCTCAGAAATAAAGATAGATATAAAGTCTGTTCCTCCGCTTGTTGCATTATTCAGCAGACATATTGCTATTGCAGTACCGTTAAGAAGTCCGCCGAATACAGCACAAAGAAGAATGTCATCCGTAAGATGCAGGTATGGCATAATATCAGCAAAAGTGGAAGAAAGTACGATCATTATAAGAGAATATATTGTAAATCTCTTTCCTATAAATTTAAAGCTTATAAGTGCAGGTACAGCATTAAGAGGTATGTATATAAGACTGAGCGGAACAGATATATCAGAAAACTTGAGCAGCGTTTGCTCAGCAAGAAGTGATACACCTGTAAAACCTCCGGCTAAAAGTCCTGCTCCATGTAAGAAATTTTTAATAGAAAATCCGTATATTGCTCCTGCAATTATTACACAAATAATTTTTCGTATTTCTCTGAGAACAGTTCTGAACATAGTCATCCCCCCGCTTTCAGCAAAAGACAGTTACCAATCCTGATCGGAATCATGATCCGTAGGATCAAAAGCACCATCCACTATTTCACTCTGACGCATCTTCATTCTTATACGATCTTTCTCAACTGCTTCCGAAAGAGTATCTTTGAATTCACGTACACGCTTTATATTTTTTATCTCAAGTGTAGGATTAGTTTTATCATGTGCATAGACAACAAGTGTGCCAAGACCGAATAATTTCTGTCCGAAACTCCTTCGCATTGTCATATCCGTAACTCTGTAAAGAAGTATTTCGTTTTCCTCGCTTGTAAAAAGACCCTTTTGAATAACTATCTTTTTATTTGTAAGTATATACTTTGTAAATGTCCACGGAATACCAAAAAATGCCCAGCGTTTTCTTTCTCTGAGGATCTCTCCCTTAAGTCTCTTTTTATCTTCGATCTCTTCAACGATTTTTTCTTCAAGATCGAATTCAGCATCTTTTCTTAAATCAGACATAATTTTTCCTCCTACATCAAAGCCGCAGCCCTGATCATTGCTTTCCTGAGCTGCGGCATGATTTATTTTTTGATTCTATAAAATCAGTCACCGAAACAAATACCTATAGCCTTTGCATCCTTGATCACAGGACTATCAACCGGAACACCCTTGAGTTTTCCTGCAACCTCACTAAGCGGAACAGGCACTATCTCACCATTTACCATACCGGTCATAAAGCCGTATTTTTCATCAATAATAAGCTTTGCACAGGCAGCACCGAAACGTGTGGTGATAAATCTGTCATATGCATCGGGGCTTCCGCCTCTCTGAAAATGACCGGGAACAGTAACTCTGGTCTCCTGACCTGTTGCCTCTTCTATTTCGTGAGCTATTTTATATGAAATTGATGGGTACATAAGATTTGCAATAGCCTCCTTCTTTTTCTTTTTCGGAAGTTCTGCAATATCCTTTGAAATAGCACCCTCTGCTACTGCAAGTATGGAGAAAGTTTTTCCTTCCTTTGTTCTGTTCTTTACTGTATCTATTACTTTATTGATGTCATAGGGTATCTCAGGAATAAGGATAACATCCGCACCTCCGGCAATACCCGCATGAAGTGTAAGCCAGCCTGCCTTATGTCCCATACATTCAACAATGAATACTCTGCCATGGGATGTAGCTGTGGTATGGATACAGTCTATTACCTGAGTAGCAATATCCACTGCACTCTGGAAACCGAATGTTACATCTGTTCCCCATATATCATTATCGATGGTCTTAGGCATTGATACAACATTAAGTCCTTCTTCGGAAAGCATATTTGCACTTTTATGTGTGCCGTTTCCGCCGAGTACAACGAGACAGTCGAGTTTAAGATCCTTGTATGTCTTTTTCATAGCGGCTACTTTGTCGATATTTGTTTCCTCGTCAATAACACGCATCTGCTTGAACGGCTGACGGGAAGTTCCAAGAATAGTTCCGCCTCTTGTAAGTATGCCTGAAAAATCCTCAGGCTGCATAAGACGATATTCAGCGTTGATAAGACCTCTGTAGCCGTCGATAATACCGTAAATTTCCACTTTTTTGCCGTAATATTCATACAGCCCTTTGGCAAGACCTCTGATAGCGGAATTAAGTCCCTGACAGTCTCCACCACTTGTCAATATACCTACTCTTTTCATATGCGGACACATCCTTTTCAATAAAATCATAATGCATATACTTTCGGGGCATACCCTGAAGCACTGCTGTCATACTATTATTTTACACTAATTATTATTAAATTACAATAAAAATTTATAATTTTTGCCAATTATTCTGAAACATGATTACTTTTTGTAAGAGGCTTGAAACGATTTTCTTCGATTTCTACAGTACGTTTTTCAGAAAGAGCTTTCTTTGCCATTTCAGAAAATTCCCTCTGACAGTTACGCACCTTTTTACCCCTTCTGTCAAGAAGTTCATAAGTCGTATCGGGAAGCTGTATCCTTGTATTAAGTACATCAGAAAGCATTGTATCCATTATCTCAAAAGACCTCTTTATTATATCGGGATCTTCTATCGGGAATACAAGCTCTACACGCTTATCAAGATTTCTCTGCATCCAGTCGGCAGAACCCATGTATATCTGTTTGTTTCCCCCATTTTCAAAAATGAATATACGGCTGTGTTCAAGCAGCTGCCCCACTATACTGCGAACGGTTATATTTTCGCTTATTCCATTTATTCCCGGAACAAGACAGCATATTCCTCTTACTATAAGAGTAATCTTTACCCCTGCCTGAGATGCCTCGTACAGCAGTCTGATAATTTCGGGGTCAACAAGAGAATTGATCTTTGCAAAAATGCCCGAAGAACGTCCTGACAACGCATTTTCCGTTTCACGCTTTATCATATCTTCAAAGAAATCCCTCAGTCCCATCGGAGCAACTTTCATTTTATTATATACGGGAGGTTTGCTGTAACCTGTTATAACATTGAACAGTGAAGATGCATCTTCCCCGAATTGTTCATTGCAGGTAAAAAGCCCTATATCAGTATAAAACCTTGCTGTACTGTCATTATAATTTCCTGTACCCATATGGAGATAACGTCTGAGTCCGTCCGCTTCTCTCCTGACAACAAGAACTATCTTGCAATGCGTTTTCAGTCCCTGAAGACCATATATTACATGACAGCCGGCTTTTTCAAGTTTTTTAGCCCATTCTATATTATTTTCTTCGTCAAATCTTGCTTTAAGCTCCACAAGTACAGTTACCTGCTTACCGTTTTCAGCTGCCTTTATAAGTGCGGCAATAATAGGTGAATGACCGCTCACACGGTAAAGTGTCTGTTTTATTGCAAGTACATCCGGATCTTTGGCTGCCTGATCTATGAATTTTGTTACAGCGTCAAAGCTTTCATACGGATGATGTACCATTCTGTCCTTTTCCCTTATTGCAAGGAACATATCGTCATATCCGAAAAATTCGGCAGGAGGAGTAACGGGAGTTATAGGCTTAAAGTGATAATTCTCAAAGCCTTCCATACGGCAGAATTTTGAAAGAAATGTCAGATCGAGAGGGCCTGTTACTTCATATATTTCATTTCTGCTTACATCAAGCATATCCACAAGGAAATTTTTAAGAGCTTCATCGCATTTTGAAATTATCTCAAGACGAACAGGATCACCACGCTGACGTTTTTTCAGCGAATGTTCTATTTCGACAAGCAGATCATCCGCCTCTTCATCAATATCAAGATCACTGTCACGAGTTATTCTGAAAGGACAGTATGCTTTGATTTTATGATGTTCAAAAAGCTCTGAAAGATTACTTATGATTATATCCTCAAGCATTACAAAAGCTCTGCCGTTATCGGTATTTACTTCAACATATCTATCAAGTATAGACGGAACCTGAACTACCGCAAATACATCTGTGCTGTCATTTGAAAGACGTGCTGCTATATTAAGACTTTTATTTGCAAGCAGAGGAAACGGTCTTGAAGTGTCAACTGCTAAAGGAGTCAGAACCGGAAAAATATTATTGCTAAAATATTCATCTACCTGCTTACGCTGTAATTTATTAAGCTCAGACATCGTAAGAAATCTCAGCTTACACTTTTTTAGTGCAGGTATAAGAGATCTGTTCAGACATGAATACTGTTTTTTTGCAAATTCATGTATCTTATCTGTCAGCATGGCAAACTGCTGATTTGCCGTCATTCCCGATTCATCCGGAATATTACTTTTACGGGAATGCATTCTGTCCATTACTCCCGCAACACGCACCATAAAAAATTCATCTAAATTTGATGCTGTTATAGCCAGAAAATTCAGTCTTTCAAATATAGGATTTTCCTTCTCAAGGGCTTCCTCAAGAACACGGCTGTTGAAATCCATCCAGCTCAGTTCCCTGTTGTGATACGGAAAATCGGGAGGTGAACAAAGTTTTGAAGGCTTAAGCTGTGCTTTTGAAACAGTTTTCACCTTAGTTTTTTTATCTTTTGATTCTTCTTTTTTCTTATCACTCACAAATATCACCTTTTTATAAAAGCTTTGTACTGTAAAAACAGCACAATTTTCAAATATATTATATTATAACAAAATTTTTCATCTTTTGCAATATTATTTATAATAATAGTAAAACAAAAAAGAACGGACAAAAAGTCCGCTCTCTACACAAAGATAATTATTTCTTTTCTTTCAAAGCCTGCTGAAGCCACACATATGCCGTATCGACAGCCGCAAAAAGACTCGGCTGTTCATTTGTTTTGGCGATAGCTTTCTGCGGACTTACTGTGGGGTCGGTATTCATAAGCTGTATAAAAACCTTATCAGCCATCATCAATGCCTCTCCCTCACCGCTTGCGGGCTGTTTTTTCTTCTTTGAACGCACCTGCATACGAACAACATAATTATCTCTCATATCCCCGTAATACAGCAAGTCACCGCATCTTACAAGAGGTTTGCCCTTGTACATGGGGAACGGTTTTCTTTTTTCTGACATAAACTGATCCTCCTCCTTTTAAAGAATAACGCATCAGACACCAAGGAAATCCTTTAACAGTATTTCAAGAAGATCATCTCTGTCTATCTTTCTTATCATGTTTCTTGCGTTACCATGAGTGGTGATATACGTCGGATCCTCTGAGATTATATATCCGACCAGCTGATTTATAGGATTATATCCCTTTTCTTTCAAAGCATTATATACCGCCGTCAATGTTTCCTTAACAGACTGATCTCTGTTTTGTGGAATTTTGAATTCGATTGTCTTATCTGTCATTTCATTACGCATCAATATCACCTCCGCATTTATTATATTTTAACACATCTCAAAAACAATTACAATAGATTTTGACTATTTTTTAGTAAGCAATCATTCACTTTCGGCTTTTACTGTACAATAAAACGCTTACAATTAGAAATATTTTCACTTTTTAATATTAATTTACTATTCCGAAATTTTTTCAAGTATTTCAATGCAAGCTTTTTCCATTATTTCTCTCGCTCTATAGACATCTGTATCCAAAAAACAGGCTGCTGCATGAAAATGTCCGCCTCCTCCGAAAAGTCCGCAAATTTCATTTGCAGAAAGTTCTCCTTTTGTACGCATTGAACATCTTGTTGTACCGTCAGGCAATTCCCTTATAGTTATTCCGATACGCATACTGTCTATCTGTTCAACAAAGGAATTTATTCCCTCAAGCTCTTCATCGAGAATATCCGCTTCCTTCAAATCAGCAAGAGTTATTATACCTGTTATAAGCTGACCATCACAGCATAAATGCAGTGAATCTCTCAATATAGACTCAATTTTCATTCTTTGAGAGGATTTTACAAACATATATCTTCTGCCTATACCTAAAATATCCGCTCCGCATTCTGCCAGCCTTGCAGCTGTTTCAAAACTTTGTTTATCAGTATCACCTGTGCGGAAACAGAGCGTATCTGTGACAAGTGCCATATAAAGCAGATCTGCCATTGGTTTGGTGACATCTATAACGAATTCATTTATTATTTTAAGTATTATTTCACTGCACGCTCCGCAATCCTCTTCAACATATTTATACTTTGCAGGAATGGAATTTCCTCTGTGATGATCTATGCAGAATGTATATTTGCGGTCAGAATATGTACCTGTCCTGCTTAGATCACATGAATCAAGGGCAATATACACCGGATTTTCAACTTTGTCAAGTGTAACATGATCTGTCAGTATCCTGTGTGAACGCGGAACAGGATATTCTCCCTCAACAGTACATTTCTTTCCTATTGCCTGAAGTGCAAGTGCAAGTGCAAAAGAAGAACCGATACAGTCCCCATCTGGTCTTACATGATACACTATACAAAATTCATCATACTCTTTCAAATGCTCAGCAAATTCCTTTACCGTCATATTATCAGTCCTTCCATTGCAATATTCACTGTCTTTAGTGTAATAACATATTACAAGAAAAGTATCGTAATGTCAATCGTGAAAAATCAATAAAAACAGCTTCCGTAAATTTTACAATTTCCGGAAGCCGTATTTTTCTATATTACCGCAAAATATTTAAGTGCTGCAGCAGTCAATATCTGCAAAACAATTATAACAGGTATACCGACCATAAATTTCGGATGTTTAGTCTTATGATGTATAGCTTTCATTGTAATATACATTGCCACACTTCCGCCAACTGCCGAAATAAAAATAAGTGTACTTTCGGGCACTCTCCATTTATGTCTTTTTGCAGCCTTTTTATCTGAAACGGTTATCCAAACAGCTATTATACTTATTATAATGATATATACAGATAATATTGCAATACACTGTGCTGTTGTATTTTCCATTAGCAATGTCATAAACTGTTCCATAATGGTTCTACCGTTTCAACATATCATTTGCATTTCCAGATATGGCTTGAAAGCGGCTCGATAAGACTGCCCCCTCCAAAATCATGTGTTTTGCCTGTAACCAGATCATCAGCAAGTCCGTAACCAGCATCAAAATGAGCTGTAAAGGGCTGATCGTCCGCATTTATCGCAACAAATACTCTTTCTCCCTCAAAATCCCTCTGAATAACACACTGTTTATTTGTAAGCACAGGTATCTTTATATCACCGTAGCACAAAGCCTTACATTCTTTATGAGCTTTTGCAAGATTTTTGATATGATCTGTAAGCCAGTTTGTTTCGGGTGCATCGAATGCCGGTCTGAGTGCCGGATCACCGTCTTTCTTTTCTGCCTTTGCTCCCCATTCGCTTCCGTAATATATACAAGGGATACCCGGCATACCGAAAAGCATTGTATATACCAGCGGCAGGTGTGCGGGATTTGAAAGTATGCTTGCAATACGTGTAACATCATGGTTATCCGCAAAGCAAAGAAGGTGCATACCCTTATACTGACACCATGGTTCAGGCCCGAAACGGTTTTTAAGTGAATGACATATCTCAAACATATTCATTGAATTAAAGCTTGAGAAAAGTCCCTTATAACATTCATAGTTAGTAGCAGAATGAAGCATTTCGGGATTTACCCAGCGTGAATAATCTCCGTGAAGAAGCTCTCCTATAAGGAAGAAATCCTCTTTCAGACCGCAGGTAAAACTTCTGAGTCTTTTGAGAAAATCAAAATCAAGACAATATGCAACATCAAGTCTTATACCGTCGATACCGAAATAATCTATCCAGAACTTAACCGCATTGAGTATATGGTCAACAACAGCCGGATTACGAAGATTGAGCTTTACAAGGTCATAATGTCCTTCCCAGCCTTCATACCAAAGACCGTCATTATAACTGCTGTTTCCGTCAAAATTTATATTGAACCAATCCTTATACGGTGAATCCCACTTTTTCTCGCATACATCCCTGAACTGGGGGAAACCTCTGCCAACATGATTGAATACACCATCAAGAACTACCTTTATTCCGTTCTCGTGGAGTTTATCGCATACCTGCCTGAAATCCTCATTTGTACCGAGACGGCAGTCGATCTTGCAGTAATCCCTTGTATTATAACCATGTGTATCCGATTCAAAAACAGGTGAAAAATAAACTGCATTACATCCAAGTTCTGCTATATGATCGACCCAATCAAGAACTTTAAGTATGCGATGTTCCTGCACACCGTCATTTTCAAAAGGTGCTCCGCAAAGTCCTAAAGGGTATATCTGATAAAATACCGCTTCATATCCCCAATGTTTCATAAAATAATAACTTCCTTTCGTTCAACTGAATAAAATAAGCGGTACCTGACGAACGGGCAAGTAACGCAGCATGACAAATAATAACACATCCTGAGCGTTTTGTCAATACCAAGTATTAAAAATTACATTTTTTTAGTAATCTCTTACAAAGTATTCATAATTTTTAGAAGTTATAATTCCTATAAGAAATATTAATATCTGTCAGTAATAGGTGTTACTGTTCCATCAGGATGACGCAGCTTATCTATATATTTTATAGCTTTACCGCAGCCATTTACAACACAGTCCGCCGGATCGTTTGCAACTGTTACACGCAGGTCTGTTGCTATTTTGATAAGTGTATCAAGTCCTGTTATCTGAGAAGCTCCGCCTGTAAGGATTATACCATCGGAATAAATATCACCTATAAGCTCGGGAGGAGTTTCCTCAAGCACATCCTGCACCTGACGTACTATAACATCGGCAATATCCCTGAGAGGCTCAACCATTTCCTCAGACCTCAGATCTACCCACATAGGCATTCCGGTTATCATATTTCTTCCCTTTATGCGATGTGTACCGCTTGCCATTCCCGGTACAACACAGCCTATATTCATTTTAGCTTCTTCCGCTGTACGTTTGCCGATGAGCATATTATATTTTCTTTTTACATATTTGATAATTTCTTCATCCATAACATTGCCGGATTGTTTTATTGAACGTGAAACAGCTATACCGCTGAGGGATATTACTGCCAAATCGGTAGTTCCTCCGCCCACATCAACCACAAAATTTCCGTGAGGGCCTGCTATATCAAGTCCTGAACCAAGTGCAGCCGCAACAGGTTCTTCGATAAGACAAACTCTCCTTATGCCTGCACAGCTTATTGCATTTACTACAGCTCTTTTCTCAACATCGGTTATCTCACTCGGTACACAGGCTACGGCTCTGGGCATACCTATTTTTGAGGATACTACCTTTTTTAAGAATATTGAGATCATTGCTTCAACAAGCCCCAGATCTGAAATAACTCCTCCGTTTATCGGATACATAGCATTGAATCGGTCTGAGGTACGCCCAAGCATATGATATGCTTCCTCTCCCACTGCTAAAATACTGTCATCCTCAACATTTACCGTTATAACGGACGGTTCATCCACCACCTTGCCCTTATTCTGTAAATATATCCTTGTTCTTGAAGTTCCAAGGTCAATAGCTACATCAAGTCCCATTTTCATTTCCCTTTCCGCTGCTTTGTTTTTCGGCAGCATCGATATATCGTTTTGAATTTCCGAAAGAATAACCCTTTACTATGGCTATTGCACCGCAGAATACTCTTTCGGCTCCGTTTTCCTTTAAAATACTGCTGCATCTTGAAAGGGTAGTACCTGTAGTCATAACATCATCTATCAGCAGTATATTTTTCCCCCTGACAAGTTCGGGGGCTATTATATGAAATGTATTATCTTCATCTTTTATTCGATTTTCATAGCTTTTCAGATGCTGTTCCTTTGCACCGCTGTCACGGTAAAGCACCTGAACAAATTTCTTTCCCAGAATATCAGCCGTCATTTTCGCTACCAGCTCTGCCTGATTATATCCTCTTTTTTTCTTCCTGTCGGGACTCATAGGAACACAAGTTATTAATTCAAAACTCATGTCCTTTGAATACACATTTTTTATACTTCCTGCCAAAGCCGAAGCAAAACTGTGGGTATTGAATTTTTTTCCGCGAAATTTATATTGTGCTATAGCCTTTTTTATCACCGTGTTATAAGTAAAAGGTGCAACACATATTTCTCCGGTTACAAGAGGTTCTATGCGTGGTGTTTCAGGGAATTTCGCCCTGCATACAAGACACTCTGTCATATCAAATTTCAAAGCAGCGGAGCAATAGGGGCATTTCGGGGGATAAATCAATCCAAGCAGTCTGTTCATTCCGAACTCCTCTCCAAAAAAAACCTCAAGCCCGAGTATCGTTTAGTCTTTTTATTATTATCTACCATATATTTAAGCGTTGATACATTACCTACCAAAATCAACAGATCTTTCGCACGGGTGACAGCAGTATAAAGCAAATTACGGTAATACAGCAATGAATTTCCCATATACATTGGCATAATAACAGCACCGAATTCACTTCCCTGACTTTTATGTACCGTAGCAGCATAAGCCAGCTCAACATCCATAAGCTGTTCTCTCTGATATGTGACCGTTTTATCATCGAAACGTATCACTGCATTTCCCGAATTTTTGTTTATAGAACGTATAACTCCTATATCGCCGTTATAAATGCCGACACCATCAGTCCCGTCATCTTTTTCCCATGCAAGATCATAATTATTTTTTGTCTGCATTACCTTGTCCCCGACCCTGAGATCATATAAAGGCATCCTGACTTCACTTTTAAAATCATCAGGGGGATTTATCGTATTCTGGATACGTTTATTTATTTCTATAACCCCCAGTTCCCCTTTTCTGCCGGGGCATAATATCTGAATATCCGTAAGAGGACTGTAGTTATATGCATTAGGAAGTCTTCTTATATACAGATCAATAATTTTTTCGCATATATCAGCTTTATTATTTTCGGATATAAAGAAAAAATCCTTATCTTTTTGCATTATATCGGGCATATCACCGTTTATTATCTTGTGTGCATTTGTTATGATAAGACTTTCCATAGACTGACGGAAAATCTCTGTGAGCTGCACAACCGGTATAAGCCCCGAATCTATCATATCTCCTAAAACATTTCCGGCACCAACTGACGGAAGCTGATCCTTATCACCTACCATAACAAGTCTGCATCCTAAAGGCAATGCCCTTAAAACAGCCTCCATAAGAGAGACATCCACCATTGACATTTCATCTATTATCAGTGCATCGCAATCAAGAAGATTACGTTCATTTCTCGAAAAGCGTGAAACATCATTCCTGCCCCATTCAACCTCTAAAAGACGATGAATAGTTTTGGCTTGCTTTCCTGTAAGTTCGGACATTCTTTTTGCAGCACGTCCGGTAGGTGCAGCAAGTGCAACATTAAGACCGTTTTGTTCGTAAAGTGTTATTATAGCATTAAGTGTGGTAGTCTTACCTGTACCGGGCCCGCCTGTGAGTATAAGCAGTCCTCCCGACAAAGCCTCACGAATAGCTTTTTTCTGAAGTTCGGCATACTTAATACCGTTTTTTCTTTCAAAATTTCCTATTACTGCTTCCGCCGCAGCTATTCGTGCAGGTGGAACACTGAGAAGTGTGTTAAGTCTTTCCGCACAAAAATATTCGCTGCTGTAAAAAGACGGAAGGAAAATAAAATCTTCTTCATCAATAATTTCACATATAACAGAACTGTCTGAGATCATTTCCTCAAGAACCGGAGATATAGTTTCCTCAGTCAGTTTAAGGAAATTAGATACAGCGGTAATAAGCTTTGTTTTCGGAAGACAGGTATGACCATTTCCGCTGTTATAATTTATTATGTAAATAATTCCGGCTCTTATTCGTGAATTATCATCTGCTGCCATTCCGAGCTTTTCTGCTATGCTGTCCGCCTTGTTAAAATCCAGAGCTACTGCTTCACTGCATAATATATACGGATCGGATTCTATCATTGTAACTGCACTGCTGCCGAAGGCTTTCCATATTTTCATGGATTCTATGGCAGATATATTATATTTTCCGAGTGAGGTCATGATTTCACGCATACCGAATATTTTACGAAGTTCTTTTGAAACAGCCATTGCTTTGCTATGAGACATACCTTTTATCTGTTCCATACGTTCAGGCTGATTCTGCATTACCTCAAGAGTATTGTCACCAAAAGCTTCAACAAGCCTTTTTGCCATTACAACACCTACTCCCTTTACGGATCGCATAGAAAGGTAGCGGAGGATCTCACCGGATGTTTCGGGCATAACCTGTTCATAATACTGAAAAGCAAACTGATCACCGTAATACGGATTATTTTTCCATACACCGATAAGTTTAAGCTGATCTCCGACACTGACATCCGTCATATTCCCCACGGCTGTCGCAAATATACCGTCACAAAGCATATTCAGCACACTGTAGCCGTTTTCAGTATTACGAAATACGACTTCTTCAACACAGCCCCTCAGTTCCAGAAGTTGTTCTTCCAATCCGACATCCTCCTCCTCAAGATTCCTTACCCTAATAGTTTACTCTTTTCTTGTACAAATGTCAATTTTCGACGCGATTTTTTATAGTATTATATTTTCACCAAAAATAATTGCGGCTGCTGTACCAAAAAAGGTACAACAGCCGGTAATTACGTTTTACAGCTTTCAGTTCTGCTGCTTGGGAAGTTTTTTGATACCAAACATTTTTCTAAGGAAAAAGCTCCATACTTTAGGATTATCCACAACAACGATCTTCATAGCAAATTACCTCCCGAACAAAATACACTCAGCCAAAACGACATCGCCTTCGTGCAACAAATGCTGTTACAGCCAGAAGCACTGCTGCAACTACTGCTACCCAACAATCCGGCAGAACAAGACCTGCAAACAATCCCAGACCGAATGCAGCTATATCTCCGTTCAAAATACATCTGTTCATATAAATCAACCTGTTTCCTTGTTTTTTGTTCTGTCAGGTGCTTACATTAACATAATATACAGGTAATATAATTTTGTTACAATTAGTATTCAAATAATATTGCCGTTCCCGAAAGAATTTCAATATACTGTTCTTCATTTGTTACACAATTACTGCAGCCCATAGGAATACTGCTTAACAGTTCAAGCTTTTCGGCTTCATATTCAAATCCTTTTAGTGTAACTGTACAGCTCTCACATCCGAACGGAAATATCCCTATCCCTTTACTGATTTTAATATTGTATTGATATTTACCCTTTCCCAGTATCCTTACAACATTATCACCGTCACATATACACCCCTGTTTCCCATTATCTGATAAATATTTGAGTGTGCTGTAACAGGCAAAGTTATGATCTGCCCTTCCTCCGCTTACCGCACACAGAATAAATTCATCAAATCCTCTTTTAATACATTCCTTTACGGCATAATGTGTATCTGTATCATCTTTTTTTACCGGGAGAGAAATTATTTCTGTTTCGGATAACTCAGGTTTTTTTGATGAATCAAAATCACCTATTATAAGGTGAGTTTTTATCCCCAAAGCCTCTGCATAATGATACCCGCCGTCTGCACAGACAATAAAATCATCGTCATGCAGACAACGGGGTAAAAATGACAAATCAGCTTCGGGAGATGCACCTATTATAATACATCTCTTTTTCATATTGCTTTCTCCGTTTTTAGTTTTAAGGCATTTTTTTCCAGTCCGGAATATCCTTTACTTCATTATACATCTGTTTATAGCTTTCATGGCGTGAAACAGGTATTTTTCCATCACCCACAGCTTCTATCACAGCACAGCCCTTTTCACACATATGTGAGCAGCCTGTAAAACGGCATTGACCGATAAATTCCCTGAATTCCGGAAAACACGGTGCTATCTCATTTTTTCTCAGGAGTTCATACCTTTCTATATCCACTGTGGAAAACCCCGGAGTATCTGCAACATAACCTCCAGCAACAGGATAAAGTTCACTATGTCTTGTGGTATGTCTGCCTCTGCCGAGTTTTTTGCTTATTTCCGCTGTAGCAATATTAAGATCAGGGAAAAGCGAATTAAGAAGTGAAGATTTACCCACACCTGTATTTCCTGTAAATGCTGATATTTTTCCTTTCAGCATCGAAACAAGTTTTTGTTTATCCTCTTCATCTGTTATAGAATACGAAAAACATTCTATACCGGCGGACTTATATATTTTCATCAGTTTACTGCAATCTGCAAGATCAGATTTTGTAAATACCACGACAGGCTCTATCCCTTTACTTACCGCAACAGCACATATTTTATCTATTATAAGTGTATTGGGTGAGGGCTGCGAAATTGATGATACTATAAACAATCTGTCAAGATTTGAAAGAGGAGGACGCACAAGATAATTCTTTCTCAGAAGTATTTCTTCCACCTGTGCCTTATCTTCCTCAAGCAGAGAAATTTCCACTCTGTCGCCCACAGAAGGACTTATGCCCTTTTTTCTGAAAATTCCCCTTGCTTTACATTCATATACACGATCAGCGGCTTCAACATAATAGAAGCCGCTGACTGCTTTAATAATTAATCCTCTCAACGGAAGATCATAAATGCTTCAGGAACAAATCTTCCTGCTGCATACAGATCAACAGGTGATTCGGGCGTATCACCGTTTGTTGTGCTGTGCGGTGAAGCTTCAAGCTTCTGCTGTGCCTCTAAATCAAGGGCAATGATTTCATCAAGGTCTTCGGAAGCATTTATCTTCTCCATATATTCGTTAAGGATAGCTTCCGCAAGTGCCCATTCTTCATCGGTATAATAATACTTATTAGCATAGTTTGTCATTTCAGTGATAGCATCTTCTCTTGCCTGCTCAAGTTCATCAACAGGAATTTCAGATGACTGCTCCGGCTCGCTTGACTGCTCTGGTTCACTTGATTGCTGCGGCTTAGATGTATTATCCAATCTTTCATCGATAAGATCCTTTGAATAATTAAGAAGTTCATAAACCTCTTTAGCCTCTCTTGCATCTTCTATGCTTGCAATACAGTTATCAATGATCTTCTGTACAGCCTCACTGTCTGCTCTGCTGAGTGTTGAAAGATCGACATAATTTTCTATCTGACTCTTAGCATCTTCTTTAGCTTCATCAAGGAGAGGATCTGAAGATTCTTTCTGCTTTATTTTGTAGTTTGTATTGATATAAGTTCTTGTGACCTTGGCAAGTTTGAAGTCGAATAAATATTCTGCATATCTGCCCTTTACGTCACCGTTATCAACATCTACACGAACAGTCTTTTTATTATCCTGTGCACCCTTAGGACTGATATCAAGCGTTACCTTAAAGCCCTTTGCGGGACGTCCGCTGTATGTTGAATCTTCTTTACCGTCAACAAATACTGTAACAGTAATTTCTGCATCTTCTTCTTCCGGAAGTTCTACTTCATACTTCAGATTTTTCTGCTGTTTGCTGCCGTCACTTACCTGAATATTTATCAGAGTACCTTTTGAAAGCTTATTTCCGGCAAGAGGATCTGTAGCAACTACCTGACCCTCATCCTTTGCACTTGCAACAGTTACTTTCTGTACGGTAAATTCTCTTGATTCAAGCTCTGCCTTTGCTCTGTCGAATGTAAATTCAGAAACATCCGGAACTTCTACCTTCTCTGTTGCAGGGCCGTCACTTACTATAAGAGTGATATTTGTACCGATTTCCTGTTCTGTACCCTCCTGCGGAGCACAGTCTATAACATATCCTTTTTTAAGTTCTGTACTGTTCACACGCACCACGTTATAATTAAGGAATTTACCTTGCAGCTTACTGATAGCTTCCTGCTCAGAATAATTCTTCAGCTTTGGTACTTGTGTAGTTGTACTTTCACTGTTTATAACAAGTTTTATAGTTGCATTTTCCTTTACCTGCTTTGAGCCTGCCTCAGGATCCTGTGAAAGAATAACATTAAGGGGCTTGTCATTGCGGTATTCTGCAGAAATATCATATTTGAATTTGTATGACTTATCTTTCTGTACTTCATCATACATCATTCCGACAAACTGAGGTACTTCAACATCCCTGGTTTCCGTTGCCTTCATGTTATTATTTACCATCATGTAGATAAGGAATCCTATGGCAGCCACTACCATAAGTGATACCAATACAGTTATCCATTTTACTATGGTTCTTGAAACATTTCCCGAAAGCTCGTCATCATAATTGTTGTATGAATCATCATAAGCCGGTTCGGGTGTAGCTGACGGAACTTTATTTATTGAATCAACGTACTTTGTAGGCGTTTCATCAACATAATAATTATACCTGAATTTAACTGAAGGATTATGACGGAATATTTCTATTGCCTCAAGCATCTCCTTAGCTCCGGCATAACGCTGGGAAGGATTTTTTCTCATAGCTTTGAGTGTTATCTCCTCAATTCCTTCCGGAACTTTCGGATTTATCTCACGAAGAGGTTTTGGATCATCCTGCATCTGCATTATTGCCACTGAAACAGGACTGTCGGCATCAAACGGAAGCTTGCCTGTAAGCATTTCATAAAGCATGATACCAACGCTGTAAATATCTGCTTTACCATCGGTAGCCTCACCTCTTGCCTGTTCGGGAGCGATATAATGCACTGAACCTATAGCCTTATCCGTTATAGTACGGGTCTCATTATCTGCAAAACGTGCAATACCAAAATCTGTTACTTTGATCGTACCGTCCTGAAGAAGCATTATGTTCTGAGGCTTCATATCACGATGAACTATTCCCTTTTCATGTGCGTGCTGAAGAGCCTGAAGTATCTGTACTGTAAAATGTACTGCTTCTTTCCACGGAATAACCTTCTGATGACTTATATACTCTTTCAAAGTAATACCATCGATATATTCCATAACGATATACTGTATCTTGTCACCAAAGCTTACATCATTTACCTTTACGATATTCGGGTGTGAAAGTACGGCAATAGCCTTGCTTTCGTTCTTAAAACGACGTATAAAATCCGAATTATTAAGAAATTCTTCCTTGAGGATCTTAATAGCAACGGTAGTATCATCAACGGAATCGTATGCTTTATATACCATCGCCATACCGCCCATGCCTATAAGCTCCTGTATTTCATATCTTCCATCCAGCCTTTTTCCAGTGTATTTATCCACCAACAAAACTCCTTTCACTCTGAAATGACAGCTACTGTTATATTATCACTGCCACCAAGCTCTTTTGCGTGTTCCACCAGTTTTCGGGTCAATTCATCACCGTCATACCGATGTACATATTCCAGAAGTGTATCATCAGAAAAATAATTTGACATTCCATCGGTACAAAGCACCAATGTTGCACCGTCTTCAAATTCTATTGTATTATAATCAGTTCTCAGTGTCGGTTCTGTACCCAATGCCCTTGTTATGATATTGCGATTCGGATGAAATCTCGCCTGTTCTTTTGTAATTTCTCCCATATCGACCATCTGCTGTACAATTGAATGATCAGTCGTTACCTGACGTATTCCCTCATCACCGCAGATATACGCACGGCTGTCACCGGCATGAACAATATGTGCCCGGCGTTTTTTTACAACGACAAACACAACAGTTGTTCCCATACCCGAAAGGTCAGGCACATGAACAGACATTTCATGTACTGCCCTGTTGGCATATTCTACGGAAAGCATCATAAGATTCCTTATTTCTCCCGGAGTAAGATCTTCACTGTATCCGCTCGAAAATGATTCCGCAATATTTTCCACAGCAACACGGCTTGCCGTACTTCCACCGTTCGCACCGCCCATCCCGTCACAGACGATAGCCCACACCGTGCCGTCAGCAAATTCACCGGATGAACAGTAATCCTGATTGGAACTCCTCGTCAGACCTATGTCACTTATCGTAAAAACTCTCATGTACTGCTTTCCTCCTTTATACAGAAGTTTTTTGCAGGCTTTGTTTTCTGAGCTGCCCGCATGAAGCGTTTATATCACTGCCGAGAGTTCTGCGTATTGTTGCTGTTATACCGAAACCCTCAAGTATTTTTATAAACGAATTCATTCTGTCTTTTTTACTTTTTCGATACCCTGTACCGCTTACAGTATTCACAGGTATAAGATTCACATGGGCTATGATACCTTTCAGTCTTTTTCCAAGTTCTTTTGCATGATCGTCACCATCATTCACACCGTCTATCATTGCATATTCAAAGGATATTCTTCTGTTTGTTGAATCACTGTAATATTTGCAGGCTTTAAGAAGTTCTTCAATACCGTATTTTCGGTTTATTGGCATTGTTTTGCTTCTTATTTCATCATTCGGTGCATGAAGTGATACTGAAAGTGTCAATTGCAGTTTTTTATCTGCAAGCTCATATATTCTCGGAACAATACCGCAGGTAGAAAGTGAGATATGTCTCATACCTATGTTCATTCCGTCATCGAGACTGACAAGTTTAAGAAAACGCATCACGTTATCGAAATTATCGAGCGGCTCACCCATTCCCATAAGTACCACATTAGAGATCCTTATTCCGTTATCCTTTTGTTCTGTCTGAAGCTGGGCAAGCATTTCGGAAGCAGTAAGATTTCTGAAAAAACCTCCCTGACCTGTTGCACAGAAAGTGCAGCCCATTTTACAGCCGACCTGAGTGGATATGCAAGAAGTATATCCGTGATGATATTTCATCAGAACGGACTCCACTGTTTCTCCATCTTCAAAGGAAAACAGATATTTCTCTGTACCATCATAAGACGAAATTAATTTTTTTTCAATAGTTGCATTTGATATATAGCAGTTTTCTACAAGTTTTCCTCTTAATTCTTTTGAAATATTAGTCATTTCGTCAAAGGAATTGACTCCCAAGTGAAGCCATTTGAATATTTGCTTTGCTCTGTATGACGGTTGTCCCATATCACGAAGCATTTGCTCAAGCTCCTCAGGATACATGGATTTTATATCCGTACGCACTGTCGTCACTTCCTTCTTATTATACTTATGAAAAAGCCGTCTGTACCCTCACGCTCCGGAAAAAGTGTAAGTTCATTTTCCGGCTCGTCAAGTAATCTCTTTATCTTATCTGAGAGAATTATGGGGTACATTTCAAACTCCCCATGCTCCCTCAGGAACTTTCTTATATTATTACCGTTTTCGGCGGGATTTAATGTGCAGGTAGAATAAATCAGAATTCCTCCGCTTTTTAAAGCTTTAGCACAATTTTCGAGTATTTTGTATTGCAATTCAGGAAGAGTATTCACGCCTGTATCGGACTTATATCTCAGTTCAGGCTTGCGTCTTATGATTCCGAGACCCGAGCATGGCACGTCACACAATATCCTGTCAGCCTTCGGAAGATTTTCGGCTTCACTCATATCTCCACACATAGTTTCTATTATATCTATCCCAAGACGTTTTGCTCCGTCTTCAACAAGCCCAAGACGATGTTCATAAAGATCACACGCAATTATTCTTCCCTTATTTTCCATATATCCGGCAATCGTAAAACTTTTGCCTCCGGGAGCACTGCAAGTATCTATTACTGTATGTCCGGGTTTTGCATCAAGCAATTTGCAGCAAAGCTGTGATGCACCATCCTGTATATGAAATAATCCTTCTTTGTATGATACAAGTTCTTCCACAGCACCCGTACTGCTGAGTTGTATACAATCCGGAATAAGCTGTGAAGCTGATGCGTTTACACCGTATTCTTTAAAACTTTTTACAAGCTCATCCGTGGTTATCCTGAGCGTATTTGTTCTTGCACTCAAAGGAGGTCTGCCATCAAGAGAGCTTAGTATTCTTTCACACAGTTCATCACCGTAACTTTCCCTCCATAGCTTTATTAACGGCTCCGGACAGGAGTATTTTATTGAAAGATATTTATTTTTCCCTTTTTTCTTATTCGGCAGAAGTAATTCATCTGCCCTTGCAACTGATCTTAATATACCGTTAACAAAGCCCGAAGTTTTGTAAAGTTTATTATCTTTACACAACTTTACACTTTCGTTTACAGCCGCAGAAGCAGGCACACTGTTCATAAAAAATATCTGATACAATCCCATTCTCAGAATTATAAGTACAGGGACATCAAGTTCATTTACCGGTTTTGAGGAATACTGAGAAATATTGTAATCAAGAAGAAGTTTTTTCTCAAGCACACCGTAAAACAGATTTGAAATAAATGCTCTGTCTCTCGGCAATGTATCAAAATCAGATAAAATATGATCCAGCACTATATTTGAATAAGATCTGTCTATCTCAACATCCATCAAAGCCTGAAATGCGATTTGTCTTGCAGATAAACCCATTTTTAATTACTCCTTACGAAAAGCGAAGTTCATTCGCAGAGAAAACGTGCAGACCGTTTACAAAAGCCGACGCTGCCATTTTCTTTTTTCCCTCCGGCTGAAGTTCGACTATTTCCAAAGCTCCCTCACCACAGGCTACCACAAAAGGATTGAGTGATAGTACCTGACCGGGTTCTCCTTTGCCATTTACAACAAGTGTACGGTGTATTTTTATACGCTTTCCGTTAAGCACAGCACTTGCACTCGGCCATGAATTAAGACCTCTTACCTGATTATGAATATGACGTGCAGTATTTTGAAAATTTATAACAGACATTTCCTTTGTAAGCTTTCCCACATGAGTAGCCTTACTTTCATCCTGTTTTTCACGTTTCAGCGTACCGTTTTCCGCTGCATGAACTACGTCAACAATAAGCTTTGCACCCATAACAGACAATCTGTCATGCAGTTCATCTGCTGTTTCATTTTCTCCTATTTCAGTTTCTGATTTCATCAGAATATCACCTGTATCTATTCCTATATCCATGCATTGTGCTGTTACACCTGTAATGGCACAGCCATCAAGTACAGACTGCTGTATCGGTGCAGCACCTCTGTAAAGCGGAAGAAGTGACGCATGGATATTGACACACCCATATTTGGGAAGATCGATTATTTCTTTCGGCAATATTTTACCGTAAGCCACGACTACTATCATATCGGGTGAAATTTCAGCAAGTAATTTTTCGGCTTCGCCGTCTTTCAGTGTAGCCGGCTGATATACCGTAAGACCGTACTCAAGAGCCTTAATTTTCACCGGAGGGGGTGTGAGGGTATAGCCTCTGCCCTTTGGTTTATCAGGCTGAGTAAATACTCCTGCTATTTCATTTCCGTCTTCTGCAAGTGCCGAAAGACACGGCACTGCAAAATCAGGTGTTCCCATAAATACGATCTTCATTACATTTACCTCCGACAATATTACTTCTTCTTATTTTTATCCTGCATTGCCTTAGCTACCCTTATTTCTTCAGGGTCTAATTTTCTTATAACGTGTTCTTTAAAAAGTATTCCGTCAAGGTGGTCATTTTCATGACAGATAGCCTTTGCATAAAAACCCTCGGCATTAACGGTAAACTGATCACCGTATCTGTTCAATGCACTTACAGTAACATACATCGGGCGTTCTGTTATACCGAATTCACCCGGACATGAAAGACATCCTTCGCTGCCCTCCTGTTTACCCTTGGTCTTTAATATCTTGGGATTTATGAATTCCTGTTTTCCCTCACCTATATCTATCACGAAAATTCTTCTGAGAATACCCACCTGCGGTGCTGCAATGCCCACACCCTCACCGTTAAGCATTGTTTCATACATATCATCAAGCAATGCTGCAAGCTTATCATCAAAGCGTTCAACAGGGCGACATATTTTCGTAAGAACAGGATCTCCCTCTTTTACAATATTTCTGATAGCCATATTTTTATCCTCCAAAAAAATAATTCTTTTATATGATGTTATCGGGATCAACATCCATATAGGCTGTGACATCCGAATATTTTTTATTATTGCAAAGCTCCTTAAGAAGCAGTGTCATAAGTTCTCTGAAACGGGGACTGTTTTTGAATTTAATAATAAGGCGGTATCTGTATTTACCGTTTATCCTCATAACTGTTGCAGGAGCAGGGCCCATTACCCTCATGGGAAGATCGCTATATTCTGAGCTTGCTATCCTTGCAAGTTCATCCGCAAAATATTTTGAAGCCTCCAAAGTCCGTGCCTTATCCTTACCTATAAAGGCAGCCACACCTATATCAGAAAAAGGAGGGTACAGCATAGCTTTTCTGAGGGATATTTCCATATTAAAAAATTCGTCATAATCCTGCTGTGCCGCAAGACTTATGATCGTATTATCAGGTTCAAATGTCTGTATTATAGCCTTTCCCGCAAGATCACCACGCCCTGAACGTCCTACGACCTGAGTAAGCAGTGAAAAGGTTTTTTCATAGCTGCGGAAATCGTTACTGTGCAGCATTCCGTCTGCCGATAATACCGCTGCAAGTGTAACATCAGGAAAATCAAGTCCCTTTGCGACCATTTTTGTACCCAGCATTATATCATATTCACCCTCACGAAAGGCCTTTAATTTCTTTTCGTAAGAATATCTCTGCATGGTCGAATCCGTATCAAGTCTGAGAATACGTGCAGACGGAAAAAAGTTTTGAAGTTCTATTTCTGCTCTTTGCGTACCCGAACCGGAATACCTTATCCTTTCCGAACCGCATGACGGACATTTGCTTGCGACAGGAATACTGTATCCGCAGTAATGACACATAAGTCTGTTATTTGCACTGTGGTATGTAAGTGAAATAGAGCAATTAGGACAGCTCATCACAGCCTGACATTTACAGCAGGCAATGAACGTATTATGTCCTCGTCTGTTAAGCAAAATTATAGACTGTTGTTTTTTCTCTATATTTTCTTGTATTGAACTTAAAAGAAGTTCGCTGTAACCTGAAAAATTACCCCTTGCCTGTTCCGCATTCATATCCGCTATTATTACTTCGGGAAGTGTTGCACCGGCATATCTTTTATCAAGAGTACAAATGGAATATCTGCCTTCACGGGCATAACTATAGCTTTCCACAGAAGGCGTTGCCGATGAAAGAATAAGTGGACATTTATTTACAAAACATCTGTATTTTGCAAGCTCTCTTGCATGAAAACGTGGATTTGAGGATGATTTGTAACTGTATTCCTGCTCCTCGTCCATTACAATAAGTCCGAGGTCTTTAACCGGTGCAAATATTGCAGAACGTGTACCGACTGCAATAGTCGCCTCACCATGTTTTACCCGTTTCCATTCAGAAAGCCTTTTGCCGAGAGAAAGGGCACTGTGAAACACTGCTATCTTATCACCGTATCTTGCCTTGAATTTTGCAAGCAGCTGAGGAGTAAGGGCAATTTCGGGAACCATACATATAACTCCCCTGCCTTCTTCGCTTACTCTGTCAATAAGCTTCATAAAAACTGAAGTCTTACCGCTTCCCGTAACTCCGTAAAGCAGTGTAACAGAAGCCTCTGTGCTCGTATATTTTTCGTAAAGCGAATCAAAAGCCTCCTGTTGCTTTTCGGTGAGTACGATTTCCGAATTGTCCACAGCAACATTTTCGGGTGTTTCCACAGGAGCAGCTGTTTCAAAAAATTCGCATACATCGTTTTTTACAAGGGTATCTGCAACAGATGAAGTCACTCCTGTAAAATAGCATATTTCTTTTACCGAAGCTTCTCTGACATCCTGCAATACTTTCAGGATTTCCTCCTGCTGCGGAGTATATTTCCTGTCAGGAATTTCACCTTTCAGTCTTATCATTTTTACTGTTGCATCGGAAATTCTTTTTTTGATTATTTCGGTACGTTTCACTGCACCGCATTTTACCAGATCCCTGAGAATTTTTTCATCGGAAATACCTGTATTTTTCATAAGTATATCCTGACGAACCTCAGTTTTTCTTGATAAAAGGTAGCTTACTATTCCCTGCTCAAGAGAACCGAGAACAGTAATATCAAAATCCTTTACTGCCGAATAGCTGTAAGTAAGCCTTACAGACAAGCCCGGCGGCAGCATTGCACTGCACGCATCAAACCATGTGCAATAGCATCTGTCATGCATAAATTCTACAAGCCCGAGCATTTCACCCGAAAGTACAGGCTCGCTGTCTATAAGCTCACTGAGACTTTTAAGACCTTTTGTATCCTGTTCAGAACTCAGCTTTATTATTATCCCCTGTCTCAGACCATGCCCGAAGCTTACTTTAACACGGCAGCCTGCAAGTACATGGTCTTTCATTTTTTCGGGAACAAGGTATGTATAAAGCTTATCGAATCCGATAGAGGTCTTTTCTACAGCAACCAAAGCTGTAAGATAATTTTCAGTCATTTATATCAGGCTCAAGGATAGCATATTTATGATTTTTGAATTCATCAACTGCAACAATAACGGGTTTATCGTACACTTTTCCTCTGTCTGTCTGCATATCCTCGGTTATTTCCCTTGCACGTTTTGCAACAGCAATGGCAAGAGCATATTTGCTCATCTTGCCTGCAAAAATATCATCTACTGACGGTCTTGTGTAATGTTCATACTTCATAATAAAACTCTCCCTTTCAGTTATATTATTTATTCAAAGTGAAAGCGTTTTGCTTTCAGCTTTTCGGCTTTGATAATTGTTTTTACATCTTCGATACAATCCTCAAGTGCATCATTAACCACTACATAATCGTAGTTTTTGGCAAGCTGTAATTCTTCGGCTGCTCTTGCAAGTCTGCGGAGTACATTTTCCTCTGTTTCTGTGCCTCTGCCCCTCAGACGTTTTTCAAGCACAGCCATTGACGGCGGCATTATAAAAATGCTTATACAGTCAGGCATTGCATTTTTTACCTTTTCACAGCCTTGTACTTCTATTTCAAGTATAACATCCTTACCCTGTTCCTGCCACTCCACTATAGGCTTTTTAGGTGAGCCGTAATAATTGCCCAGATACTGAGCATATTCAATAAATCCGTCTTCACCTATCATTTTTTCAAAATCTTCACAATTCATAAAATGATATTCAACGCCGTCTTTTTCAACACCTCTCGGAGCACGGGTGGTCGCTGATATTGAAAGTCTGATATTTTCATCCTTTTTCAGTTCATTTACCACTGTACCCTTGCCTGCTCCTGCGGGGCCCGATACTACCAGAAGTAATCCTTCATTCTTCATTTCCTTCATCCTCTCCGCCCTGATCAGTACCGCTGATCCTGTGTGAAAGTGTTTCGGGTGATATAGCTGCCAGAACAATATGTCCGCTGTCCGTTACAACAACAGCCTTTGTTTTTCTGCCGCACGATGCATCCACAAGCATATGCCTGTCCCTTGCATTCTGTACCATTCTTTTAACCGGTGCTGCATCGGGACTTACTATTGCAACCACCTTTGAAGCCGAAAGCATATTACCATAACCGATATTGATCAGCTGCACTTATCTCACTTCCTGTTATTCTATATTCTGTATCTGTTCTCTTATTTTTTCGATTTCAGCTTTCATATCAACAACTTTATGTGCAAGCTGTGCATTGCTTACTTTTGAGCCTATCGTATTAGCCTCACGATTCATTTCCTGAACAATAAAGTCAAGCTTTCTGCCTACCGCATCATTTCCGGAAAGCATAATTCTGAGCTGTTCTATATGGCTGCGAAGTCTTACAGTTTCTTCATCAACGGCTGTTTTATCGGCAAATATAGCAGCCTCTGTAAGTATTCTCTGAGGATCTATTGTCGTATCTCCTAAAACTTCTGTTATTCTTGCAAGAAGTTTATTTCTGTATTCCTCAACAGTTTTCGGAGAACGCTCCTCTATTTTTTCCACTATAGAAATTATTGTATCACATCTACCGAGTACATCATCCCTGAGTTTTTCGCCCTCACGCTCACGCATTGACACAAAAGCCTCAAGTGCCTGAATTCCTGCCTGTTCTGTTATAGAACAAAGTTTTTCTTCATCCTCGGCTGCTTTTCTTACAGTAAATATATCACTGTATTTTGCAATTGATGATACAGTAATATCATCTGCAAGTCCGTATCTGTCACGAAGTTCTTTCAAAGCATTAAGATAACCTGCTGCAAGCGAATGATTAACACTCACCTCGGCAGCCACATTGTCATCAGCTTCTATAGACACGAAAACATCGGCTTTTCCTCTTGTAACATAACGTGATACCACGTTTTTGATAGTTTCTTCAATAAAACCACAGCCCCTTGGTGTACGGCACTGCAGCTCAAGAAAACGGTGATTGACAGCTCTTATTTCAAAGACAATTCTCCTGCCCTCTATAATGCCCTCAAATCTTCCGTAACCTGTCATACTTCTGATCATTGTCATCATCTTTCTCTGCAATTTATTAAGTATATTTTTCAATATACTCTTAACAATTTATTTTACCAATTTTTATAATGCTTTGTCAACACAATTAAGCCCATTACTTATATTTTCAGCATTTTAATCAAATTATAACGCTGGTAATGCCAAAACAAACTACTCCCATAGACAAAATCCGTATAATACCATCTTTTCAGGACAACAATATTATCAGTATTGTATATGGGAGTGACTTTCAATGAAAAAATTCATCCGACAAACCACATTAATGCTGTCGCTGACACTTCTTTTCATCTTTTTTCTCGGGATTGCCGTTGCATATTTCACACCTCACAGTCTTACTGTAAGCCGTGACAGCAGTATGGGTTTCTGTAATTTTCCTCTTTCTTTTGATACCTATACAACTGCATCATCAGACATTACAAACGGTACACACGCCAAAGGAGAATTAAAGCTTTTCAATGTTATACCTGTAAAAAATATTGATATAACATTTTCCGAACGTCCTCTTGTTCATGTGGGAGGAGAACCGTTTGGCATACGAATTTATACGGATGGTCTTGTTGTGTCTAAAATTTCCGATATACCCACTTCCGAAGGCAAAAAAATTCCTGCAAATGATGCAGGAATATCTGTGGGAGATACAGTTCTTTCGGTAAACGGAGAACGTCTGAAAACAAACGAACAGCTTTTATCTGCCGTAGAAAAAAGTAATGGCAATCCTATAAAAGTAAGTCTTAACAGCGGCGGAAATGTAAGGAATACTGTCATAACTCCCGTAGTAGATTCACAAATCGGTAAATGGAGAATAGGTCTGTGGGTGCGGGACAGCTGTGCCGGAATCGGAACTCTCACATTTTCAGATCCGTTCACCCATACACTTGCCGGTCTTGGACATGGTATAACAGACAGCGAAAGCGGAATTATCATGCCTCTTTCAGAGGGAGATATAGTTAAAGCAAATATAACCTCGGTGTCAAAAAGTACAGGAGGCTGTCCGGGGGCACTTTGCGGATATTTTTCGGATGACGATTCTTCAGGAGAAATACGGGCAAATGATGAATGCGGTATATTCGGAACATATAATAAGCGTTTTGGCGAAGGAAGGCTGATACCTGTTGCATTTCGTCAGGAAGTAGTAAGAGGCCCCGCAAAGCTAAGAACCACTATTTCAGGCTGTATTCCCGAGGAATACGACATTTATATCGAGGATATAAGTTATAACGGCAGCAATATCACAAAAAATATGGTGATCCATATAACAGATGACAGGCTTCTCGACAAAACAGGAGGTATCGTTCAGGGTATGAGCGGCAGCCCTATAATACAAGATGGTCGTCTTGTGGGTGCTGTTACACACGTTTTTATAAATGATCCGTCGAGGGGATATGCGGTTTTTGCCGAAAATATGGTCGAATTTAATAGTATGCTTATCAGAAAACAAGCCACGGGCTGATCTAAAACAAGATTTTTTTCAGTTTCACGAATTTTTTGAGTTGTCAATATGTCAAAATAACCAAATTTTGACTTATATTTTTTAAAAATGCCTTAAACACTAAGCTTGAGGCGTTTTTTTGTTTTAACTACAAAATTGTAATGTTTTAACATCTGACCGTATTTGTGTAATTTCGTGAATATTTTTTAAGTCTTTTTTAACAATAAAATCTTGTAATTCAACATCACAGCACAGAAAAATACCAAAGCTGTACAGAGCAAGTCGAAGTGAGTATTTTTATCGGTTTTAATCTTTGGTAATTTTTGCCATTGATAAATGTGGTAATATATGGTAGTATTAAGACACCAACAAACACAAATGGAGGATTTAACCATGAAAAACAGATTTAAAATCTTAATCACCGAGGATGCTAATGAATTTTGCAGAGAAGACCAGAATATCTTTGCAAAGCAGAATTTTGAAGCGAAATTCTGTACAAAGGACGGTTCAAAAGTAATTGAAATGATAAATGAATGGGAGCCTGATATAGTGCTGACCGATATGTTCATGACCAATATTGATGCAGTCGGCGTTATCAGACATATTCGCAGTAAAGCAGCAAAATCACCTGTATTCGTAACGATCTCAAACTTTGACAGCCCTGTTCTGGAGCATGAAGCACTCAGTGCCGGTGCAGCATATTATGTCATCAAACCGTACCGTCCCGAAAATCTTCTGGAAAGAATAAAAGACCTTCTTACTTACTGCACCGAAGAGCCGGAACAGACTACTCAGGGAGAAATTCTCACTATTGATAAAGACCTTGAGATAACTGTAACCGACATTCTTCATCAGATAGGTGTTCCTGCACATATCAAGGGTTATCAATATCTTCGTGACTCAATACTTTTATGTGTACGTCGTCCCGAAATCATCAATGCAGTAACAAAGGAGCTTTACCCTGCTGTAGCAAACAAATATGAAACTACTCCTTCAAGAGTGGAACGTGCTATACGTCATGCAATCGAGGTCGCATGGGACAGAGGAGATGTTGATATTCTTAACTCCTATTTCGGCTATACTATTCATAACGGACGAGGCAAGCCGACAAACAGCGAATTTATAGCAATGATCTCAGACCGTTTAAGACTTCATAACAAGCGTTCCGCATAAACGATAGTTACTCCTTTTTGATGCCCAAACAAAATTCCCAAAAAATCATTACCCCACAGAACTATCATAACAGTACTGTGGGGAATTTTTTGTCATTTATTGTCATTTATTTTTCAGAATTGCAAAAATTTCGTAGTCATACGAAGTATTATTTTTAAATATTGCACTATGCACAGTACCTTCATGCTTAAAGCCTGCACTTCTGAGTGCCATTGCCGCTGCTATATGATTTGAATATGGATGTGACTCTATGCGGATAATATCATAATTTGCAAAAATATCCTCACACATACGTTTTATGACTTTACTGCCTATTCCCTGTCCCCTGTACTGCTTTGCAAGCCAGATCGAAAGCTCTGCTCCCTTGCCGAAGACACCGCTGCCGAAAATAACATCCACTCCGCCTATAGCATGACCATCCACAACAACAGCACGACAGCTTTGTCTTTCTTCACTGTTGAACATTCTTTCACGAATGTATTCCATAGCAAAAGCCGCATCCATAGGATAAGGGAGAGTTTCACAAAGATTATCTGATAAATGCGGATCGTCTGTCGATTTAAGAAAATCATCTATATATGCTGCCTGCCATTTTTCAAGTGTAAAATCATTCATTTCAAAGCCCCCTGAATAACAATAATAATGCCTGTTTCTATTGTATCACATAATTGACAAATTTGCACTATATTTTCCAATGATTTTACAAAATTATGTTTTTTTCAAAAATTCTTTTAAAAAATTAATAATACTTGAAATTTTTTTAAGAAATTATTAATATTTGATTAACATTACAAACATAATCAGTCCTTAATTTTAAAATAGTATATTATTGTAGCGAATAATTACATGGAGATGGTATTAATGTTTTATAATAAAAAATTCAAACGCAGTCTTACAGCAGCAATATTTTGTATGATGCTTTCCGCAAGCATTGTTTTTTCAGGATGCAGCAGTTCGGGAAACAGCAGTAATTCAAAAACTATTACAGTACCCGAAAGCTCCTCTGTTTCGGAAATAAAGGCAGAATCATCTGTTACCCTTGATACTTCCGATACAGAAACAACTTATAATGAATCCGAAGCTGTCAAAATAACTCTCAGCGGAAATACGGCAGAAATCAGCGGAAAAGGTGCAACCATTGACGGAGGTATTGTTACCGTATCAGAAGCCGGAACATATGTTTTCAGCGGAAAACTTGATGACGGACAGATAATAGTAAATGCCGGAAAAGATGATGACGTAAAAATTGTCCTTAATAATGCTGGAATAAAAAGTACGAAAGCCTCAGCAATATCTGCTGTACAATGCGGAAAACTCTTTCTTCTTCTCGAAAAAGGAAGTTCAAATACCATAAGCGGAGGAAATACTGTTGATGAAACAGACTCTTCACCGGATGCAGCAATTTATGTAAAAGATGACATGACCATACTCGGTGAAGGAGAATTGACTGTAAACGGAAACGCCAAAAATGGTATCACATCAAAAAACACTCTTAAAATAACCGGAGGAAAAATTACTGTTTCGGCTGAAAATCACGGTATAACAGGTAAAGACGATCTTTATATACAAAACAGCAGTATATCAGTAGAAACAAAATCCGGTGACGGTTTGCGTTCCAATAATTCAGATACCGATAAAGGAAATGTTTATATAGAAAATTCTGATATAACTGTTGTTTCCGCAAATGATGGTATTCAAGCAGAAAATAATCTTACGGTAAGCAGTGGTACAATAAGCATAACAACAGGCGGAGGAGCAGCAAAAAATACAAAATCTTCTCAGGGTGATTTTTTTGTCAGAACCCAAACCCAAAGTGAAGAGGATACCGAAAGTATGAAAGGACTTAAAGCCGGAGGAAATCTTATTGTCACAGCAGGAACAATTACTATAGATTCTTATGATGATTCACTGCACAGTGACAGTGATGTCAAGATAGGCGGAGGTACAATCACCATGAAATCAGGCGATGACGGAGTACACGCTGACAACACCCTCACAATAGCAGACGGAAATATAACCGTAAGTCAGTCATATGAAGGTCTCGAAGCAAATAACATAAACATCAGCGGAGGAAAAATTGATGTAACTGCAGCTGATGACGGAGTAAACTGTTCAGGAGGAAACGATTCAAGCGGATTCGGAGGAATGGATCAGAATATGCACTTTGGCGGCAGAGGAAACCGCATGATGAATAATAATAATTCTTCCGATAATACCAATAACAAACAAATGCCTCAGATACAAGATGGTGATATACCCTCCACGCCTGACGGTCAAATACCCCAGATACCAAGTGGTGATATGCCCTCTATGCCCGACGGTCAAATGCCCCAGATGCCAGGTGGTGATATGCCCTCTATGCCTGATGGTCAAATACCCCAGATACCAAGTGGTGATATGCCCTCTATGCCTGACGGTCAAATGCCTCAAACGCCTGATAATCAAAATAACAATGATAACAAAGAAAACACTTCAAATGATAAGGGTTCTATAAACATAAGCGGAGGAACAGTATATGTAAGTGCACAGGGTGACGGACTTGACAGCAACGGTGAACTTAATATCACAGGAGGCAATATCATCGTAAACGGAACTACTCAGGGGGGTAACGGTATAATTGACCATGACGGAAACTGCACAATTTCGGGCGGAACACTGGCAGGTGCAGGAACATCCGATATGCTTGAGCTTCCGTCTTCATCTTCACCTCAATGTACTGTTGCCGTACTGCTTGAACAATCCGCAAAAGCAGGTGAGCTTATATATATAACAGATAACAGCGGAAATATACTTGTTGCCATGACACCGGAAAAGAATTACAGCTGCCTTATTTTCAGCTCACCCGAACTTAGATCCGGAGAAATATATAAAGTTTATACCGGAGGCACAATAACCGGTGACAGCATACACGGATATTACAGTAATTCATCAGTATCAGGAGGTACTCTTTATTCCACATTCACTATTTCCGATTCCATATCATATGTAAACTCAACCGGTATCACAAATTACAGCGGCATGGGAGGAAATATGCGTGGTAATTTCGGAGTAAATGCTGGAAACAGAGGAATGAAAAATAATTTTAACCTAAATGGGCAAGAAGTCCCCCACCTCTAAGCGAAGCGTAGGCGGGGGATGAATTGCCCGTCAGCCGTAAGGCTGACTTAT
>OMZF01000099.1 GCA_900315465.1 uncultured Eubacteriales bacterium | reverse complement strand
TTACTTCATGGATTGTATAATATTTCATAACTTTCACCTCGCTATATACTATTATAATATATAACTTATAAAAGTCAACATATTTTTGTAACTTTTTATAACATCATCTTAACTGTTAAAAGCCTCCCAATATTTTATATAACTGACTTTCACATATCATAATACTACTTTATTACTTTTTTGCACAAAAGTCAACATTTATAATCCAATATTTATAATATTACTATGCAGCACTGATAAACAAGGGCGAATCCGGCGGATATACCGTAAACCCTGCAAACAGTACAGTAAGGCACAAAAGTATGATAAATGCTGAAAAATCCTTTGTAAAATTACCCTCTTTAAATCTGCCCGGCCTGAATGAAATTATTACAGACAAAAAATATATCAGAATATCCACTATGAAATATTCTTTGCCGACTATTCCTGTATAGGTATAAAATGCTGCAGGGATAAATATAAGTCCTGCAAGAAGTCCGGATGTAGAGGAAAATATAAAACCCCTTTTTTCATGTCCGTACATAAAATATTCAATTATCATGCATATAAGAAACGGAAAAAACAAAAGCTTTATATGTTCCCAGACACTTTCATTTACAGGAGTAAAAAGTCCGACAAAAAAATTCTTTCCGCTCCATTCATACAAAAAATGATTCAGACATCCCAAAGAAGCAACAATTACTATTCTCAGAACCGACCAGAAACGTATCATACAAAACCCCCGATACAATCAGCAATGTGCAGTTATGCTTGTTTCCATTCATTACACAGAACTACTTATGATAAATTAATACGACATATTATTTCAAAATATTCTTGACATATACCCCTATAGGGTATATAATTTGTTCATAATCAGTGCAGGGGGGAGATTTATGGATAATGAAAAATGCGACTGCTGTAAGCATAAAAATACACCTCGTCCTATTGAGGAAAAAAAGGCTCTGAAAAACAGACTTAACCGTATGATAGGTCAGCTTGAGGGAATAAGTAAAATGATAGATGAAGACCGCTACTGCGGTGATATTATAATACAGATCTCCGCTGTGGAAAGTGCATTGCGTTCTTTAGGATACAGCGTTCTCGATACGCATATAAAAACCTGCGTCAAAGAAGAAATAATTAAGGGAAATGACAATATTACAGATGAAGTTATGGAGCTTATCAAAAAATTAAAATAACGCATGAAAGGAATCTATTATGAAAACTCAATGCTTTGATATTCAGGGAATGAGTTGTGCTGCCTGCAGTGCAAGGGTAGAAAAAAGTGTATCATCCCTTGACGGCATAAAAACAGTTAATGTCAATCTACTGAAAAATAATATGCTTGTGGAGTATGATGAAAGTATTATAGGGAATGAAGATATAATCAGTGCCGTACAAAAAACCGGTTACGGTGCATCTGTTCCTGAAAATGAAAAATCGGTGAAAACAGATCTAAACCGTAATATAAAAGATGAAACCAAAAGCATTTTCAGACGGGTAATAATTTCCGCTGTGTTTACTGTTATACTGTCATATATTTCGATGGGAGGAATGTTTTCCCTGCCCCTTCCCCCATTCCTCACGGGTACGGAAAATCTCGGTATTCTTGCCTTTACGGAATTTCTTCTGACACTTCCCGTTATTGCCGTAAATTACAAATACTACAAAAACGGCTTTTCCACCCTTATGCATCTGTCACCGAATATGGATACGCTTATCGCACTCGGTTCGGGTGCATCAATACTATTCGGAATATATGCGATATACGGCATACTTTACGGCTATTCGGTATCATCACATGAAATAATACACTCCTTCGGGCATAGCCTTTATTTTGAATCGGCAGGAATGATACTTACCCTTGTAACACTTGGTAAACTTATGGAAGCAAGGGCTAAAAGAAAAACTACCGATGCCATAACCGGACTTATGGATATGTCCCCGAAAAGTGCTTTGCTTTGTGATGAAAACGGTGAAAGAGAAATATCTGCATCAGAAATAAAAGTCGGTGATGTGCTTATCGTAAAGACCGGCTGTGCGATACCGACAGACGGTGTTATAATCAGCGGAAATGCCTCGATAGACGAATCATTTATAACAGGTGAAAGTATACCTGCCGAAAAATCAACAGGTGATAAGGTAACTGGTGCTTCAATAATAAGATCCGGATATATAAAAATGAAAGCTGAACGTGTGGGCGAAGATACCACACTTTCTCAGATAATAAAGCTTGTTGATCTTGCCACGTCCTCAAAAGCAAATGTCTCAAGACTTGCCGACAAGATCGCAGGAATATTTGTTCCCACAGTCACTGCTATAGCGATAATAACGGCTGTAGTATGGCTGCTGCTCGGTTTTTCTGCCGACCATGCATTCAAAACAGCTATATCTGTACTTGTAATATCCTGTCCCTGTGCATTGGGTCTTGCCACGCCTACAGCAATAATGGTGGGTACGGGCAGGGCTTCATCCGACGGGATACTTATCCGCTCTGCCGAGGCACTTGAAACCGCTCACAAGATCAATACTATCGTTATGGATAAAACAGGCACTCTCACAACAGGTTCACCGGTTGTAACGGATATTATCCCCAACGGCATAACGGAAAAAGAATTTTTAAGATATGCATATTCACTTGAAAAGCTTTTCGACCATCCTCTTTCCAAAGCAATAACAAACAAAGCCGGTGAACAGAATATCAAATCACTTGATATTCTCTCTCCCGTTCAGATATACGGAGAAGGAATATCGGCATTATATGATGGTAAAACTATAAAAGCCGTCAACCTTAAAACCGCTGTTTCAAAATTAAGCGATTCCGAAATAAAAAAAGCGGAAA
Organism: uncultured Eubacteriales bacterium; assembly: GCA_900315465.1. Taxonomy (GTDB): domain Bacteria; phylum Bacillota; class Clostridia; order Oscillospirales; family Acutalibacteraceae; genus UBA1213. The sequence continues at coordinate 1,858 of OMZF01000099.1, read as the reverse complement.
AGCTTTCAGATGACGGCAAAACACCGATGTTCTTTTTCCTTGAAGAAAAGCTTCTTGGTATAATTGCAGTTGCTGACCCGTTAAAGTCTTCCGCAAAACAGGCTGTAAGTGAACTTAAAAGTATGGGCATAGATGTAATAATGCTCACAGGCGACAATGAAAGAACCGCCCATGCTGTTGCAAAAAACGCCGGCATAGATACAGTTATTTCGGGAGTAGTACCCGAACAAAAGGAAAAAGAAATATCCCGTCTGAAATCATCGGGGAAATGTGTTGCAATGGTGGGAGACGGTATAAATGATGCTCCGGCACTTGTAAGTGCAGATGTCGGAATTGCCATTGGTGCGGGTACGGATATAGCCATTGATTCCGCTGACATTATCCTTATGAAAAGCGACCTTTACGATGTTGTAAACACAATACTCCTCAGCCGTCGTACAATGCGTATAATAAAACAAAATCTGTTCTGGGCATTTTTCTATAATACAATAGGCATACCGATTGCGGCAGGGGTACTGTACGGTGTGGGAATAATGCTCAACCCGATGATAGGAGCAGCGGCTATGAGCTGCAGTTCTGTATGTGTTGTTTCAAATGCACTCAGACTGAGAAGATTCAGAATGAAACATTCTCAGTCGGGTGACAATATAATAAATAAAAATGAAAGTGAGGACAAAATCATGGAAAAAACAGTTACTCTCAAAATTGAAGGAATGATGTGTCAGCATTGTGTGGCACACGTTAAAAAGGCTCTTGAAGGAGTTGACGGTGTCAGCGAGGCAAATGTAAGTCTTGAGAACAAGAATGCTGTTGTAAAAGTTTCAGAAAATACTGATGTTTCGGCACTTATCAAAGCCGTTACGGACGAAGGTTACACCGCTGCTGAATAACACAAAAAATGACTGCCGCAAAAACTATCTTTGCGGCAGTTACTTTATTTATCCGGGCTTTTTAACCCAAATGGGCAAGAAGTCCCCCACCTCTAAGCGAAGCATAGGTGGGGGAGTATGTCACTTGCTGGTACGACAGATGTTATCGTTATCAGTACCGCAGATACTGCAAGAATAATTAAAACAGCCGAATATATCTTCCGTTTTCCTGAGCCTGACATTATCCCACACTCCCTGTATAAACACATAAGTTACCCTGTCTCTTACTCCTAATTTTATTATATCATACATTCACATTTTTGGATACCATTTTTCATTTATTTCTGAGAATAATTTTCATATAATATCAAGTCCCCGAAGACAAACCCTTTTTATGAACGATATGTAAAACCAGCCCAGATAATTGACAAATTATTATCAATGATGTTATTATAGTATTAATAATATGATTTTTATAAGGAAGTTGATCTGTATGAAGGAGATGAAAAAACCTGTTAAAATAGCAGTTCTGGCTATGAGAAAAAACGAAAATGGAAAACTCGGCTTATTATGGGACAGAGGCGGAAAGATAATCATTTACGAAAATCAGTATTCTTTTTATTTCAAGACAATCGTTTATCATCGAATTGCCTTGTGCTTCATCAATATATCCTGACATTACAAGTAATCTGAGCCAATACTCTGTTTCTGCAGTTTCTTTCAATGAAATCTGCATTTTAGAAACGAAATCAGCTTGACTGACACCATAAGCAGCTTCGTTTGCATTGGCACCAATAGATGTGCCACTTCTGATTATTTGCTTTGAAATAATTGATTCTTTTTTCTCATTTGAAAGATATTGATATAGTTTTACTATTCTTGCAGCAAATTTTAATGATTTTTCCAGTAATGGGTTATCTTTATACATTTATAAAACCTCATTTTTAATGAATAATGAAAAATGAATAATGAATAACGAATAATACAGA
>OMZF01000026.1 GCA_900315465.1 uncultured Eubacteriales bacterium | reverse complement strand
GTGCCGGAGGTGTCGATTTACAGGAAGGTTTTGTTATTTGATTTATATACGGAGGATCAGTTTATGGAAGGAGCAGTAAAAAAGTGGCGTTTTGCCCTGATAATAACCATTGTGCTTATAGCAATGGCAGCATTTTCTGCCAGACTTATCCAGTGGCAGATATTCCAGACCGATTATTATAATAATATTGCTCTCACATCTACTGAGTATAATGTTTCCACTGATGCGATAAGGGGAGAAATATATGATGTCAACGGAGTTCCTCTTGCCGTAAACAAAACAGGTTATCGTGTACTTATAAATAAAATATTCATGCCGGATGAAGAACTTAATTCGGCAGTGGTAAAGCTTGTGGCTCTTCTTGAAAGCTGCGGCGGAAAATGGATAGACGAACTGCCGATAATAGTTGATGAAAACGGAGAGTATGCATTTGATGAAAAGAAAACAGATGAAATAAATACCCTTAAAAGTAAGGATAATCTCAATATGAACCCATATTCGACAGCGGCGGAATGTATGGCAAAGCTTGTCGAAAGATATGGATGTGAGGATTATACTAAAAAACAGCAAAGAGATATAATAAGTGTGCGGTATAATATGACCCGTGTAGGATATACAAGAAGCAGACCTTATGTATTTGCCGAAAAAATAAGTGAAAGGGCTATGAATGTAATTTCGGAAAATATGCAGTCCGTAAGAGGTGTTGAGACCGAATCAATGGCTATACGTGTGTATGAAAACGGTGAAGTTGCACCTCACATTGTAGGAGTTACAGGGCTGATCTCTGCAGAAGAATATACTACTATGAAAAGCAAAGGTTACGGTTATACCGATGAAATAGGAAAAAGCGGTATTGAAAGTGCCTTTGAAAAGGAACTCAGGGGAAGTAGTGGTACACGGACTTATGAAATAAATTCGGATGATAAAGTTACTTCATATGAGAGTATTGTGTCAAAGCCCGGTAACTCGGTATATCTTACAATAGATTCAAAGCTCCAGAAAACTGCCCAGAAAGCTCTTAAAGAAGCCGTAAAGGAAGCAAATGATTATGCCAAATCAGTTGATGACAAGGATATGGGGGCGGATTGTAAAGGTGCTGCTATAGTGGTATTGAATGTAAGCGATTTTTCTGTACTGTGTGCGGCAAGCTATCCTACATATGACCTTTCAAAGTATTATTCTGATTATGAAAAACTTGCATCAGATCCAACTGTGCCTCTTTTTGACCGTGCATTTATGGGTGCATTGGCTCCGGGTTCGACATTTAAACCTCTTGTTGCATCTGCCGCACTTCAGGAAAAGGCTATAACCACCAAAACACATATAGACTGTGAGGGTGTATATACCAAAAACGGTCTTAAACTCTGGTGTATGGGATTTCATGGCCCTATAGATATGTATCAGGGAATAAGGGATTCGTGCAACGTATTTTTTGCGGAAACTGCACGTCTTGTAGGTATTGATAATATAGACAAATATGCAAGACGCTGTGGACTTGGTGTTAAAACAGGCGTTGAAGTAATAGAAAGCAGGGGTACTCTTGCAGGCCCTGAATACAGCCGTGAAATGGGTTCCGAATGGTATGACAGTTTTGTATCTCCGGCAGGTATAGGACAGTCTGACAACCAGTTTACTCCTTTGCAGCTTGCGACATATGCTGCTACAATAGCAAATAACGGTGTAAGATTGAGAGCACACGTTGTTGATAAAGTTGTTTCATATAACGGAAATGATGTAATATACGAAACTGAGCCTGAGATTATGGATAATATGGGAGTAAGCGTTCAGAATTTAAAGGAAGTACAAAAGGCTATGAATATGGCAGCAGATAACTATACTGCATTGCAGGATTTTCCTATGCAGATAGCAGGGAAAACAGGTACTGCCGAAAATGCAGGTTCTGATCATGCCAATTTCATCTGTTATGCTCCATATGATAAACCTCAGATCGCCATAGGTATAATGGTAGAGCATGGTGCAAAAAGTACGGTTGCAATAAATGCTGCAAAAAAGGTTATGAGGGAATACTTCGGAATTAAGGATGAAAAAAAGCAGGAGTGATCATCTGATCCTCCTGTTTTGCTTATATCAGTAAATTTAGTCGTGCTGTTAAAACTGTATGAAAATTATTTATTGATACTTGACTTTATGTAAAAATTGTGCTAATGTTATAAAAGAGGTATCTGAAAATGGGAAAAGTGACAGTAATTACATCCGGAAAAGGCGGTACAGGTAAATCTACTCTGACCGCAGGCATAGGAGCTGCATTGGTCAGGAGAGGTAACAGGGTGCTTGTTATCGACTGTGATGCTGGTATGAGGGGTATCGACCTTATGCTTGGTGTCAGCGGAGAACTGGTCTTTGATATTGCAGACATAGTAAACGGAAATTGTTCTCCGGCAAATGCCATATATCCGTGTAAGACTGTTCCTGAGCTTTATATTTTACCTGCACCGCAGAATGCCCATGATGATGTGAGTCCATATATTATGAAACAACTGGTCAAGGTGCTTGAAAAGTATTATGACCATATCCTGATCGACTGTCCTGCCGGTATCGGAACAGGATTTGAGTCGGCAGTTGCAGCGGCACAAAGGGCAGTTCTGGTGGCAAATGCCGAGCCCCTTGCACTAAGAGGAAGTGATAAGGTCAGAAATAAGCTCGGGCAGATGATGATCCCTGAGATACGACTTGTGATAAACCGCTTTAATGAACGCAGATTCAGAAAACTCGGTGCTTTTCCTGATCTTGATGCAGTTATTGACCGTGTAGGTGCAAGACTGCTCGGGATAGTGCCTGAAGACCACAGGGCAGCCTCGGCAGCTCAGAAAGGTGAACCTATTGAGGGCAGATATAAGGCAGTGAATGCGTTTGACAGAATAGCGGCAAGGCTTGATGGTGCAGACATTCCGCTGGAGCTTTGACGGCTTCAATTATACTAAGTATTTTTATAGAAGGAGAGGGTAAACAATGAATATAGCTTTGATAGCTCACGATGCAAAAAAAGAACTTATGGTGCAGTTTTGTATTGCGTATTGCGGTATACTCAGCAGACATAATCTTTGTGCTACAGGCACGACAGGAAAGATGGTTTCGGAGGCTACAGGTCTGGAAATACAGCGTTTTCTGGGAGGTTCTCAGGGAGGAGATCAGCAGATAGCAGCAAGAGTTGCTTTTAACGAAATAGATATGCTTATTTTCCTACGTGATCCGCTTGATCCTAAACCGCACGAGCCTAACGACATGAATCTTCTTCGTCTGTGTGATATGCATAATATTCCGGTTGCTACAAACATTGCAACAGGTGAAGTGCTTATACATGGTCTTGAAAGAGGAGATCTTGATTGGCGTAATATCGTAAGATCGTAACTTAATTATTGATTTTCCGGTTTATAAAAAATTATCCCGTTCCGCTGTGGAACGGGGTATTTTTTTATATTTACGGATTTTAATTATCACTATTAGTGACATACTCCCCCACCTATAGAGGTGGGGGCTTCTCGCTCAAGTATGGTAGCCCATACAGTATCAACGAGCTATCCCCGTGTG
>OMZF01000041.1 GCA_900315465.1 uncultured Eubacteriales bacterium | reverse complement strand
GAGTGCTAACAGAGAGGTGGCTAAAATGGAACCGACTCAAAGGAAAATGAAAATTCTTGAAGCGGTCGTAGAGACATATATCAGGACAGGAGAACCCGTAGGCTCAAAAAGCCTTTGCGAAGAACTTGACTTTTCTGTGTCATCTGCTACGGTCAGAAATGATATGGCCGAGCTTGCCTCACTTGGATTGCTGGAACAGATGCATACATCTTCGGGACGTGTGCCGACTGAGCTTGGCTACAGAATATATGTGGACAAGCTTATGAAACCCGTTCAACTCAGTCAGTACGAACAGACAAGAATAAATGATGTTTTGTATGCTGTCTCCGATGCTCCTGAACATTTGCTTGAAGGTGCGGCTTCGCTGCTTTCGCATTTGACGGGATGTGCTGCGGTAGCTGCGGCTCCCTCAGGAGATAAGGCTGTCATACGAAAAATAAAGTTTGTTCAGACGGGCGGCTGTACGGCAATGGTTGTGCTTATAACATCCACAGGCTCGGTTAAAACCAGACTTTTCAGATGTGATTTTCTGATAACGCCTGAACTTATATCGATGTTTGAGGAGACCTTCAACGAACGCTTTTGCGGCAGACTTGTGGCGGAAATAACTCCTGCTTTTATGCAGAGTTCAGCGGTTGCATTCGGAGAAATGTCAATGCTTATGTCAAATGTACTGCTTGCAGTTCACGAGGCAGCGAAGGAGGCAGCATCTACCGGAATTTCAATAAAAGGACAGTCAAATCTTTTTACTATGCCTGAACTTGTGTCGGCAGACGGTAAAAGGGTAATGGAACTTCTTGGTCATTCCGGAGAACTTGCAAAGCTTCTTTCTTCAACCGGATCAAAACCGAGCGTTCTTATAGGCAGCGAGATAAATAATCCGGCACTTTCAAATCTGAGTGTGATAGCATTTCATTACGAGGCAAATTCGGAATGTACCGGTGCATTGGCACTGATAGGTCCTGTGAGAATGGATTATCCGAGAATCGTATCATCGCTTGAATATGTTGCCGGAGTGGTGGGGTCAATGCTCAAGGATCTTCTTGAAAGCTGATGTGTCTGAGTACGACTGTATATGAAAGGAGAAATGTGTCTTGGCAAAAAAGAAATCCGGAAAGACTTCCGAACAGAAAGAGAAGTCTACAGCGGAAAATGCAGAGATTAAAGAAAATGAAAGTAGTGTAAGCAAAGAAGAATATGATAAACTTAAGGCTGAACTCGATCAGCAAAAGGATCAGTTTCTGAGAATGGCTGCTGAATACGATAATTTCCGTAAAAGAACCGAAAAGGAAAAGCTTGCTACATTTGATAACGCACTTGCAACAACTGTTGAAGCTTTCCTTCCTGTAGCGGATAATTTTGCATTGGCTTTAGCATCAGGTGTTGATTCGGGTGATGATTTCAGAAAAGGTATAGAGATGATAGAAAAACAGCTTGATAATGCCTTTGAAAAACTGAATGTGGAAAAATTCGGCGAAAGAGGCGAAGCTTTTGACCCGCTTCTGCATGACGCTATTTCAAGAGTTGATGATGACGAATTGGGAGAGGATTATATAGCATCTGTATATCAGAAGGGTTATCGTATAGGTGATAAGATAATACGTCACGCTATGGTTCAGGTATCTAACTAAACGTATTATAATATAAAACAAAATCTATTTTATTAAACGGAGGAAAAAATTATGTCAAAAACAATTGGTATCGATCTTGGTACAACAAATTCATGTGTAGCAGTTATTGAAGGCGGTGAGCCGGTAGTTATCGCAAATGCAGAGGGTTCAAGAACAACTCCTTCGGTTGTTGCATTTGCTAAAAATGGTGAAAGACTTGTTGGTCAGGTAGCAAAGCGTCAGGCAGTTTCAAACCCTGATAATACTATCTCATCAATCAAAAGACATATGGGTTCAGCTTATAAGGTAAATATCAGCGGCAAGGATTATACTCCTCAGGAAATTTCCGCTATGATCCTTACAAAGCTTAAAAAGGATGCAGAAGCTTACCTCGGTGAGAAGGTAACACAGGCTGTTATTACAGTTCCTGCTTACTTTACAGATGCACAGCGTCAGGCTACAAAGGACGCTGGTAAAATTGCAGGTCTTGATGTAAAGAGAATTATCAACGAGCCTACAGCAGCTGCTCTTTCTTATGGTGTTGACAAGGAAAAAGATCAGAAGGTTATGGTGTATGACCTCGGCGGCGGTACATTCGATGTATCTATCATCGAAATGGGTGACGGCGTACAGGAAGTTCTTGCTACAGCAGGTAACAACAAACTCGGCGGCGATGATTTCGACCAGAAAATAATTGACTGGCTTGTTCAGAGCTTCAGAAATGATAACGGTATCGACCTTTCAGGCGATAAAACAGCTATGCAGCGTCTTAAGGATGAAGCTGAAAAGGCTAAGATCGAGCTTTCAGGCATTACAACAGCTCAGATCAATATCCCCTTCATTACAGCTGATTCAACAGGCCCCAAGCACCTTGATTATACTCTTACAAGAGCTAAATTCAATGAACTTACAGCTG
>OMZF01000141.1 GCA_900315465.1 uncultured Eubacteriales bacterium | reverse complement strand
TTTGTTACGCCCTGTATGTTAGAATAATATAATTGGCGATTACTCTTTTTTCGCTGAAAATCAGCTGAGCAACATATCATACGGAGGGTGATACTGTGGTGGTAAAAAAGAATAAGCCTAAAGTAAGTATAGTTTTCAAAAGCATATTGGGAATAGTAATACTTCTTATTGTTTTTCCTTGATCGTAAGTATGATGGGCTTTCGGAATTTTACCGATGCTCTTCTTGATCAGTATTTCGACGGTGCCTTCCGTACTGCGAATACTGCATAACTGATTTAACGGTAGGCATCAATGGCGATAATGCTGAGATGGTCATTTCGAAGAAGTGGAAAGCAGGTAAAGAATAATATGGAATACAATATCAGTCAAATAGTTACAGATCAGTTTTCAATGAAATATCTGAGTTTCGGGAATGGAAGAAAAAAACTTGTTATTCTTCCCGGACTTAGTGTGCAGAGCGTGACAGGATTCGCTCCTTCGATCATAAATCAGTACAAGTGTTTTACCGATGATTTTACGGTTTATGTCTTTGACAGGAGATCGGATCCTCCCGATAATTACGATATTTTTCATATGGCTGAAGATACAGTGAATGCTTTTACAAGGTTGGAGCTTTCAGGAATATATCTTTTCGGTGTTTCACAGGGTGGAATGATTGCACTGACTATCGCGGCTACTTATCCCGAAATGATTTCAAGGCTTTCTGTAAGCTCAACGGTTATGAGAATGGATGAAAAGCGATTTGATGTTATAAGGAAATGGATAGAGCTTGCAGAAAAGAAGAATAGTACCGGTCTTTACTTATCTATAGCAAAACATATCTATCCGATAGACTTTTTTGAACAGTCTAAAGACGCATTTGCAGAAATTGCGAAAATCGTTACCGATGATGAGCTTGCTAATTTTGTCAAACTTGCAAACGGGATCAAAGGCTTTGACCTAACAGATAAGATCGCACAGATAAAATGTCCTGTGCAGTTAAGCTACGATGAAGATGATTCGGTTTTCGTGGATGATCCTGCTTCGGAGTTGAAGAAGCAACTCGGCTCTCTTGCCGGATTTGAATCAAAAAGCTTCAACGGATATGGTCACGCATTATACGACACGGCACCCGGTTTTGCAGAATGGCTTTTTGGTTTTTTTGAAGAAGAAAAAGTTGGAATATGCTGATATCCAGAGTGATTTATCATTCTGCTATTTTCCAAAAACGGCGATGACTCTATAATCTCTGTATCATACTTGATCCCGTTATTATCAAGTATTTCCCTGAGTATCGCAATGATCTTCTCGATACTATAATTGATCGAAAAGCGAATATGAGCTTCCTCAAGTCTGATACCAAGACGGGATACAACATTTCCGATTACTTCTCTGATTCAGCAATGAGGAGGTCTTTATCTTTTTGTTGGATTTGGATTTTTCATATGTTATAATAAAATTATAAGTTATCTGAAACGAGGTATCAAAATGAAACACATAACAAGAGATAAAGCTTTTAAGCTGCTGAAAAAATACAACAAAGATCCTTTTCACATTCGTCACGCAATAACCGTAGAAGCTGTGATGAAGTGGTACGCAAATGATCTTGGATACTCCGACGAAGCTGAGTACTGGGGTATAGTAGGACTATTGCACGACATTGATTTTGAACAGTTTCCGCAGCAGCATTGCATAAAAGCTCCCGAATTACTGCGTGAAGCAAGTGTTGGGGAAGATATCATCCATTCTGTATGTTCTCATGGGTATGGAATTACAATTGATATCAAGCCGGAACACGAAATGGAAAAGGTGCTTTTTGCATCAGATGAACTTACGGGTCTTATCTGGGCAGCTGCACTTATGCGTCCATCTAAAAGTACAAAAGACATGGAACTGAAATCGCTTAAGAAGAAATACAAAAGTAAAGGCTTTGCAGCAGGATGTAACAGAGATATTATTGAACAAGGTGCCGGAATGCTTGGTTGGGATCTTTCGGTACTCCTTGAAAAGACATTAAAAGCAATGCAGGAATCAGAAGACAGTATCAGTTCTCAGATGGAGCTGATTTGATATGCAACAGGAAAATAAGGGGTCAAATAAAATGAGTACGATAGATATAATTAAACAAAGACATTCTGTTCGTCGTTTTAAAGATATACCACTTGATCAGAAAACAGTTGAGCAGTTAAATCAAGAGATTGAAATTTGTAACAAGGAAAGCGGACTGCATATCCAACTGATTACAAGTGAACCGGAGGCTTTTCAAGGAGAAAAGCCAAGCTACGGACAATTTAAGGGTTGTAAAAACTATCTTATGATAATCGGACCAAAAGGAATGGACATTGAAACAGGCTATTATGGTGAACGAATCGTCATGAAAGCTCAGAAACTTGGTGTTAATTCTTGCTGGGTTGCTTTGACTTATAAGAAAAACAAAGCAAAGGGAAATGTTGAACCGGGAGAGAAACTCTATCTTGTTATAGCTCTTGGTTACGGAGAAACAAATGGTGTTCCTCACAAATCAAAGTCTATAACAGATGTAAGCGATTATAAAACAGGTGATCCTGAATGGTACAGATCAGGCATTGAATCTGCTCTCCTTTTATAATCTGGTTAGGAGTGTGATTTATGATCCAAAAACAGAATACCATTCGCAGAGTAATAAGCTTGCTTCTTTCAACAACAATGCTTGTAGGACTATACTGTTCAGCTTCGCTGAGTGCACACAGTTCTGATGCGGATGAAATGAACGAGCGAAAGCTTCTTATGCTTTCAGAAGCGACAGAGTACCTTAAGGGCACACGAAAGTCTGACGGCAGATTCGGTGATAATTCATTTTTCTTCAATGAAACTGCCGAGGCTGTTTCAGTGCTGCTTATGACAGATGCGGAATATGATGCATCATTGTCTGATGAGTTGCTCACCAAAAACGGTATTCACGAAAATAATGACAGTCTGGCACGATATGTGACAGCATTCGAAGATAGTACTCTCCTTCCGGAACTGCTGACAGCACAGAATACTGACGGTGGAATTGGAATGAAAAAAGGTTACGCATCAGACGTTCTTGATTCAGTGCTGGTATTGGAGGCAATTAACAGATGTACCGCCGACAGCTATTCAAAAGAAGGCTTTGCCATTGTAAGTTATCTTACTGAAAATGCTTTGTCTGACGGCGGCTGGGGATACAGCAGCGGTTCAGGGGCTGATCCGGTTCTGACCTCAATGGCTGAATATCAGATATCCTACTTTATGAACATTCGTTCATATGAAAGTGAAGCTGTAACGGAAGCATTACAAAAAGCTGATGATTATCTTTCAGCAGGAACAGAATTAAGCTTTGACAGTTCAAAGCTTGAGAAAACCCTGTATTCTTCACTTGCACATCTGTCCTTTGCAGGAATAATTGATTATAAAAAGGTTATGGATGGTCTTGAGAATACACAGGGCACAGATGGAAGCTTTTATAATAGTGTCCATCTGACGTCCCTGGCAATTAAACTTCTTGAGGATATGAATTTTAACAGTACTCTCAAGGTATATGATTTTGATACTGCTGTTTCACCTGAGAAGGGGTATTTTGGAACTGATTGCAGTATAACTGTCAATTATGCACTTGCATATTCTATTGCAGCTGATGAGGACTGTATTCTCAAAACCACAGTTACAAACGGCAAAGCTGTCCTTTCCGAAAAGCAAACAACAGTTACTCTGTGTAAAGATGAGACATTATGCTCAGGTACAGCTGCTGAAATGGTAATAAATCAGATGAATGACGACGGAATCAAGGTAGTGACAGAGCTTATTGAGGACGATAAGGTTATTAAAACATCTGAAAAAACAATAACGCTTTCTGATCCCCCGGTTGTCGGTAAAACTACACTTACCGGATTCTCGCTGAATCTGAATAAGTATTCTGCTTATGTAGGTTATCCGACTGCTGTCAAAGCAGAAACGGAGCTTTTGTTTGCAACAAATGTGGAAAATAGCGTTAAGCTGCACTACAAGGTCACAAAAGGAAATACTACTGTAGCTACAAAAGAATTTACTCAGCAGCTTCTGCCCGAAAATTCTTCATGTCATAACGAGGGCATCAGTTTCAAAGCAGAAGGCACTGAGGGTACAGTATATACTGTTACAGTTGAATGTCTGTCTGACGATGAGGTTGTTGCAGAAAGCAGCAAGACATTTGAAATCATTCCTCTTCCTGAACAGGAAGAACCCGGTTCAGCACCGGCGTTAAGCGTTAGCTGGATATCACCTGTTATGAGTGATTATTGTGTTTATGCCGGCAAGCCGACAGATATTAATGCCGATGCACTTATCCATTATATTGCTGCTGAGGATTCTACAAAGAATCTTACAATTACCGTTTCTGATGAAAATGGTATAGTTGCAGAAAAAACACAGGCTGTTCAGCTTCCTGCAGCACAGATTACAATGGTAGACGGAACAGCTGAATATCCGAGCGTAAAAACAGATGAAATGCTTTCCTTCACTGTTTCCGAATTGGGTACATATATAGTTACTGCAGAGCTTAAAGAAAATGATGGTACTGTTATCATCAGCGGGGAAGAAAAGGTTACTGTGCTTGACAGACCAAAGCAGGATCTTATTCTTAACAGCACCGTAGTTAAAGAAGAAAATGATCAGTCCGTCGATTTGTCATGGAATGATATCAGCGGTGACTTTGAAACATATTCTTACGGTCTGAAACGAAGAATAAAGGGACAGGAATGGGAATCCCGTTCAATCTGGAACGAATCCGAAAGGGTAAGAGTTCTTAATGTTTACCCGGCAAGTCCGTATTTAAAAGGCTGGATGACAACATCACTCAATGCTTCTCAGGAACCTGCCGGAATGGGCATTTTTGACATTGATGCCGTACATATTGCAACATTTAATAATAATCCGGAAGCATATATGAAAGATGAAAACGGCAGCTGGAAATATGATGTTGTTTTCTTCGGTTCATCAGATTGTAACAGTCACTATGATTTAAGTGCTGCTGCATCAAAGCTAATGCATCAGTTTGCTGATGAAGGCAGAGGCATTCTGTTCGGACATGACACGATATGTGTAAACTTTGGTCATACTAATTTCAATAGCTTTGCAGATGAATTAGGTATTCTTGTAAAATATGATACAACCGTCTGGACGAGTACATCTGTTTCAGTTATAAAAATTGGTACATTAACAAACTTCCCGTGGACAATCCGCGGTACGTTGATTATACCGTCATGTCATTCATATGGACAGTATGTCGGCGGTACTCTTGATGGTGTTGAATGGATGTCGCTGAATACCAGCAAAAAATATGATACTGATACAAACAGCCATTCAAATTTCTACCTTGTAACAAACAAGAATCTTGGAATGATTCAGACAGGTCATTCCAACGGACAGGCAACCGATGATGAAAGAAAAATTCTTGCAAATACACTTTTCTATCTTCATCAGAAATCTCTGCTTACTACTGCAAGAGACAGCTCTTTCTATGATATAGATGCTCCTGATGCACCTGATGCTTCGGAGGCTGCTGTTAAGGGCACAAAGGCAGAGGTGAATGTAAGCACATCAGATCGCGGGACTACATATGAATATTATATTGAAGCAACTCCTGAAAATAACAAGGATAATGAAACTAAGGTTTCAAATGTTGAAGTACAAACTGTATTTTCAGGGCTTAAAGGATATGTTGTCGGAATAAATGACAGTTCAAAGCCCTATCCGGAGCTTATTCAATATGATGCAGATAACGAAACTGTAATGAATGTCTTACCTGCAGCTCAGGACGGAAAAGCTGTTCTCAGCGGAGAGCTTCCTGATTTGCTGAAACAGTATTATATGCATATTTTTGCAGTTGATAATGCCAATAATGTCAGTGAGGAAACAATAGTTCCTATTGGCAGAACAGGTGTAAATACTTCAGTTGCAACTGATAAGGAAGTATATGAAACAGGGGAGACAGTTCATGTAAACACAGCTTCTTCAGCAGTACTTTTTGATATTAACGCAGATGCAGTTCTGTCAATTTATGATGAATTCGGCAACCTGACGTCTGTTATAGAAAATGCTGAACAGGTCGCACTTAATAAGAATGATTCATATGCTCTTAACGGTGAATGGCTTATCCCCGAAATATACAGCGGTTCATTTATAGCAAAGATTACATGGAGTATTAACGGAACTGAAATAGCCGATGTAGAAACAACCTTTAAGGTTGCAGAAAACGGTGGTGTTACCAATTCGGTCAGTACCGATAAATCAGAATACCTTACAGATGAAGCTATCAGTATTCTGAACAATATTTCAAATATAAGCACAAATGCCGATGTTTCCAATCTTAAACTGAATATCACAGTAAGCGGGGCGGGAATGGAAGATGAACTGAAATTTGAAAAAGAAATAGCTGTTCTGTATTTTGGTTCAAGAGCACAGTATAATGAGCTTATTCCAGCGGGTACACTTGCAGAAGGCAGCTATGATGTAAAATCAGATGTTGTCGATATTGAAGGACAAATTCTGTCATCAGCTTCAGCAAGATTTAATGTATCAGCAACAGCCGGGGTAATGACAGGTACCCTGAATATTGATAATGATAATAATGAATCTGCAAAAACAACCTATTCAGTAACGAATCAGAGCAGCAAAGCAGTTAAAGGTGCAGTGATTATAGTAAAAATCTCTGCTGCAGATACAGGTAAAGAAATGTTTGTATTTACAGAAACGGCTGATTTTGAACCAGGTCAGACAATCGATTTCAGCAAGGTTCTTGATATTACAGAATACGATAACAATAACTATATTGGTGTTCTTTCTGTCAGAACAGGAGAAGATGAAACTCAGCTTGATAATGATCTGTTTGAAATACAGAGAATTGTTGATCCGATCCCCCAGCAAGAATCCGATAATAGTGTTGCATCAGATCCTCAGGAGCCTGTTGATGAACCATCACCTGTTGAATCAGTAGTTGAACAATCCTCAAAGGATAATAATTCAGTTACAGAACATTCTACTGAAAACACGCATGAAGTTGAAAACTCAGATATTTCTGAAAGCAGTTCTGATAATGCGGACAGCGGTATTATGACGGGTGATAACAGCGGATTTATTGCAGCAATTCTTGTATTGCTTATGACAGCAGGTGGACTTACCGTAATTGTGATTGTTGGAGGTAAAAGAAAATGCAAAATAAAATAATAAGATCTGTTATTTCCCTTTCCCTTATCGGCTCCATGGTGCTGAGTCTTTGCAGCTGTGCTTCTGCACCGCACAGTGAAAATTCCGGAGAAACAAATTCAGCTTCAGTATCAGAGGATATTAAACTATCTCCGCTTATGACAGCATATGGTAAGGCACAGGATTGTTCTGAAAGCATTAAAGAAGCAGTCAAAAACAAGGATTCGGCTTCTCTTTTCTCAGAAGCAGATATTATGCTTCAGAACCTGAAAGATATCCGTACACAGACGGAAAATGAGTTTGTTTCAGCAAGAAAAACAGCAGCAAGTCTTGGAAATGATATTTTTATCGAAAGACAAAGGGATTATGAAGCAAAAGTCATTTCCAAACTTAATGAAGCAGAAAATGCAGCAAAAGCCCTCAAAAGCACTGATGAAAGCATTCGTTCAAAAAGTGCCGAATTGATATCATCAATGTTTGCAAAAGATGAAGAGGACGATGTGCTTGTTCTTGGCGACAATTACCGTAATGTAAAAGAAAAGCTGAAAACAACCTCTTCCTCTGCTTCAAATGGACTTCAATTGCCGACAGATGATGACCTTATTATCGATAAAGAGGTTACGATAAATGATGAAATAAAAGCCGTTTGTGATAATCTTAACGGTGTAAGAGAAATTTATGAATTTGTTAAAAATGGAGTAGCCTATAGACCATATTATAATTCGAGAAAAGGTGCAGTTGCTGTTTTTGAACAAATGAGCGGAAATGACGCTGATCAGGCAGCTCTTCTTATCGGAATGCTTCGTTATAAGGGTATTCCGGCAAAATATGCAAGAGGAAATGTATTTATTACAAAGGAACAGGCAGTTGCAATTACAGGAGCTGATACTCCTGAAAATGCAGGAGCTATTTTAGCCGCACAATATAAGCCTGTTATTTTGAATACGGTAAATGGTGAGATTTCAGGATTTACGATGGAGCAGATCTGGGTTAAGGCATATGTTCCATACACTGACTACCGCGGAATAGGTAACAAGAGCGGTGAATCTGTATGGGTAAATCTTGATCCGAGCTTCAAAGAGCTTACTGTCGAGCCTATGAGCCTTGATGTTAATACGGCTGATGAGCATGTTACTGAAAGAACACAGGCAATGAAGAAAATTATTCCTGATTATGTTCCTGATGAAAAGATTACGGTGAATTCACGTTATATAAAGAGAACAGTAGATAAGTATCTTCCTGTTTCTCTGCCGTATCAGCTTGATACGGAGATTGAAAGCTTTTCATTTATGCCTGACAGCAGGCGTGATAGTATAAGTGTAAGTGTAGGTTGGAGCAATTTGTTTTCTCTGCCGATTTCGGAGCTTTATGGTAAGGCTGTAACTGTCAGCTTTGAGCCGGAGACAGATTCGGATAAAAGCCTGATAGAAAGCAGCGGTGGCATTGATAAAGTTCCGGCATATCTTGTTTCAGTTGTACCGACTGTAACTATCGGAGAAAAGCAGTACAGGGGAAAGTATCCTGTTACTCTTGGTACTCAGCAATCAATGAATATCACTCTTAAAAATGTGATGCTGTATAATAAAACTTGACACAATCCAATCAAGGAAAGTATATTAAAAGAAGAGGAGAGTGTCGAAAATGGGAACAGGAA
>OMZF01000094.1 GCA_900315465.1 uncultured Eubacteriales bacterium | reverse complement strand
AGTCTGTACACGCATTAGCAGACTATCTGTTGACGATCGAACGTAAAATTGAAGCTGATATGGCTAAAAAAAGTCAGCTTGAAGAAAGCATAGATGACCTGAAAGCAAGGCTGCACCGCATACAAGCGGAAAAAGCCTCAGAAGCATTTTATCGTGCAAGGGAAGTTTTCGATTCGGCAGAAAAACAGCTTAAAGAATCTGCAAAGCGAAAAGAAAATGCAGAGATGCGGCTTGACAGTGCCGCCCGTATGGTAAACGTATTGAATGCCGCCAAGGAATATGCAGAAATTATTGAAAAGCAGAATGAAGAAAAAGCCCTGATCGAACAGATCACAGCACTTGATAATGGAACACAAGATACTCGTATCCTTTCTTTAAAGTATTCGCTGTTATTGAAAGCTGCCAATGAAAAAAAACAGACGGAACAGGAAATATCCTATCAGCGAAAATCGTATAAATTTTTATCAGATGAACTTTCCAAAAAACAAAGTGATATATCACGGCTCAGACAACAGCTTTCAAATGAAAAAGCTGCTCTCAATCAGTCAAAGGGAAAAAACAGCTATATTTGCGGACAAATTGAAAAGGTCTTGAAATCACTTGGTCTGCATATCACTGTCATGCTGGACGGACGATATTCTGCCTATGATATTGAAAGTATCTGTTCACGCTATGAACGGATCATCGGAGATGCTCGGAAAAGTATAGAAAGCTTTGAGCATGAAGAAAAAAAGCTTAAACAGGAGCTTGACGGGCAGTATGTGAAACGTGATAGGCTTACACGGTTATTGGCTGATAATATGTTTTCTTTGAAACAGCAGAAAGCTGAATCTGATAAGTACAAAAAGGACTATCAGACCGCAATCACTGTGCTGAAGCATTTGTCTGTTCCCGAAAACAGATTGTTTTCTGATGAACCTATATCCTGTCTTGATCGGATATTGACGGAACGCAAAGAAAAAATGAAACAGACGGAGCATTTGGCGGAACTGCTTACAGAGCAAGTAAGATGTATCGAAACGGGACAGCTTCACATATCTAAGGCTGCCGTCAGCTTTTTGCAGGAATCGGGTATTTCCTATCAGACGGGTGAACAATATCTTCTCTGTCAATCTCCAACTATGCGTGAAAAGCTCCTATCGTTCAATTCGCTTATCGCTTATGCTGTTATAGTTGATTCCGAAAAGGAACGGTTAAAGCTGCTGTCACAGTCTGTTGATGACTGGCTGCCGGCTGTAGTGCCGGTATATACTCGTAAGGATATTGCAGATATGGCTGACGGAAATTTGAACATAACAGGCATTTTTTTATCCGGATTTGACAGGGAATACTTTCATGATAATTCCGCTTATGCAGAACATATAAGCAACAGGCTTGAGGATGTAAAAGCAAGTATCACTCAGATACAGCATTATATCAGTGATTGGGAATCGGAACGGAGAATACTGTCAAGGTTTATTTCTTCATATTCCGCAGATTATGAAAGACTGATAAATGAAAGTATTATTTCCTTTGAAGATGGGATCAAAAAAATAAATAATGAGCTTTCGGAGTTTGACAGGCGAAAGGCTGAGATAGAAAAACAGACTGACAATATAAGCAGGCTAAAAAATGAACAGCAGGATATTATACGCCGTACCGAAGCTCAAAAAGCTGAATTTGAGCGTATATGCAAAATGATCTCGCAGTATGAGGAACTTAGCAAGCAGACAGCAGAAATGGAATCAAGCTGTCATGAGCTTGATAAGCAGATCAAATCGGAGTACGATCAAGAAAAACGTCTTAATGAGCTTATAACAGAATGTAACGACTGTATAAACCGACTTGTTGATAAGCTGACAGCATATCAGGATCTGCTGAATGAACTGAAAGACACACCAAAGACCGAATTACTTACAGAGGAATATTCTGCCATGCTTAAAGAATATCGGCTTTATCAGGAAAGCTATTCAAAAGATCGCAGAGTCTTGCTTGATAAATGTCAGAAAATAAGAAAAGACATACACAAAAAAGAAAGAGAAATAAAGCGTTTTCATCTTGAAACGGCAGAATATGAAAATACAGTTTATTCCGATGACTATTATAATCATGCGAGGGAACGGGCTGAAAATGCAAAAAAAGAATTTGAGCAGACCGACAAGCAGTATTCCGAAGCATCGAGAAATCATATAAAGGCTGAAAGCTCACTGGAACAGGCAAAGGAAAAACTTAATGAACTTAATACAGAACTTTTGGACTATTCCGAAGTCGGTTCGGATTTTGAACTCCGTATACAAAAATGTGAATTCGATTTAAAAAAAGTAGAAAATGATCTGAATGAATGTATAGAGCACTTGAACGGACTGATCTCAGATCAGAAATATGCCAATAATTTTGCAAAAAAATATAGGGCAGATATTGAAAAGTATACGCCTAAATTCTTAAATGAACAGCCTGACATCAATGTTTTACAAGAAACGATAGACAAATGTATTGAATATTCAGAGCAGGCGGAGCGACAAGCAAAGGACTATCACCGCCGTGAACTTGAACCGTTCAGAAATACACACGATTCGTTTAACGGGACGTTGGAGCATATTTTGTTTGTAATGGATAATAACGATATTGCGGGTGATAAATATTTTACGCTTTATGAGAGGATAGAGGACGATGTAAGACGCTATCGTGACAGGATAACACAGCTTTCCGTCATGCTCAGGGACGTTGAGGACAGCAAAAAGCAGCTTGTAACAAATTGTCTTCAACGGGTGGGACGTTTGTACGAAAACCTTACTATCTTGTCAAAAAAGTCTGCTATACAAGTGGGGAATACTAAAAGACGCATGATACAAATTGCTATGCCCGAAATCATGCGTCT
>OMZF01000068.1 GCA_900315465.1 uncultured Eubacteriales bacterium | reverse complement strand
TAGCGAAAATACTTTAATTTTGTTTTATGCAGGAGTTCGATTCCAACAGTTATTTCCAAAATATATCTTTTTTGTACGCTGTTGACAGCAGCGAGCCGCTGCACCCTTTAATTCGCATTCAGTTTTTGCTGTATGCGAATTTTTTAGTATAGATAGAATGTTTCTATGTATTCAGCCGATGTAAATTAAAAACAGATCCCACACACATAAATGTATGCGGAATCTGCTTTTTTATTTTTTTATAAAAAGATGATCAGAACGAAAAATTACATACTTCTCTCGTAAGCTTCAATCATCTTTTTTACCATCTGACCGCCTACTGAGCCTGCCTGACGGGATGTGAGATCACCGTTATAACCCTGCTTGAGGTTTACGCCTACTTCGTTCGCACATTCCATCTTGAACTTTTCCATAGCCTCTTTTGCCTCAGGTACATTGATTGAATTAGAATTATCAGACATAACTATTCTCCTTACTATAATTATTTTACAGACTCTGACGGAATATCTTTTGTTTTTCCGTTTTATTTTGGTCTGTGTTTATATTATTAGCTTATTTTTGTTTTATATTACAAAAAATTGTTGGAAAATAATGCATATAATAAAACTCCCCATCACCAAAAAGTGAAAGGGAGTAACATTAGTATATTTTTCGTTTTTTATACTTGTCTGTTCATAACCAGCATCTGAAGTCTGTTTTCAATATTTGCAAAACTGACATCCGGATCATAATCAAGCGGAAGAAGTTCAATGTCGGGGAACATTTCTTTCAGTCGTTTGCTGACACCTCTACCGATAACATGATTCGGAAGACATCCGAACGGCTGCAGTATTACAAAATTTTTACAGCCATGCTTTGCATGGTGAATGATCTCCGCAGGGATAAGAATACCTTCACCTGTGTCAAAGGTGTGATGTATTACAGGATCACTCTCAACCGACAGATCATCCAAAAGTTCTGACTTATCATGGAGAGTTTCCTTTCTTGCAAGGAAATCTATGTATTTGTGCATAAGATTGAAAAATATATTTGCGGTTTTTGACCAGAAGATAGTGTTTTTATCACGTTTTACATCGAATTCCTTAATTTGTTTTCCCTGACAAAAATATGACTTCTGAATAACATCAGTCATTTTAGCTTCGATTATCTCAAATCCGTTTTCCTCAAGATATTTTTCAATATCACCATTCGCACCCGGATGAAAATTCAGCAGATATTCACCGACTATAAGAACTGTCGGCTTATGCTTGTTGTCATCATATTCAACCTTTGACAGAAGTTTCAGAGCCTTTTTAAAACCTCTTACAGCACCAAAAGGCCCATGTTTTTCAATTCCTTCGGACAGCAGCTCCATACCTTCTTTGAATGCCTTTTCTGAACTTCCTTTGATCTTTTCATACGGACGTTTCTTTCTGAGTATTTCCTCTAAAACATCTATCATAGGAAGAGCCATTGTTACGTTTATCAGTGTCATCATATTGATTTTGAATCCCGGATGCAGCTGATGAAGATCGACATCATCATTAGTCATAATGGCAATATTTTGATAACCGGCATCGTCAAGAGCCTTTCGCAGAATTGTCGCATAATGAGGCAGACGACAGCACCCCAGATACTTTGCCATTCCTACAGCTACTTCATCAGTATTATATTCCCCGCTTTTAAGAGCACCAAGTATCTCTCCTATTACTATCTGTGCAGGGAAACATATATCGTTATGGGTATACTTCTTTCCAAGTCTTATTGCTTCCTCACGACCTACATCCAAAGGAACTGCCCTTACTCCCTGTGAACGGAAAGCAGCTGTCATTATCTGACAGAAAGCGTGCGAACTGTTTGGAACAAGAACAACCTTTTCCTTTCTGTCTTTTTTTAGGTATTTTACAGGATACGGATCAGGCAGAGGTTTGATCTCGTGTCTGATGTTCTTTGCACGTTTCCTTTCTATCGTTTCTATAAAGGAGCGTACTCTTATTCTTAGCGGTCCCTGAGCATCACTTTCATCCACCTTTAATATCAGCGGTGCTTTGCCGCTTATTTCTTTCATAAGTCTTACAATTTCATCCGAAAGAACAGCATCGTGACCGCAGCCGAAACTTACGATCTGTATGTATTCAAGGTTATCGTTCTGAGCTGCAAGAATAGACGAGCCGAGCATTCTCGCATGGAAATTATTTACTATATCGATCCTTGATTTTCTGAGATCTGTTTTGCTCAGATCAGGCAAACTGTCCGCAGTGAGCACTGGAACTCCCATATTAACAAGCATTTCCGGAAGTTCATGGTTAACGAGCGGGTCATTGTGGTATGGTCTGCCTGCCATTACAACAGCAAATTTGTTATTTTTCGTTACTTCATTTATGATTTCCTGTCCCTTTGCTTTAAGCTGCTTTTCATACTCTTTCTGAGCGGCAGAAGCAAATCCCACTGCCTTGCGGCAGATCTCCTTATCTATGCCGTATTCCTTATTCATGTATTCGCAGAGCTGTTTTTCCCTATCCTCATCAGAATACCAGTAAAAATAAGGAGAATCAAATTTTATGTTAAAATTTCTTACAGGATTATCCGAATTTCCGATAACTATCGGATAACCTTTAACAAGAGCACAGCGTGAAAAACTTGTTTCCTCCGTATTCTCAGAAGGCATAACAACAATAATAGGCATGAATATCCTGTCCACATTCATTTTTGCAAGTTCTCTGATATGACCGTGAACCAGCTTTGCAGGAAAACATTCTGTATCACTTGGTACGGCGTGTATGCCGTTTTCATAGATAGCTCGTGTGCTGATGGGAGAAACCTTTACAGTAAATCCGAGTGATTTCCAGAATGTGCTCCAGAATGGCATACCCTCCCAAAAGTACAGTACCCTTGGAATACCAATTACAGTTTCTTCGTTATCGAGCAGCTTTTCGTAATCATACTGTTTATTTTGCAGTTTCTGACGGTATTCATACATATTGAAGGGTTTATTGGTGCTGTCATTTATCTTCTTGATTTTATCACGTGTCTTGCTGTCTTTCGGATCACCTGTCACCTCACCCTTTTCACAGCGGTTATTAGTCACCCAGCTGTCTCCTGTTGAAAAAGTAAGTATTGTTCTGTTGCAGTGATTTGTACAGTACGGACAGGGCAAATTGGCATTTTGCTTGAAAGTAAAATCCTTTAGTTCATCGTAAGATATAAATGTATGTTTAAAATCCGGTTTATCCGCTTTTTCCTTTGCAGTAAGAGCAGAGCCTATCGCCCCCATAAGCCCGGGGTACGGTGCACGTATCACCTCACGTCCTACATACTGCTCAAGTGCACGAAGAACTGCATCATTTCGGAAAGTACCTCCCTGTACCACTATCCTTTCACCGAGTGAAGCAATATTCGACACACGTATAACTTTTGTAAATACATTCTCTATAATTGAACGGCAAAGACCTGCCATAATATCGTTTGGCTGTTTTCCGTTTCTCTGTTCGGTTATTATGCTGCTGTTCATAAAAACAGTACATCTGCTGCCTAACTTTGCAGGGTGCTTAGAAGTAAATGCTTTCTCAGCAATATCCTTTGTCTCAATTTTAAGCGTTGAGGCAAAATTCTCAAGAAATGACCCACATCCCGATGAGCAGGCTTCATTAACAACAATATTGGTAATAATTCCATTTTCAAGCCATATAGCTTTCATATCCTGACCGCCTATGTCAAGAATAAAGCTTGGGTCTTCAACAAATTTTGATGCTGCAAGACTGTGTGCTACTGTTTCCACTATATGTGACTCGGTACGGAATGCCTTGGAAAAAAGAAATTCCCCGTAGCCTGTAGATGCCGCAGAAATTATATTCAGTTTTGCTCCTGCCGCTTTGTACTTATCGTACATAGCAAGAAGAGCTTTTTTAGCTACATTAAGCGGACTGCCCTCGTTGGAAGAATAAAAAGAATCTATTATTTTCTCATTTTCGTTGATCAGAACGAGCTTTGTAGTTGTACTGCCGGCATCAATACCAAGATATGCGTTGACTGTTTCTCCTTTGTGAGGTACGTATTCAGGAGCTTCTTTGTGGGGATTTCTCTTTCTGAAAGCCTCAAGCTCCTCATCACTGTCAAAATAAAGCCTGCCACATTCGTTGAGCCCATTATTATCAGACACTGAGTTTATCTTTTTCAGCAGAGTATCCACTGTGTAGCTGTCGGAATCACTGTGTATCTCTTCAATACTCAATGCAGCACCCAAAGCAACCATTATCTCAGGAAATTCCGGAACGATCACGTCACTCTCTTTCAACTTTAATCTCTCGACAAATACATCCCCAAGACGTGGGTGGAAAGTCAGTGGCCCTCCCTCAAAAGCAACCGGCGGCTTGATATCAAGTCCCTGTGAAAGACCTCCGATAGTCTGCTTTGCGATAGCGTGGTAGCTTGAAAGGGCAATATCGGATTTTTTTACTCCCTGATTAAGAAGTGCCTGTATATCTGTCTTAGCGAAAACTCCACAGCGTCCTGATATATCATAGACACTTGTTCCCTTTGAGGCAAGCTCGTTCATCTTTTCAGCAGGAATTCCCAGAACTGTAGCTACCTCATCTATAAACGCACCTGTACCTCCGGCACAGCTTCCGTTCATCCTCATATCGTAAACACTCGGTTCGCCTTTGTCATCATCACGAAAGAAAATAATTTTTGCATCCTGACCGCCAAGTTCAATAGCTGTTCCTATTTTGTGATACTTTTCCTTAAGTGCCAGTGAATTTGCCACAACCTCTTGAGTAAAAGGCAGGGACATCGCCTCTGCCAGTATCCTTGATCCCGAACCTGTAAGGCAGACTTTGAATTTTTTATTATCAAGCTCAGGTCTTATCTCCTCAATAAGTTTAATGATACTTTTCCTTTGCTTCGCAAAGTGCCTTATGTATTTATGGCAAATCATTTCACCATCTTTAAGCAAAGCTATTTTTGTGGTCGTTGAACCTACATCTATGCCGATCCTGTATTCTTCCATTTGTTTTACCTGTTCCTTTCAAATCTATGGCTAAATAATTTTCCTATTATTGCTCAAAATAGAAATTCGACAAAAATCCCCTAATTTTTTATTTTAATACAAAAAATCCATACAGTCAACAGCCAAAAATTTGTAATATAACAATTTTACCGAAGCATTAATACATAAAAAATTCCCCTCCACAAAAAAGTGAAGGGGAAAACATATCAACACAAATATAAATATCTGCCTTCTCACCAAAGATAGCGATTGTTTTCATAAAGTTTAAGAATATTGTTCATGTCCGTCTGGTCGGTCTCACGAACAATAGCCTTTATCTTTAACAAATTTGACGGTATCATTATAAGTTCATCGGCACGATAAGTAAGCAAATGAACTGTCGCTGCCGGATCACCGGCAAGCTGACCGCTTATTGCTACTTTTTTATTATTTTTATGTGCATTGTCTATGGTAAGTTTTATAAGCCTTCTTACAGCAGGATGATAAGGACGGTAAAAATCAGCAAGCTTTTGATTATCTCTGTCCATAGCGAGAGTATACTGTGTAAGATTGTCGGTATTTATTGTAACAAAATCTACCTGTTTACATATTTCATCCGACATTATCGCAGACGCAGGAGTTTCCACCAATACTCCTAACTTAACATTTTCATCAAAAGGAATGTTTTTCAGTTTAAGCTCACGTTTTATACTTTCCGCTTCCCGTTTTACATAATCTATTTCTTCCATACTGCTTATCATTGGAAGAAGTATGGATAATTTACCGTTTACGGATGCACGATATAAAGCCCTGAACTGAGTTCTCAGTATATCAGGATTTCCAAGAGATATTCTTATACCCTTAAAACCGAGTGAGGGATTTTTTTCATGCGGCAGGTCAATATAATCCATGCCCTTCCCGGAACCTCCGTTAAGAGTACATACAGAAACTCCCTTATCTCCAAATGCTCTGAGAAATGTGGAATAGATCTCATACTGCTCTTCCTCGTCAGGACATTTATCACGCTTCATAAACAGCATTTCACTGCGGTAAAGACCTATACCCTCAGCATCATTTGCTTTTGCTTTGGCTATATCCTCAAGTCTGCCTATTTCCGCAGATAAACGTATATACTGTTTATTCTTTGTAACAGAAGGAAGTCCTATCTGATTTTTAAGTCTTTGCTGATGATTCATATATCTTTCACGTTTTGCCTGATATAATGCGAGGGTATTTATATCAGGGTCAATTATAACCCTTCCGAGCTGCCCGTCAATTATAGCAGTTTTTCCCGAATAACCGGCGAGCGGTTCATGTATCTGTATAACAGACGGGATACCCATCGTACGAGCAAGGATCGATGTATGTGAATTCTGTGAACCGTCGTTTGTAACAAATCCTAAAAGCTTATCCTCGCTGAATGATATGGTATCACTCGGAAAAAGATCCGTTGCGGCAACTATCACAGGTTCATCATCGCTTACATCTCCTATGCCTTCATTTTTCTTCTGAAGTATCATCATAAGTATATGTGATGCATCTATTATGTCACTACATCTTGCACGGAAATATTCATCATTGAGCTGTTTGAATATATTCGCCAGATTCATCGCCGCTTCAAATACTGCTGCTTCTGCATTCACACGTTTTCTGATAAGTGTTTCAACATTCTGTACGAATTTTGAATCTTCAAGTATCATTATATGCGTTTTGAATATAACAGATTCATCTTTTGTAACACGGCGGCAGGCATTATCATACATTTCTCCCAGCTGCTTTTTAGCAACTTCCATACCATTATGGTATCTATTAAGTTCCTGTTCAACATCATCCACTTCATAATCAGGGATATCAAGAAGTGAATTTTTGAAAAACCAAAGCTTTCCGATTGCAATTCCATTTGATACACCTTTTCCTGTAAGTTCCTTCATCATAAATATTCACCTCCTTAAAAAAAATTACTCCCTGATTATATTAAACAACTAAACAACACAAAAGTCAACACTACAAACAACCATGTATATACAAATTATGGTAAATTTATATTATTCAGTTTTTCAAGCATCTTTATGATTGACTTTCTTTTTATCATCCTGCCGTCAAGAAATACAAATTCTTCCGGATCACCTTTTGCAAGTTTCTCAAGTTCATCCTTATCAACAGTTGTATTGACTGTTTCTTTTTTTACATTTTCTGTTTCCTTCTTTTCTTCGGCAGAAACTATTATCTGCTTTTCAACAGTCTGAAAACTGTTGAACACAACAATATACGAACACAATACAGGCATTACCGACAATGTGAGAAGTGCCGCAACAGATGCGATAAGAAATGAATTGTTACCTGCAAACATGACTATCGAATAAATTATGATGCCTAAAATAGAAAATGAAATCAAAGTTTTTATATGTCCGAACAATCCTCCTGCTACAAGCAATACCGAATTTTTAACAAGCTCGGGAAAAGACAGGTCAACAGTCACCATCATTGTAAGAAAGCTGTTTTCGTAGCATATGAAAAACACAAGAAACAACAGACTGAATACAAAAAGCATTATCATCATAGCACCTTCAAGACCTGTATGATAATATGAAAATGTTATATTCAGTCCAAGAGTTATAACATAAATTATAATTGAATTAAGCAGGCTGAAAATAAAATTTTCTTTTATGCCTTTTATAAAATCTTTCAATACATCAATTTTTTCCTTTCGTGTCACCTTGCTGCATACATACAGCATACCGCTGAAAAATGGTGACATGAATGGTATTATAAGAAAAACTACTGCAATACTTACCAGACTTGCCATATTCAGCAGAAGAAGAATTACCATGAATACAGCCGCAGGTAAACAGAATAAAACATTTACAAGCGTAAGTTTTCCTATATTTTCAATATATCCCGCAAAAAAGTCGCCAAGGGTATATTTTCTTGTTTGTTTTTTATTCATTTTTGCACTTCCTATAAAAACTTTTTATCATGTATTCAGCCAAACCTGAACATCCATGAAAACAATACCGAGAATATCATATCCGTAACCGAAGAAATTGCTGACAAAAATAAAAGCCATATCATTGCAAGCATATAATTTTTCATCTGACTATTCGGAGATTCGCTCGCAGGCTTTTTTCTGAACTGACAGATAAATCTCCATGACGAAAGAGTAGATTCTCTTGCCGCTGCACATATTACCGCACAGCATAAAAATGCTCCCGGCAAAATCACAAGCAGATTATAAAGTATTCCGCTGAACCCGTAATTCATATATAAATACCCTATACTCAGTCCGTAGCCGTACCCTTTTATAAAAGGCATTATAACACTTATACAGCATCCCCATAATGATAATCCAGATAAAAAAAGTATCAGTAAAAATAAGAATACAGATGCAAATGATGCTATGAATGCATCGGCAAGTCCCTGAGTACAGCGTACACGATAATTTGTGAGAAACAGAATATCCAGGTTTTTCATCAGTTCATCATCAGCACCCCTGCCGGCGAATGCCCCTGCCGCTATTCCAAGGATCAAAGTGGCAACAAATACAAAAAATAAAGGCTTTCTGCCAAACAATGAATCTTCAAAGGGCTTTTTTACGGAAAACGGTGTGCTGATAATTTTTTTCATAAGCATTGACACTCCCTGATGATTTTATTCCGGATGTTAATGCTTATGCTTTTGTAACTTAAAAAATGTTTTCAGCCTTTATAAAATTTTTCGGCATAGCGTACACTGTCCATTGCGTCTGCCCCGTAGAAATCAGCTCCTATCATATCAGCATATTCCTGATTCAGCACAGCTCCCCCCACCATAACTTTAACAGACGGGTCTGTTTTATTCAGTAATTTTATCGTTTCCGCCATTGACGGTACTGTAGTAGTCATAAGGGCACTAAGTCCTACAAGCTTGCATGAATGTTCAACAGCACAATTTACTATCGTTTCAGGTGCAACATCACGTCCGAGGTCATATACAGTAAAGCCGTAACTCTCCATAAGAACTTTTACTATGTTTTTTCCTATATCGTGTATATCTCCCTTTACGGTAGCCAGAACTATAGCCTTACTGCTGTCCGACTGTTCTGTAGGTATTTGTTTCTTAACTTCCTCAAAAGCGGCAGATGCTGCATCAGCACTCATAAGCAGCTGAGGCAGATATGCTTTTTTCTGCTCGAATGCTGTTCCTATTTCATTAAGTGCAGGTATAATATGTCCGTTTATTATATCAAGCGGAGCAGTAGTTTTAAGAAGCTCTGCTGTAAGTGTCACAGCACTTTCTTTCAGACCTTTTACGATTGATGAATGAAGTGTCTGCTCCTGTACGACGGCATTATTGGTTACAGCTGTACTTTCGGCAGATGCAAATGTTATATAATCCGCACATCCGCTGTCAAGCATATATAATGCACGGAAGGCATAATATACCTGCATCATTGCCTGTGAAAAAGGATTCATTATCGCACAGTTAAGACCGCTTTGCAGGGCATTTGCGTAAAAAGTAGATGTGATTATCTCTCTTTGCGGCAGTCCGAATGAAATATTTGATATTCCCAGACTTGTCTTTACACCGAGTTCCCTTATCTTTTTTACTGATTCAATCGTTATCATTGCACTTTCAGGATTTGATGAAACTGTGAGTGCAAGAGGGTCAACTATTATTTCCTTTTTGTCGATGCCGTATTTTGCGGCACGTTCTATTATTTTTTCTGCAACAGCAACTCTGCCCTGTGCGGTGTCAGGAATTCCGCTTTCATCGATGGTAAGTGCAATAATTCCACCACCGTATTTCTGTACAAGAGGAAACACTTTTCCCATACTTTCCTCTGTACCGTTTACGGAGTTTACAAGAGGCTTTCCGTTATATATACGCATAGCCTTTTCCATTGCATCAAAATTTGTGCTGTCAAGCTGCAAAGGTAAATCGGTTACTCCCTGAAGTGCCGATACACATTTTACAAGCATTGCAGCTTCATCTATTTCAGGCAGTCCCACATTTACATCAAGTATATGTACCCCTGCATCTGTCTGTTTTATACCTTCGTTAAGTATATAATTAAGATCATCATTTCTCAATGCGGCTTTTAGCTTTGATTTTCCTGTTGGGTTTATTCTTTCACCGATAAGGATAGGCTGTTTGTCGATAAATACTGCATGGGTATATGATGATACACAGGTATAATTTTTCTTTTCGGGAAGTGAATATGGCAAAGACTTCGTTTTTTCAACAGTCATTTTTATATATTCGGGTGTTGTGCCGCAGCATCCTCCGAGTATTGTTCCTCCCCCTTCTGCTATCTTTACCATATAATCGGAAAATTCTTCTTTTCCGACATTATATATTGTCTTACCGTCTTTCACTTCGGGAAGTCCTGCATTAGGATTTACAATTATAGGAATCGATGAATAATCTTTCAGACGCTTTACTATCGGCAGCATTACATCAGGCCCGAGCGAACAGTTGATGCCCAAAGCATCTACCCTCAATCCCTCAAGCATAGTGATCATCGCTTCAGGGTCTGCACCTGTCATAAGTTTTCCTGCGGCATCATATACATTTGTAACGAATACAGGAAGATCACTGTTTTCCTTTGCCGCAAGAACAGCCGCTTTTGTTTCGTAGCTGTCGTTCATAGTTTCTATAAGTATAAGATCAACACCAACTGATACTGCTGCTTTTACATTATCCGCAAAAATCGAAACGGCTTCTTCAAATTTAAGCTGACCCAAAGGTTCAAGCAGCTGACCCGTAGGCCCCATATCAAATGCTACATATGCATCTTCTCTGCCTTCTGCCGCCTTTTTGGCACATTTTATTCCAGCCCCGATAAGTTCACGGTAATTTTCAAACTTAACACGGTTTATGCCGAATGTATTTGTCTTTACAATATTTGCACCTGCATCAAAATACATATTATGAAGAGATATTATTTTTTCAGGTGAAGTGATATTCCAGAGTTCCGGTGACTGACCTGCCGGCAGTCCCATACTTTGAAGAACTGTTCCTGTTCCCCCGTCAAAGTATATTCTTTTTTCTTTTATAAGTTCGGTTATTTTTTTCATTTTTTTATCCCCATTATTGCTGTAATAGATTTCATCGGTGTCATAAGTAATGATGAATCAAGGGTTATTCCTAAAAGTGACTGTGCATTCAGTCTTTCAAGCAAAGGAGTTTGTAAGCTCAAGGGTAAATCACCGTACCCCGGACTGAAACGTGGTGCACAGTTCAGTCCCACAGACAATTTATCAGATGCATGATCCATAAAGCTTTCGATTGCAGCCGAAGCAATGGCATCTGTCATATAATACTGTGCCTGTGATATTATTTTAAGCTTCGACAGAAGCCTGTCAACTCCTATTCCGGCAGTTGCCGCAATTATAAAAGCTTCACTGCATCCGTTAAGATTTTTTGCAAGATTTACACTTTTTATCTTTGCAAATCCGAGGTCACATATATTATTTTCATTGATTGAAATATCAGTCCTTATATATGCACATCTGTAGGTGATCACATCCATAAGCTTTTGACTGCATTCCGATAAAGCTTTATCTGCAAAATCCATATCTGTTTTTAATCTTAAAGCAAGTTCACGTCTGTTTATTTCTATTTCATCCGATTTTGCGGAAATAATTCTGACATCCGTATAATTCATTTTTCAGCCCTCAAAAACAAGAGTATACCCGATGATACGGGTATACTCCGCACAGTTAATTATTCTTCATCTGCAAGAACAAAATCAACAGTTCCTGCCGATACATCAGCACTGTCAACCTCGATCATCACTTCATCACCTATCGAAAATTTTGTGCCGCTTTTTCTGTCGGTTATGGTTGTTTTGCCGTCAAATTCATACTGAGTGTCTGCAAGCGAAAGAAGGTCAACAAAACCTTCTATACCGCTTGGTATCATTATGAATATGCCCTTAACGGTAACTCCGGACACAACTCCGGCATATTTTTCTCCGATATGTGCAAGCATATATTCCGCAGCATAACATTTTTCCGCATCACGTTCAGCCTTTACAGCCCTTATCTCAAATTCTGTTGAAAGCTTCGATGAATCAGAGGCAAATTCCTCATATTTTGATTTTATCTTATCAACCGGAACACCGCTTATCAGATCGGTAAGTATACGGTGTATCGAAGTATCAGGGTATCTTCTTATAGGTGAAGTGAAATGACAATAATCAGTCAGCGACAATCCGAAATGTCCCAACGGTCTGGGGTCATATCTTGCCTTTGACATAGTTCGGAGTACCTGCATCGAGATAAGCTTTGAATATTTCGTATCCTTTGAACTTTCTATCAAAGCAGCAAAATCACTTGGTCTTACACCCTCTTTTATTCTCCTTGTCTGCAACCCGCAGGCAGCTGCAAGCTCTGAAAGTGAATACAGCTTTTCTTCATCCGGAGGCTCGTGTACTCTGTATACAAACGGTATGCCTGCACTTTTCGCATAAAGTGCCGCTGCATTATTTGCCGTTATCATAAACTGCTCGATAAGTTCCTCAGCCTCGCCCCTTTCTCTTTGGGCTACACCTACACATACACCTTTTTCATCCAGAACAAAACGCAGTTCAGTTGTTTCTATTTCCAGTTCTCCACGGCGGTGTGATTTCTGTTTAAGAATCTGTGCAAGTTCTCTGGCGGCAGTAAGTCCTTCTGCAACAGGAGAATATTTATCAACAAGTTCCTGTGAGGCTGTGCCGTCAAATATGGCATTTACCTCACTGTAAACTCCCCTTACCTTTGAATTTATTATACTTTTTTCAAAACGGTAATCTACAAGATCAGCATTTGCATTAAGTTTCATTATAGCCGAAAATGTAAGCTTTCTTGTGCCTGCATTAAGAGAACAGCAGCCGTTTGAAAGCTCTACAGGCAGCATGGGTATAACTCTGTCTGCAAAATATACGGATGTTCCCCTTTGTCTTGCTTCATCATCAAGTCTGCTGCCGCTTGTAACATAATGTGAAACATCTGCAATGTGGACTCCGAGTTCCCAGCCGTCACTTAATTTCTTAACACTTATAGCATCATCAAGGTCTTTTGCATCTGCTCCGTCAATGGTGAATATAGGTTCATCAGTAAGGTCAAGACGTTTTGCAGCTTCCTCATCGGTTATAGGCTGAGCAGCTTTTATTGCCGCCTCGTGCTTTACTGTTACAGGAAATTTTGTCGGTATACCATAGCTGTCTATTATTGCATCCGAACATATTTTAGCGGAATTACTTCTTCCGTATACTTTTATTACCCTTGCATATACTGTTCTGTCATTCGGGTCATAATATACAGACGCTTTGACCTTATCACCGACTTTACTTTTAAGCTCTCCGCCTTTTACCACTTTTATAGAATATGCAAATCCTGTATCAGGCACAATGACAGCTTTTCCGAATTTGCTGTCGGGTCGGTCTATTTTTCCTGTTATTATTCTTGTACCCTTTTCAAGTATCTCGTAAACATCAGCTGAAAAACCCTTTTCTGATGCCGTGATATTTTTCAGCATTACAACATCTCCGGGCATTGCTCCCTTTGATGCTGCACCATGTATAAACAAATCCTCTGTAAGTCCTTCCAGCGGCTTTGCAAAACAAAAGCTTTTTGCACACCTTAGTATTGTTGCAGGCAAATATCCCATAACAGAAGGCAATCCCACTTTTTTACGGTCAATAATTATCTTTCCCTTTGTTTTGAGATAAGATAATGAATTATTGAATTCCTCTGTTTCAGGAGAATTGCAAAGTATTTGCAGATCTCTTCTGTCTATAGGTTTATCCTGATTTTTCAATGCTGAAAGTATAATTTCATTAAGCTCCTTATCCATATTTTCCACTCCTTTTGAGTAAATCAGTTATTCCGAAAAGATTCTTCGTTGCTTTGTGCCCCAAAGGCATTTCCTACGGGCACACCTCAGAATGACAGACAATCAGTTTTCTGAAATAGCACAATAAAGCAATTCCATGTCATCCTGAGCGTAAGCGAAGGATCTTTTTCAGCAAAGTGGTTGTTCCGGAAGGATTCTTCGCTTCGCTCAGAATGACAGGGTGACAGCCTTAAGTTAATGACATTGCCGGCACGGCAGCGGTTATTCTGTCATAAAAAGTATTCCCAATGTACCCGGCCCGCAATGCGATGAAATAGTACAGCTTGCCCTTGTAATATAAATATTTTCAAAAATCCCCTTTGATTTCACATGATCATATACGTTCTTTACATGATCATCACCTATACCGGCGTGTGTGATGAAGATCTTATCTGTGCGTATATCTTCATACTGTGCGAGCTTTTCATCAACATACTGTATAAGAACATTATCAAGACGACCTCTGTATTTTTTGCCTACTGTCATTGAGCCGTCTTTATTATTTACTTCAATACACGGTTTCAGCTGTAAAAGATTTGCTCCGAGCATGGCAAGAGTCGAGCATCTTCCTCCTGCACGAAGATAATTCAGCTTATCGATTATAAAACTTGAGTGTACCTTTGAAGTCATTTTTTTAAGTTTTTCGGCAATTTCTTTTGCCTCCATACCTTTAGCCGCCATTTCTGCTGCCTCTATCACAAGATGTCCCGAACCTGTCGAAAGGTTACATGAATCTATGGGATATACATTTTCAAACTCAAGTGCAGCTGTGCAGGCATTCTGATATGATGAAGATAATGCAGAACCGAGATTTATGTGTACAACACTGTCGCCTTTGTCGGTATATTTTTTAAAAAATTCAATATATTCACCGACATTTACTGCGGAAGTCTTAGGAAGTACACCTGTAGCCTCAAAATTTTTATAAATTTCATTAGGGTTGATATTCACGCCATCTTCATAGCTTTTCTCGCCTAAAACAATGTGGAGCGGTGTATAAGCTACATCATATTTTTTTATAAGCTCCTTATTAAGATCACAAGTGCTGTCTGCTGTAATAATTACTGACATTTCTCAATTCCCCCGTTATTGTTTTTTATTTCGCAGTATCTGCCTTATATCGCTGCCTACAAATTCAATTCTGTCAAGCATTCCGATTATCCTTGAAACAACACGCACACCATAAATTTCCTGCATATCATTTATGGTAAGATTTGTGCTTATTATTGTCGGCTTTTGTTTTAAAAGCCTCGTGTTAAGGATATTATACATTGATGAAACAGTATATTTTGACTGATACTCCGTTCCAAGATCATCAAGTATCAGAAGGTCACAATCGGTCAGCAATCCCTCTGTAATTCCCCTTTCTTCATATCCTCCTCTGAACTGTTCATTAGCAAGACGTGAAAAAATGTCGGGTGCGGATACATATATCACTCCATAGCCTTTTTCAATGACCGAACCTGCTATTGCAAGGGAAAGATGTGTTTTTCCCAGTCCGGTACCT
The DNA here is from genome assembly GCA_900315465.1 of uncultured Eubacteriales bacterium. Classification (GTDB taxonomy): domain Bacteria; phylum Bacillota; class Clostridia; order Oscillospirales; family Acutalibacteraceae; genus UBA1213. The sequence continues at coordinate 15,707 of OMZF01000068.1, read as the reverse complement.
CCCTGAAAAAGCAGACTTGCCGAGTTTTCATCAAATTTATCAGCATATTTCAGACAGTATCTGTATACCGATTCCATAAATTTTCTCGGTGATTTACCCGTTCCATTAATGGGCAGATCCGAATAATAACCGGTATCGAAGCTTTCAAAGCTGCACAATTTCAGCGGTGATGATTTATTAAGACGGTCATATGAGATCTTTTTCATAGTATCCTTCAAACAGCTGCACATTATTCCGTCAACAAATCCCGTATCACTGCATTTATCACATTTATACCATTCCTCAAGGTAATTTTCGGGAAGTTGCTTTTCCTTTAGTATTCCTTTCAGTTCTTCCTGCAAATCAAGACTTTTTTTCATCAGCTGTTCAAGTGATGAACGAACATTATTTTTGCTGACTACAATCTTGCCTGCCTCTACAAATATGCCTGCAAGCTCGGATTCTATTTTCTTTGCTCTCGGACAATCTGCAAATAATATTTTTCTTCTTTTTTCAAGTTCATCCGTTGCACGAAGCCGTCTCAGATTGATGACTGACTGTGCTTCACGGAATACATCGGAACTGTACCCCATAATCAATCCTCCTCGTCATCATCTACAACACTTCTGCTTTCATAGGCGGCTATATCATATGTAGCTTCATATCCGCTCTTGACAGGTTCTTTCTTATTGCCTTTGCTGCTTTGGTCTGCATCGACCTGTTCTATTGTAGTGATACCTGATTTTTGCCAGCGGCTGAGTATGGAATCAACATATTTTGGAATATATTTTGATTTTGCATCCATACATATTTCATACGCACGACGTATCATATCATCAGTAAACTTCCATGTATTTATCCATTTCTCCGCATAACTTACTTCTCTCTCGGTGGGCGAATGTTTATCCACTCCGATTATGGACTGTATTTTTACCGCTGCATTTCTTCCGCTCGTTATCAGACGTATTTTCTCCTCAGCCTGAGGAACAGTCGTTATTTCTTCATCAGCCCAGTTTATAGCAACTTTTTCTATGTATCTTACATTACACTTCCCTATCTCTGAGGTATATCTCAAAAGCATTATTATTACTTCAACAGGCAATCCGAATGATTCAAGTATCATAAGAAGTGTTGCCTTTTCATTCGTACCTGTTGTCCTGCCGAATATTTCATCGGCTGTACGCATAAGAAACGCTATATTTTCATCTTCATCAATACGCTTTGTGAGATATTTCATATCAGGCTTAACAGGTGCTGAAAGAACTCTTGCAGGTTTCTTTTCTTTCGGTTCTTCCTCTTTCATTTCCTCTTTTTTATCAGAAGTAACAGAAATTTCTTCTTTTTTCTCCGTTACTTCTGTCCGGATGGGTATTTCCGGTTCTTCATAAACAGGTTGCGAGGGAGTTATCTCTCCTTCATTTACGCATATTACCCCTGTTTCTGTCCAGTAAAGCATACTATCCCTGACATCAGCAGGCTGCATTGTAAGAGATGATGCTATATCTTCTACCGTAAAATTTTCTCCGGCATGACGCAGAACCCACAACAAAACTTTCAGCTGTGCCGCTCCGGCAAGTTTAAGATGTTTATCTACAATTTCACCCGGAACAACAAAAACCTTATTCCAGCTTCCGAGATTTAATCTGTAATCCATTTTATCATTTCTCCGCTTTTTAATGTCCTAAAAAATTTTTTGCTTCCGTCATTAATGCTTCATATTCATTTTCGATTGCACCGTCTACAACACAATTAAGCAAATGTTTAAGTGTTTCTCCTATCTGTCTGCCTTCCTTTAATCCTATGGATTTAAGATCATTTCCGCTTATTTTCAGTGTACGGAGATTAAATTCATCACCGCCTGATGTAAGCTCCATGCATTTCTTTTCAAGGTCCTCAATATATTTGAGCTTTTCTTCGAGCATCCTCGGATTTTGTGCTTTTGCATCTGCTTTTTTCAGTTCAAGGACTTTCAGATAATTTTCCTTGCCTACGCTTGAAATGAATTTTCTCACGCCTTTGTCATCGGCAGGCGGTCTTCTGTCATGGTAACGTATAAGGACTTCAACATCGGATATTGTTTTATTATCCAATTTAAGTCTTTTCATTATCTTTACTGCCATTTCTGCACTGACTTCGGGGTGACCGTGAAAATGTCCTATTCCCTTTTCGTCTTGTGTAAAGCAATAAGGCTTTCCTATATCGTGAAAAAGTGCTGAAAGACGGAATACTTTTCCCTTCGGAGCATATTCCACTACTTTAACTGTATGCTGCCACACATCATAGATATGATGGGGATTATGTTGTAAAAATCCGATAGTTTCCTTGATTTCAGGGATTATAACACTAAGTATTCCTGTATGATCCAGAAGTACCCTTGCCGCATAATCTCCGTCAAGTATCATAAGAAGCTCCGATGCTATTCTCTCAGCAGAAATATTATTAAGAAGATATGCTTTTTTGTTTGCGGCTTTCAGTGTCGCAGGCTCTATTTCAAACCCAAATCTTGATGAAAAACGCAAAGCTCTGAGTATTCTCAAAGCATCTTCGTCAAAACGCTTTTCAGGATCTCCCACACAGCGTATTATACCGGAAGAAATATCTTCCTGTCCTCCGAAAAGGTCTTTCAGTCCTTCTGACGGATTATACGCCATAGCATTTATTGTAAAATCTCTTCTTGAAAGGTCATCTTCAACCGTTGTAACAAATGTCACACTTTCGGGACGGCGGTTATCAAGATACTCTCCGTCTGTGCGGAATGTGGTTATTTCATAAAGCTCTCCGTCAAATTTAACTGTAACAGTGCCATGTTTCAGACCGCTTTCAATAACATTGTTCTTACCGAGTACAGTCAGAATTTCTTCCGGTCTTGCAGATGTACAAAGATCCCAGTCATGCGGCTGTTTACCCATAAGTTTATCCCTCACACAACCTCCGACGGCATATGCACTGAATCCTGCTGTCTCTAAGGTGTTTATTATTTTTTTTACACTTTCAGGAATATTCATCTTTAATTCCACCTTAAAAAACAGGCATCTCCAACAATATACATTGAAGATGCCGTTTGATCGTAGATAAAATTTCTTTCTCTGATATTATTCTGCTTCTGTTGATTCTTCAACGGATGTTTCAGCTGATTCCTCAGTCGAAACTTCAGCAGATGTTTCAGTTGATGCCTCGGTTGAAGCTTCAGCGGATGTTTCAGCTGATGTCTCTGCCGATGCTTGAGCAGATGTTTCAGTTGATGTCTCGGTTGAAGTTTCAGCAGATGATTCAGTTGATGCTCCTGTCGATGTCTCAGCTGAAGTCTCCGAAGATTCTTCCTTTGATTCATCTGTTGAAACAACTGCACTTGTTTCACTTGATGTACTTACTTGTGCATCACTGTCTACCTTATCACCGCTTATTCCGAAGAATGAAAGTGCATTCAAAAGAACTACCAGAACAAAGAAGGTTATCGCACAATACTTTGTAACTCTTGCAAATATAGCATCTGCTGTACGGGCTTTGCCTCTTGAAAGGAACGAATCAGCTCCGCCTGTTACTGTACCAAGACCTGCCTGATGTCCCTCCTGAAGAATAATCACTATTACCATGACTATCGACAGAATAAGCACAAGTATTCCTACTACGATTTCCCAGATTCCCATTATGTATAATCCTCCATTCAATTTTCCTTAACATACTTCACTATGATAACACATAGCAAATAGAAAATCAAGTGCTTTAAAGAAAGAATTATTTGTTTTTAATAAGTTTTTATAATTAAATCGGATATTTTGCATATACTATTACAGAACGGTTTTCCCTGCACGATAAAATATCACCGCAGAATATGACCGTTCACATCTGCTTTTTTCGCAGAAATAATAAATAATTCTGTCACGGTACAATATCATGTATCGCTAAAACTCATCTGCTCACCCTCTCTGGAGCGTGGAAACTGCCCCATTGAGGGGAGTGTTTTAGCTCTGTATCGTTCGGGATCGCTTAAAATACCCTCTGTAAGCAGTCTTGCAGAAATAACACGATGTCCTTTTTTCTGTTTCATAACAGCAACACCCTGAGTTGTTCTGGTAGCCTTTGCCATAAGATCTCCTGAACGGATAACAAGTGCTCTGCCGGAGGTAGAAATGATAACTATATCGCTTTCATCATCGGGAACATAACATATTGCCGAAAGCCTTTCCTTGTCACTGTACGCACCCGTAAGTTTTTTGCGGTTTGTTTTTGTGGCATATGATTCAAGCGGTACTTTTGCAACTTTTCCGCTTTCAAATACAAAAAATACATATCCGCTGTAATCCTTTGTAGCTATCATATAAACAGCCGATTCACCGTTTTCAAATTCAAGTTTTGACGGTATATAATCTCCAAGCACACTGGTTTTTGTATCAGAAAAATCCGCTGCCTTTGCCTTATATGCCTTTGCCATATCCGAAAAGAATATAAGGTCTGTATTGTTTGTTGTTTCAATATGCTGAGTTATTTCATCCCCCTCTTTGAGCTTATGTTCTCCGCTCATTCTGAGTGACAGGGGAGTTATTTTCTTGAAATATCCCTCTTTGCTGAAAAACAGATTTACAGGATAATCAGGCACTTCCTGAACTACTTCTTCGTCATCTATTTCGTCCGCATATATGATCATACTTCTTCTCGGCTGACCATATTTTTCTGCTATCTCGGAAAGCTCACGGATGATTATATTTTTGATTTTCGTTTTGCTTGCAAGAATAGACTCAAGATTTGCTATTTCCTTTTCAAGCTGGGATATATCCTCTGTACGCTTTAAAATATATTCTCTGTTCAGGTGACGGAGTTTTATTTCCGCTACATATTCAGCCTGAATTTCGTCTATTTCAAAGCCCTCCATAAGATTAGGGATTACCTTTTCTTCTTCTTCTGTATTTCTTATTATTTTGATTGCTTTATCAATGTCAAGAAGTATCTTTTCAAGACCTCTCAGCAGATGAAGCTTATCCATCTTTTTATGCAGGTCAAAATATGTTCTTCTTCTTACACATTCTATACGGAATGCAGACCATTCGTTAAGAAGCTCCCTGACTCCGAGTACCCTCGGTGTACCTGCTATAAGTACATTGAAATTACAGGAAAAAGTATCTTCAAGAGGTGTCATCTTATAAAGCTTTGACATAAGCTTTTCGGGATTTACATTACGCTTCAGGTCTATCGTTATTTTAAGACCGTCTATACCCGTTTCATCTCTTATATCGGCTATATCCTTTATTTTACCTGCCTTCACAAGTTCTATTACCTTTTCGATTATAGCTTCACTTGTTGTAGTCTGAGGAATAGAAAGTACATCAATACAGTTGGCATATTTATCATAAGTATAGCGTCCTCTCAAACGTATACTTCCTCTGCCTGTTTCATATATGCTCTCCATAGCCTTTTTGTCATATATTATCTGTGCTCCTCCAGTAAAATCAGGTGCAACAAGTGTTGACATAATATCATGATCGGGATTCCTCAGTAACTCTATTGTTGTGCGGCATACTTCCGCAAGGTTAAAGGAACATATTGAGCTTGCCATACCTACCGCTATACCTGTGTTTGCATTTACAAGCACACTCGGAAATGACGCAGGGAGAAGTGACGGCTCTTTCATTGTATTGTCATAGTTATCGATAAAATCAACAGTATCTTTGTCTATGTCCCGAAAAAGCTCGTTGCATATCGGGTCAAGTTTTGCCTCGGTATATCTTGATGCCGCCCATGCCATATCACGGCTGTAGAATTTTCCGAAGTTTCCCTTTGAATCCACATACGGATGAAGAAGTGCTTCATATCCTCTGCTAAGACGTACCATAGTATCATATATCGCAGCATCTCCATGAGGATTAAGACGCATCGTCTGACCCACAATATTTGCCGATTTGGTTCTTACAGAACCAAGCAGTCCCATTTTATACATTGTATAAAGCAGTTTTCTGTGTGAGGGTTTGAAGCCGTCTATCTCAGGTATCGCACGGCTTAGTATTATACTCATTGCATACGGCATAAAATTGCCTTTCAGGGTTGACACGATATTTTCCTCAACAATTTCTCCTGCACCTGCAATATATCCTTGTATCTTTGGTGCTGAGGACTGCTTTTTCGATGTTTTTTTTCTTGCCATTATTATTCTCCTATTAAGACATACAGCCGATCTGCTGAAAAACAGACCGACAGTACGCTAAAATATTTTTTGTTCTTATCAGGATACATCTGCGGCTTCAATATAATCCGCTCCGTTTTCAACGATATATTCACGTCTTACCGCAAGATTATCTCCCAAAAGTATATCGAACATCTGACTTGTAAGTTCTGCATCCTCAGGCATTATTTTTATCAGACGGCGTGTAGACGGATCCATTGTTGTCAAACTCATCATTTCCGGTTCGTTTTCACCAAGTCCCTTTGAACGCTGAATAGTGAATTTTTTATTTCCTATTTCTTTTATAAATTTTTCCTTTTCAGCTTCATTATATGCAAAATAAACCTTCTCACCCGAAGTTATTTCATAAAGCGGTGATTCTGCGATATACACCTTTCCTTCCCTGATAAGAGTTGGTGCAAGACGATATACCATAGTGAGAAGAAGTGTTCTTATATGGAAACCGTCAACATCAGCATCGGTACAGAATATTATCTTATTCCAGCGAAGCTGTTCAAGATCAAATGTTGCAAGGTCTTTATTCGCTTTTGATTTGACTTCAACTCCGCATCCGAGTACCCTTAAAAGATCAGTTATTATTTCACTTTTGAATATTTTGTTATAATCGGCTTTCAGACAGTTGAGTATCTTACCCCTGATAGGCATTATAGCCTGAAAATCGGGATTTCTCGCCTGTTTACAAGCACCAAGAGCCGAATCGCCCTCCACTATGAACAATTCCTTTTCGGATTTATCCTTTGAACGACAGTCAACGAATTTTGCAACCCTGCCTGTCATATCCATATTTCCTGAAAGGGATTTTTTTATGTTCAGTCTTGTTTTTTCGGCACTTTCACGGCTTCTCTTATTGATAAGCACCTGATTTGCTATTTTCTCGGCATCAAACTTGTTTTCTATAAAATATACCTCAAGCTGATGACGAAGAAATTCTGTCATAGCATCCTGTATGCCCTTGTTATTTATAGCCTTTTTAGTCTGGTTTTCATATGATGTAACACTCGAAAATGATGATATTACTATTACAAGACAGTCCTTTACATCATCAATATTTATCTTTGCCTCGTTTTTTGTATATTTTGAATTAGATTTAAGGTAATTATCTATCGAATATACAAGGGCATTTTTTACTGCCTTTTCCGGTGCACCGCCGTATTCAAGCCATGATGAATTATGATAATATTCCTGCATACATACCTTATTTGAAAATGCAAGAGCTATATTCATTTTCACCTTGTATTCAGGCTTATCCTCACGGTCACGAACCATTCTTTCAGCCTGCCAGAACTGCACTGTTGAAAGTGAATCCTCTCCGACTATTTCTTTTACATGGTCTTCGATACCGTTCTGATAAATAAACTCTTTTTCCTCAAAACCGCCCTCGCTTTTTTCTGTGCGGTATAAAAAGCGTATTCCTGCATTTACTATAGCCTGTCGGTGTATCGTATCAATAAAATATTCATCTGTGATGTTTATATCGGTAAATACTTCAATATCAGGCTTCCAGCGTATTTTTGTACCTGTTTTTTTGCCGCTGTAATCTTCTTTTTTTAATCCTCCCACATTTTCACCATGCTCAAAATGCAGTGTGAATTTTGTGGCATCACGATGTATCTCTACATCCATATATTCCGAAGAATATTGTGTAGAGCAAAGTCCCAGACCGTTAAGTCCGAGTGAAAATTCATAGTTTTCGGCTTCATTATTATTATATTTGCCGCCTGCATAAAGCTCACAGAAAACCAGTTCCCAGTTATATCTTTCTTCATTCCTGTTATAATCAACAGGAATACCTCGTCCGAAATCCTCAATTTCAATCGAATGGTCATTAAAACGGGTAATGATTATCTCCTTGCCGTAACCTTCTCTTGCTTCGTCTATCGAGTTTGAAAGTATCTCAAAAGCGGAATGCTGACATCCCTCTATCCCGTCTGAACCGAATATTACTGCGGGACGTTTTCTTACTCTGTCTGCACCTCTGAGAGCTGTTATACTTTCATTTCCGTAGACCTGTTTTTCTTCTTTTTTCGCCAAGCCTTTTTCCCCTCTTTACTTATTTTCGGATATATGCTGAGTACATATATCATTCATCATGGCGTATTATACCCATGTCGCTGAAATTCAGCTGTTTTATAAAATCCAGCCCCTCAGGAGATTTTGTGTCGCTGTTACCCTCTCCTTCACGACTGATGAAATCAAGACCAGTTACTGATGAAGCATCTGAAAGTGTACCTTTATTATTTATAAACTCAAGCCCTGTTACACCATGCTCCTGTGATTCTGACGGATCATTTTCAAGTTTCTTTATAAAATCAAAGCTTTTTGATGCCGTACTTTCAGAAATATCAGGCTTTTTGTTAAAATCCAGACCTGTCACCCTGATCTCTTCTTTTTCATTATTATCCGTTTTTTTAATTTTGTCAAGTCCCTGAATATCCATAAATATTCCCCTTTCAGATATTTATTCATCCCTGAAGTTCTTTTATCTTGTCACGAAGGTAGGCGGCGTGTTCAAATTCAAGAAGCTTTGCAGCGGCTTTCATTTCCTTTGTAAGCTGTTCAATAAGCTTTTCACGTTCTGCACGGGTAAGTTTTTTCCTGCCCTTTATTTTTTCCTCTGTCTTTGAGGATATTTCGATTATGTCATTGACCTTCTTTGTTATGGTCTTGGGTACTATACCATGTTCTTCATTATATTCCATTTGTATGCTTCTGCGTCTCTGAGTTTCGGTTATAGCCCTTTCCATAGAATCTGTGACACTGTCGGCATACATTATTACCATACCGTCGGCATTTCTTGCGGCTCTGCCTATGGTCTGTATAAGCGATCTTTCACTTCTCAGGAAACCCTCTTTATCTGCGTCAAGTATTGCCACAAGGGATACTTCGGGAATATCAAGTCCTTCTCTTAGCAGATTTATTCCCACTAAAACATCAAATTCTCCCAGTCTCAGATCCCTTATTATTTCCATTCGCTCAACAGTTTCAATATCATGGTGCATATACCTTACTTTTATACCCATCTTAGTGAAATAATCTGTAAGATCTTCTGCCATTTTCTTAGTCATTGTTGTCACAAGAGTTCTCTGACCCTTTTCGGTACGCATATTTATTTCAGATATAAGGTCATCAAGCTGTCCCTCAACAGGACGCACACTTATATCGGGATCAAGCAGTCCTGTAGGTCTTATTACCTGCTCTGCAACAACAGCACTTTTTTCAAGCTCAAAATCTCCCGGAGTAGCACTCACAAATACAGCCTGATTTATCCTGCCGTAGAATTCATCAAAATTCAAAGGACGGTTATCATAAGCTGAAGGAAGTCTGAACCCGTATTCCACAAGGTTTTGTTTTCTTCCCCTGTCACCTCCGTACATTCCTCTTACCTGCGGCAGCATAACGTGCGATTCATCCACAAACAAAAGATAATCCTCCGGAAAATAACTGAGGAGTGTATACGGTTCTGAACCTGGGGCTCTGCCGGAAAGCACACGGGAATAATTTTCTATACCCTTACAAAAGCCTATTTCATTCAGCATTTCTATATCGTATCTTGTACGCTGTTCTATTCTCTGAGCTTCGATCAGTTTTCCCCGTTCTGTGAAAAATTTAACTCTTTCATCAAGTTCATTTTCAATTTCCTTTACAGCAATATCAATTTTATCTTTAGGAACGATATAGTGAGATGCCGGATATATTGCCGCATGACGAAGCTGTGCCTTTACTTCTCCTGTAACAGGATTCAGTTCAGTAATTTTGTCTATTTCGTCACCGAAAAATTCTACCCTGATGACCTTATCTGAGGAATATGCAGGGAAAATTTCCACTACATCTCCGCGTACTCTGAATTTATTTCTTGTAAAATCTATGTCATTTCTTTCATATTGTATCTCTACAAGTTTTTTAAGAAGTTCGTCACGGGATTTTTCCATTCCCGGACGCAAAGATATTACCATATTACGATAATCAATAGGACTTCCCAAAGAATATATACATGATACACTCGCTACTATGATAACATCACGTCTTTCAGAAAGTGCAAGCGTAGCAGAATGACGGAGTTTATCTATTTCATCATTTATGGCACTGTCCTTTTCGATATAAGTATCGGTAGTTGGTACATATGCTTCGGGCTGATAATAGTCATAATATGACACAAAATATTCTACCGCATTATCAGGGAAAAATGCCCTGAATTCCTCGCAAAGCTGTGCGGCAAGAGTTTTATTGTGTGCTAAAACAAGTGTAGGACGGTTAAGCTGTGCTATAACATTTGCCATAGTAAAAGTTTTTCCTGAGCCTGTTACACCTAAAAGTGTCTGCTCACGATTTCCTGCTTTTATACTGTTTACAATAGCTTCTATTGCCTGCGGCTGATCACCTGTAGGCTTATAATCCGAAACAAGCTTGAATTTATCCATACTGTCACCCTATGATTCGTTTACACGTTTTCCTGTTATATGTTCGGGTACAAGTGCAAACACCAGAACTTTATCCCCGAAATTTTTTATCTCCCTGTTTATATATTCTTCATCATCAGTAAATTTTAAACTAAGCTGACGGCTTATTTCTATAGCTTTTGAATTGTCTTCTATAAATTCTATCCTGCCGAAAACTACTACACTTTTAAAATTCAGAATCCAACTGTCAGGGCTTTTTATTCCGCTGTCATATACACAAAATGATGCTTTTTCGCATGATCTCATAGCATCTATTTTATGACCTGTTTTTCCGCTGTGGAAATATATTTTCCCGTCGTCTTCATTATAAAAATGATTAAGAGGCATACCATAAGGGTAACCATCGTCACCTATAACGGACAGTACCCCTCTTTTTTCAGTTTTAAGTATAGAGATACATTCATCTTCATTCAACTTTTGCTTTTTTCTTACAACATCTCTGAACATATATTTCCTCCGTTACTCGAAGTTTGACTTTTTAACAAACTTATTGAAACCATTATTTTTGTAGACATAAAAATAACCGTCTCTGCATCTGATAATAAATACTATGTCATATATTATTATTATAAATCCGAATGCTATTATTAAAATAATATAAAATCCCGGATACTCGGAAGGAGTATCCGCAAGCTTTGATACCGAATTAGACTGTTCATCAACATAAACCGGTATCCTTTTTCCTTCCGGGTGCTTTATATTTATTCCGAAACGATTTGCAAAACGCAGATCAACAGAATAAACCCCATAATATGTTATACTGCCTATATCATATTCATAAGTAACTTTATATGAGATCCCTCCATTATCACTGATTTGTTTTTCGCAGGTTTTCACTATTCCGGTCACTGAGCTATAGCCCTCAACAGCGGCATGAGTTGAATATGCCTTCTGATACGCGGAAATATAAGACGATAACGGACGTATCGTCAATATTAACGCTACTATCAATAAAAAAAGAAATCTTTTGATACCGTCAGCTAAGACTGATGTTTTTATATCAGGATGCATACGACTTATAGCAGAAAAATCAGTCATCTTCGACTCTGTTTCATCATCATAGATTACTCCAAGTGCCTTAGTTTGTCTCTCGCCGCGTTCATAAGGTCCCATTGTCAATGACCTTAACATATCCTGCTTTATAGTACCCGTATATGCGTGTTCCCTGCGGTATGCATTTACCATATCATCCATCTGATTACGGGCATCCCTTTTATAGCTGTATTCCTGTGCTGAGGTATCACCTTCAAGTGCATCATAATAAGACTGAGGAACAGGAGAACTTACTACCCTTTCATAGCTGTCTTTCTTTTTCATTCCGTTGGCTATTCTATACGCATTCAGCATATCATCCATTTCTCTTCCGGCATCTTTGGAGTAAGCATTATCCTGCTGTTCTGTTTTCTCCTTATTATCATAGTAAGACTCAGGAACAGGCGGACTTATAATTCTTTCATATTTTTGTTTTTTTTTATTCCGTTAGCTGCTCTGTAGGCATTTAACATATTATCCATTTCAGCGATAGGATCATAATCGTTATTTGCAGGAACAGCTGTGCTATCAGGATTTTTATTAAGGTCAACCTTATTTTTATTTTCTTCCAAAACCATCCACTCCCTTTATAAGATCATACACCTTCGTCAAAAAATACATCAATATGATCTTTGAAAATATCTTTGAGCGGCATTGTAGCACCGCTGTGCTTACCGTCAGGTACAACAATATATCTTTCATTCTGAAAGATCTGCCTTGTGAAATCATGGGTATCTATCAGTTCATCCTGACCTCCTATTATTGTGGAAACATGGTTTATATCAACATCTGCAAGTCCCGAAAACAGCCTGATATATTCCATTACACCGTCGTCACTCATATAGCCTAATCTCGGCAGATGAAGAAACGGCATAAGACACGGATTTATCAGCACACAAGGACATTCATTCTTTGCACTTATCAGTGCGGCATAAAATCCTCCAAGACTCGTTCCCACAACAGCATTACAAAAATTATTCGTAAACTGACTGTTCATAAGCTGCATTACATACTCGGGGGATGTTCTGTCATAATCTATCTGAAGTGATATTATATCAAATCCACATTCTCTCAGTGCTTCATATGCACTGTTGGCGGCATTACCCTGATAGCCGTGAATATTAAGTATTTTCATTATCATGACCTCTGCTTTCTGAGTACAGAACCTGCCGGTATCTCTATATTACTCGGTATAATTACCTTTTGCATAGCGTGGGGAGCTACATCTATCTGCTCTCCCTTTTCATTCTGCATATAATCAACTACTATCTCAAAAGGATCTCCGTTCGGCGGAAGTACATCAAGTCTGTCACCTGTAAAAAATCTGTTTCTTTGTGTAAGATATGCCGTGTGGTCACGATATTCATCACAAACCGCAACTACCTCATAATGTCTTATATATCCTCCGTTATCCGTCACCTGTCCGGGTTCTCCCCCGAAGAAAAAGCCCGTACTGTATTCACGGTGGCTTACTTTTTCAAGCTCCTCTTTTATCCACGGCGAAAGAGGCATCATTCCTCCGGTTACATAAAATTCGTCAAGTGCGTGTCTGTAGGCATTCGTAACAACAGAAACATAATAAGCGGATTTTGCTCTTCCCTCTATTTTAAGACTGTTTATTCCTGCCTTTGCAAGCTCGGGAATATGTTCTATCATGCAAAGATCTCTTGAATTGTAAAGGAATGTACCGTTTTCGTTTTCTTCAACGGGGAAAAACTGACCTTCACGATGTTCTTCATACAAATGATATTTCCATCTGCATGGCTGGGCACAATCCCCTCTGTTCGCATCTCTGCCTGTCATATAGCTGGATATAAGGCATCTGCCGGAAAATGAAACACACATTGAACCATGTACAAAAGTTTCAATTTCCAGTTCTTTCGGAAGTCTTGCCCTGAGATCTGCTATTTCATCAAGACTTAATTCACGGGCAAGCACAACCCTTGATGCTCCCATTTCATACAAAACCTTTGCAGTCTGATAATTTACTACTCCTGCCTGTGTCGATACATGACGCTGTACCTTCGGAGCATATTTCCCTGCAAGCGACATAACGCCCAGATCGGCAATTATCAGTGCATCAACACCGCATTCCTCAACTGTTTTCAGAAATTCTGGCAAACGGTCTATTTCATCATTTCTTGGCAGAGTATTGCAGGTTACATGGACTTTTACTCCCTTTTCATGTGCCTTTTTTACTGCCTCAGCAAGCTGATCGGACGTGAAATTTTTTGACGCAGTTCTCATTCCGAATTCAGTTCCTGCAAGATATATTGCATCAGCTCCGAATTTTAACGCATTTTCAAAACATTCCGGATCTCCGGCAGGTGCAAGCAATTCTATTTTCTCCATATAACACACTTCCCCTTACAAAATTTTTGGCGTACTTTTTTTCATTATATCATTGATACATGAAAAATGCAACGAAGCTAAAGAAATTTATCACGCTTTTTTATACATTTTAATGTACATTTCTTTTATGCAATTTGCCTTTTCAGCGTAAATAAATTTTGCTGAACGATAAACAAATCCGTTTCTTTTGGTCGATTTATATAAATTTTTTATGATAATCAAACACACATAATCAATATTTCGTAGCAAAAATTCACATTTTTTCCCTTTTCCGTAAAATTTAATAGTTTTGTAAAGGAAAAATAATAAAAATTCGATAAAACAGTTGCAATTTTATTTTATTTTGTGTAAAATGTATATAGGGTTTTAGTGTGCATTCATCCGTGCACCTATAAACAATGAACTACAGACTTAATACTATATTTTTAAAGTGAGGGAATAAACTATGTCAAACAGATTGTTTCAAGGAGTTATTCATCAGATGAGAGATACCATTGACCGTACAATCGGTGTCATTGATGAAACCTCTGTGGTTATCGCCTGCAGTGAGCTTGGCAAGATAGGTGAAGTGAATGAACATATCACTTCTGAAATGCTTACCTCTGCTTCGGCATTTGTATTGAACGGATATACATATAAATCCTTCGGAAGCAAACCCAGAAGCGAATATGCTGTGTTTGTAGCAGGAAATGACTATGCGGCACAGAAATATGCTGCAATTCTTGCTGTGTCTCTCGGCAGCATCAAGCAGTACTATGACGAAAAATATGACAGAGGCAATTTCATTAAAAATGTAATTCTCGATAATATTCTTCCCGGTGATATTTATCTCAAATCAAGAGAACTTAAATTCAATGCAGATGTTACAAGAGTTTGTATGCTTATAAAAATATCCTCAAAAACGGATATTTCTGCTTATGATGTTATACAGAACCTTTTCCCCGACAAGTCAAAGGATTTCGTTATAAATATCAACGAAACAGATATTGCTCTCGTTAAGGAAATTAAACAGGATATTGATTCAAAAGACCTTGAAAAACTCGCAAGCTCCATTGTTGACACACTTTCGGGCGAATTCTATACACATTGCGTTATCGGTATAGGTACTCCCGTTACAGGAATTAAAGATCTTGCCCGTTCATTCAAAGAGGCACAGGTCGCTCTTGAGGTCGGTAAAGTATTCGATACCGAGCGTTCAATAGTAAACTACGATAAACTCGGTATTGCACGTCTTATCTATCAGCTGCCCACAACACTCTGTGATATGTTCCTTAAAGAAGTATTCAAGAGAGGCTCTATCGAATCTCTTGATCAGGAAACACTTTTCACCATCCAGCGTTTCTTTGAAAATAACCTCAATGTATCAGAAACATCAAGAAAGCTTTTCGTTCACAGAAATACTCTTGTTTATCGTCTTGAAAAAATCAAAAAGCTCACGGGTCTTGATCTTCGTGAATTTGAAGATGCTATAATCTTTAAGGTTGCTCTTATGGTAAAGAAATATCTTTCATCCAATCCGATCAAATACTAAATCTTACATAACATAATAAATTACGCTCCGCCTTGTCAGACCGTTTCTGAGGGCGGAGCTTTTCTTTTTAATTAGCGGTGTGCAATTTATTCTTAAAATTTAACCCAAATGGGCAAGAAGTCCCCCACCTCTAAGCGAAGCGTAGGTGGGGGATGAATTGCCCGTCAGCCGTAAGGCTGAC
>OMZF01000027.1 GCA_900315465.1 uncultured Eubacteriales bacterium | reverse complement strand
GGTGGAACGGACTTTTTCTAAAGAAGATCAAACCGGATTGCAGTACGGAAGAACTAAACTCTTGGATAAGACAAGCAAACAAGTCTTGAAAAAAACGAACTATTTACTATTAAATAGATGGAGGTGGTAAAATGGAATTATGGTCAAAAGAGCAAATTATTGATTTGATAAATCAGATATTGGATGTAGAGAATCATACGGAAGATGAAATCAACAGACTTGTAGATAAGCTTAAAAGTGGTGTAATCGACCCTGATATTTCAGATTATATTTTCTGGGATGATCTCACACCAGAGCAAATTGCAGATAAAGCATTATCCTATAAACCAATATGTCTGTAATATAATCAAAAAATCAGGCAATATGCTGACGTCGGTATTCCATCGGCGTCGGTTTTTTTACTTGATCTGTTCAAGTTTGATCAGAGTATCTGTTATCGGTTCTTCAAAAGACTGAAATGATGCAGGAAGGTAAATATATGGACTCATAGGTAACTCTTACACAGTAGCAAAAGAATCCTGTTTTGAAAATAATGGATGCGATGAGTAATTACTGATGGAATAGTATTATTTATATAAAAATTGAAAATAGTTGTAACAAAAACACTTTTAATGTATCATATTATCAGAGTGAGGTGATACGGTGAATTTTGAAGATCTATATAAAGAAAATTACGCTATAGTTTTCGGGTATCTGTTATCCTTGTGTAATAATGCCGATATTGCTGAGGAATTAACAGCGGATGTATTTCTTAAAGCTTTTGAAAAAATATCAACCTATGCCGGAAAAAGTAAAATTTCCACATGGTTGTGTGGTATAGCGAAAAATGAATATTTACAGTATCTAAGGAAAAACAGACATCATTTAAGTTTTGAAGAATTAAACGATGTGGCAGATAACAATAATTTTGAAAATGATCTTCAGGATAGAAATACAGCTGTACTTTTGCATAAATGTTTACATAATCTGCCTGAACCGTACCACGAAGTTTTTATTCTTCATGTTTTTGCAGAACTGAATTATAAGGAAATAGCTGATATTATGAATATAAGTGAAACAAGTGCAAGAGTCATATTTTTTCGTGCTAAAAATATGATAAAGAAAGAAATGGAGGAAAAATATGAATAAGGATTGTGAAGTAGTAAGAGATCTGATCCCGCTTTATACAGACGGATTGGCAAGTGAAGGAAGCAAAGAGTTAATTAAAGAACATTGCAAAAACTGTATCGAATGTCGAAACGAACTTGAAAATGCTTCTCAAATAACAAACAACAAAGAAATAATTAAGTCCCGTGATAAAGTATGGGCGGATATTGCCGTCAAAAAAAAGAAAAACGACAGAAAAATAATTTTTTTAATAATTTCAATTTTTGTTTTATATTCGGGACTTATAATCGGTTGTTTTATTCTGTTTATTGCTGCGTTAGATAATGCTTTTCCAAATTTAACTCCAAATGAAAGTTTCTCGGATGTAAATGAATACTTTCATCAATATTCAAATAATGTGATTAAAGCAAATGACATTGATTATGATGTATGGCCTCCGTATCGAATTATATATAAATATGAAATAGGTAATAAAATCATTGTATTACATACATGCCAGTACTCCCCGGGGGATGATGAAGAATTGGTATTTACTTCTTTTGAAAAAGAATCGGACGGAAGGATAAAATATGATTCTTTCGATTGGGTATACAAGGATATTAACTCTCCCAACAATCCTCTTTTCAGCGGTCATTTCTCTGTTGATACGAAAACAGAGGATGGAGAAAAAGTTGTCGATTTCTATTATTTGCCGTTTGACAGCGATGCAGATATATATGTCGGTGATATAAAGGCTGAAAAAATTGAAATTGACGATCAAATTGACCATTTCTATCTTTGCGTTATAGTAAGAGATAAAAAAAGCGATCCTGAAGAACTATTTGGTATGGTTTTTGATACCACCAAAGGAAAGAAAACTGAAAATTGATTATATTGTACTTGTTCTTTATTATAAACAAAAAAATACTCTATCAAGCGTTGTTGTAGTGAGAATCCGTTTCTTGATATAACAAATCTGAAAGTATTTCCTATGACAATAGCGAAGATTATCGGAAAATATGCATTAGAATGATAAATAACGGGGCTGTCGCAGTAAGAAAAGCGGCAGCCCCTTTGTTATATTATTATGCTATTGAAAATATGGTTGTAACGATCATATAGCCGTTTTGAATAAAGAATTTTTTATAAAATTTTCAACTTCAACATAATTATATTTTTTAATTCTTCGGATAAATACGGATATTCCTTTAAAAGCTGAAAAGCTTTATCTTTTTCGCCGTTTTTAGCCATTAACCATATTTTGATATATTTCTGATCAGGATACATCATATAATACATGGGATCATCAAGATTGATTCTCCTGTCAATTTCATTTATCATTTGATCATATGTTTTTATGCGTAAAAAATAGTCGTATATTATCGGAATAACATTGTTCAAAACTGTTCTTATATGCCGTATTCCCTGATTTTTATCTTTAAAGTAACCCTCGATTTGATACCCGCAATCCCATAATTCCACATTCGTGTCAGATGCATACGGATATGGAACATCTCTTATATGCAGGATCACAGACTTTTCAGTACGGTTATATTGCAGCTTTTCATTTTTACTTACCTGAATAAAGTCAAAATTATAGCCAAAGTCTATTTCATATGAAATTCCTTTTAATGCACGAAAATGTATAGCCTTTCTGACATGGTTCTCATAATCCGTAAACCAAGTTTTATTATCAAGGGTTTTCATATTAAAAATTTCCCGAAACATTGGTGTTATTTCTGTATCATACAATTCTTTGATACTGTGTTCCCAATTATCGCAGAAATCCAACAACTCACGATTATTTTTGAAAGTAATAGGCTGAAAAGTTTTTTGATAGTCTGCCATTTTACTTTTAAAATCTTTTTGGTCTATCATTTTAAATACTCCAATCAATAAATACAGTTTTGTACCGGTTATGCCGTGATATTTTTTAACACAATTTATGATTATACCACTCTACCTGTTAGCATTTTCCTTCAAAATGTGTGAAATATCACGTGACATTTTGCTTTATCGAAACGGGAACGAATTATACATCTTCCTTTACCTGCATAATTGCTTTCCCGAGTATTTCTTCTGCATTGTATCCTTCAATATCCAGCATTTCGGCTTTTACAAGCTGTGTTTCGGGAATACCAAAAAAGTTTTTTGCAAGGCTTTCCACGTAGCCGTAGCTGTATGTCGGGTCATACGGGCCTCCGGCTGTTGTGACATATATAAGCCTTTTTGCCTTGCACAGACCGTGCGTCATACCGTTTTCGCCGTATTCGGAAACAAGACCCGTGATATAGATATTTTCAAAATATATCTTCAGCATAGCAGGAAAGGACAGATCCCAGTACGGTGCGGCTATAACTATCTCATTGGCAGCCGCAAACTGCTTTGCATACTTAAACATACTATCGCTGTAATCTCCCTTTTCGATCAGTGCCGTACGGACAGCAAGTGTTTCTTTATCAAGCGGACGGAGTTTTTCTTCGTACAGATCAATTTCGATGATCTCTCCACAAAGCTTTTGCAAAACAGCCTGAGCCAGCTTATTTGTTCTCGACTCCTCACGCACACAACAGTTAATATAAAGTATCATTTTTAGTCACCTCGATATAATAATAACAAAATAGCAAGCAGAAAAGAAACTTCTTTTATAATCCAGAATAACATACGAGAATACTATTCCTCCAAGCGTACTTATGAAAGATAAGCTTTTAATAGAGCTTCAATCCATTTTGCCAATATCATCTGCTCCAGATAGCACAATATGCCTGAGTTCTTGCAGCAAAGCGGTATTCACTCAGCAGAGAGCGTACTTCTTCTTTTGTGTACCATGCAGCTTTTATTTCTTCTGCATCGGAATCGCTTTTTTGTATAGTTCCCTGTGCAGTTCCGATGACCACGCTGCCCATCTCATTTGAAAAACCGACCGCCGAATAGCTTTCCTTCCAGACATCCTTTATATCTGTCAGCTTCAGTCCTGTTTCTTCCCTCAGCTCTCTTTCAGCAGCCTCGGAAACAGTTTCCCCTTCGTCAATCAGTCCTGCCGGAAAATTATATACCCATTCGCCTACTGCCATACGGTATTCAAAATTCAGCAGTATTCTTTCTCCTGTATTGTCATGGATTATCATAATAACTGCATCCGTTTTTTTGGTATTAAGATCATTCTGATTCTTTATTTCCGGATCACGGCTTATCATTTCATATATTTTTTCACGACCGCTTTCGGTTTCATATCCGATCTTGTAGTAGGTAATATAGTCACCCTGATACTCTTTTCTGATACTTCTGAATTTCATTTCAAACACCCCTTATAGTTTCATAATATATACAGTCTTGACTGCAGTCTCCTGTAAAAGCACCATCACAGGTCGGCATTTCACAAAGTTTCTGAGAATCATCATCGTTTCGTCCTATCCTCTTGCGGATATAGCCGATATTTTTAAAATTGGCTTCTTTACTTTTTTGCATTGCCGCACAGGTATTTATCCATACAACATTACAATCATCGTGAGCACAGACATCAAAAGACTGACAAAAATCATATGAGCCTGTCGAAAAGGACGGAACAATAATAAGAGTAAGCTTGAAGCATCGCATAAGCTGTTCCATATATTTTGTCGTCAGAAAATCCTTGCAAATAAGTATCGCTATTCGCCCAATACCTTCGTAATGAAGGATATTAACTACCATATTAGTTCTGATATCCTCCATCCAGACAGTTCCGTCATGCTCAAGACAAAATGAGTACTGCTTGTTCTGACGGCAGATAACATTACCAAAGCGGTCAAGCACCGTAACTGTATTCATATTATTCTCCACGACCGATGGAAGAATTATAAGAGATGGTATTTTATTATATTCCTCTGCAGAAAGTAAAATGAGCTTTTGCCTGATATAGTCCTCTGTTTCACAGTTGCCGAGTGCTTCGGGAAATACCATTATATCACATTTATCATCACCTGATTTTCTGAGAATTTTCCATATTTCTTCGTTATCCTTTTCTGCCTTTGATTTATCATAACTGATATTGAAACACTGTATCTCCTTTTTAGTATAATACTCATAATTGAAATGCTTTTCAGCCCGTACAGCAGAAGCGGCAATTTTTAAATGCTTATGCACTGGAAAATCGGGAAACATATCATTTGTCAGAAAAATATGTTTGTCTATAAGCTCACCGAGTATGCTGTTTTCCATCAGCAGAAAATGAAAAAGAAAATTATCCAGACGGTTATAGCTGTGTGAAAGCCGGTGCTTTCGCTCCCAGATGCAGGAACACCGGGGCAGAAGTCCTAAACCTGTTGTTTCACGGTTGGTATTCAGAACCACCGAAAAATCATCCGTCTGATATTCCCTTATCTTTTCAAGCAGAAGTGTTTTCATAGCCTCATCCATAACCTGAACAAGCATTATCATTGAAAAAGAATCAGCTTTGTCCTGAAGTGCCGAAATGTATTCTGTTATTTCAGCATATAAGCAATCGTTAAGATCAGCTTTTTTTAATTGACGAATGTGCAGATTCCAACCTTCATCTTCTGATGGGTTCGTAAACAATGAACTGATATTTTCTGAAATATCCCTGAGCATTTTATTCCTGTACTTTAATGACAAACAACTGTATTTCACAAACAGAGAATCATCACAACAGGAGCGTATTATTTTTGAACAAAGCTCTGCTATGATATTGCATATTTGTATCATCCTGACTATCTCCTTTCTGATCAAAATTCTTTGCATATCTATTATAAATCAGAAAAGCACAAATAGCAAATAAAAAGGCTATGAAGAAAAATGGTGACATACTCCCCCACCTATAGAGGTGGGGGCTTCTCGCTCAAGTATGGTAGCCCATACAGTATCAACGAGCTATCCCCGTGTG
>OMZF01000092.1 GCA_900315465.1 uncultured Eubacteriales bacterium | reverse complement strand
TCAAAGCCCGACACATCCACCCCGGAGCAGTCAGGCAGTACAGACACAAGCACTCCACAAAGCTCTGACAGCTCAGATACTGCCAAAACAGGCGACACAACAATGACTATTGTTTTTGTTATAGCCACAGTTACAACAGTATCCGCAGCATTTATTATTGTTCTTGCTAAATCAAGAATGAAAGAAAAGAACGGAAATTAAACAACCTAAACGGCAGGCGGCGTAAGCTTCCTGCCGTTTGGTTTAAATTGACAGGGAGTTAAGAGGGGAAATGAATTACATAAAAAAATTTCGGAAACTAATATTATATGCGGGAGTGAATAAAGAGGAATATACTATGCTTCTCCCCGAAATCCGCAAAGAAAACGAAGTGCTGCTGAAACTTTTTTCTCTTCTTGCAGCACCGATATTTTTTATCCTAGCAATAGTAAGTATAACCTCCGGCGGTTTTGCCACTGTAAACAGCCCGACATATCTTATTTCCGGAATCATAATGCTGCTTGTTTTCCTGTGTGCTAAGTTCATTGTTCCGAAGCATCCCAAGTTTACAATGCTGCTCATTTATATATTTGAGATCGTACTGTATGCTTTCGGGATATATATTTCGATGCTCCATGCGGATAAACCGGCGGTGTCGGCAGTAGCATTTCTGCTGGTCAGCCCACTTCTGTTCTATGACCGTCCCGTAAGGCTGTCCGCTTTGCTTGCTGCTGTTATCGCAGTATTCTGCACAATGGTTCTTTAGTTCAATCAGCCGTCTGTAGCTGAGACTGATGTCTGGAATATGATAACTTTCGGCATTGTGGCGATTGCCGCTAACGACCTAGTAACCCGACAGCTCATACATTACATCAAGGTAGTATCGAAAGAAAAGCTTCAGATATACTTCAAGGACGGCACGATCATAGACGCAGACATATAAAACAAAACGGCAAAGCCCAATCATACAAGAACCCGTGATCGGTCAGGTATGACTGAGCTTTGCCGTTTTGGAAAAATCATTGACAGACGGTATGTCCTCTGTTACAATGGAGAGGACAAAATTATTCTTTATTGCTTGATTTTTGCAGGAGTTCAAATCCAACAGGGGCTTACGAAAAATATCTTTTTTATATTCTGTTGGCAAAAAATATCTTTTTTGTACGCTGCCCGCAAAAAATATCTTTTTGTCAGTTTTTTCTTTACAAAAATATCATCCTGTGTTATGATTTATTTATGCAAAGATTTTATGGAGTTGGTATATTTTGATCAATAAAGTATTTTTCAAATACTTTGCTGTGATATTTGCTGTGGGTGTATTGATTTTCGGCATTATCAGTACGTTTCTCGAATTTCAGCGTATCTCCGATGATGACCGATTTTTTGACAATGCCTTAACAGTAACGGCTGTATGCACGAAAATAGAACATAATTCTTCGTCAAGGCTTTCCGGAACACTATATGTGCATCTGAAATATGATTACAGAGGACATGAATATAATACCGTAAGTGTGTTATACAGCGGCGATATTCACGAGGGAGACATTACAAATGCATACATACTCCCCGACCACCCCGATATGTGCCGTATTCAGCATATTGACAGAAAAAGATTATACGGCTGTATTGCAATATGCATAATAGGGATCATAACCGCAGTTTTCAGCTTTTTTTACAGCAAAAAGATTTGATATGAATAAGGAGTGATATTGTGCGTACTGATAAAATCAATTATTACCTTGATATTGCCGAAACCGTTCTTGAAAGAGGAACTTGTATAAGAAGAAATTTCGGTGCAATAATTGTAAAAAATGATACTATTATTTCAACAGGATATGTGGGTGCTCCGAGAGGAAGAAAAAATTGTATAGACCTCGGTGTATGTGTGCGTGAAAACCTGAAAGTACCCAGAGGAGAAAGATATGAACTCTGCCGTTCTGTTCATGCGGAGCAGAATGCAATAATTAATGCAAGACGTGAAGATATGATCGGTGCGGTACTTTATCTCGTCGGCAAGGATGCAAAAAGCGGTGAATATGTGGAAAATGCCTCTGCCTGCTCTCTCTGCAAAAGAATGATCATAAATGCAGGGATAGATCAGGTCATCATCCGTAATTCAAAAGACAGCTACAATGTTGTAAATGTTGAAGACTGGATAATCAATGATGAATCCATAAGCGGCGTATTCGGCTATTAGAATCAAAGGGCAGTTGTGATGGCTGCCCTTTTTTTCGGAATAAATTCTGAAAAAAATTTTCAAAATAAATTGACCGATATTCTTCAAAATGCTATAATTTTTACAGCTGAAAAATTTGTCGGATTTTGCAGCCGAATTTTTATAGTAAACGTCATTTAAAAATTTGAATTGTCATTCCGCAAAACAAAGTAACGAAAACTTTTTTTAAAGATCCCTCACTTTGTTCGGGATGACAGTCAATAAGTTTTTCGTTATAACTTCAAAAACGGCAAACCTGTCATTCTGAGGAGCGTAGCGACGAAAAATCTTTATGAAAAAACATATTGTGCAAAATTTTTTATTGTTTACTGTAAATAAAGGATTTTTAAATACGGAGGTTTATTGTTATGGATGCTGAAATTCGTTATTACAGCGGTTATATCCGCAATTACAGGAAATTATGCGATGAACTGGGAATAGATTCAGCTCTTTCAAGAAAAGACCGTGAAGCCGAAATACTTAAAAAAGCTTATCAAAAATGGCAGCTCGGTATGATGGAGCATATCTATGGTATGTTTGCTTTTGCAATATGGGATGAACAATTGCAAAAACTTTTTTGTGTGAGAGATCAGGTCGGTCAGAAACAGATGTTTTATTCTGTTATCGGCGGAGATTTTGTATGCTCAGGCGACATCAACGAAATAGCTGCTGATAAACGCTTTGAAAAACACCTTAATAAACGTATGCTCCAGCATTATCTTTTCTATGGCTATCCTATTGGTGAAGAAACTATGTATGAAGGTATTTTCAAGCTTCTCCCCGGACATTATGCAGAATGGGACGGAAAAAATGTAAATATTGTAAGATACTGGAAACCTGTATTTGAGCCGGACAGCACTAAAACTGCTGGCGAGTGGGCTGCTGAGATTGAAAAGACCGTAGACGAAATACTTTCCGAGGAAAGAGAAGATACCGAAATACCGTACAAAGAATCATTCCTTTCCGGTGGTGTTGATTCTTCCTATCTTTTTGCTGCAAGCGATTCAAAGTGTGCCAATACTGTGGGATATGCGGAATCAGGCTTTGATGAGTCTGCTCTTGCACGTCATACGGCAGAAATTCTGGGAAAAGATTTCCGTGTTAAAATGATAAGCCCAAAGGAATATTTTGAAAGAATACCGGAAGTTATTGATAAAATAGGTCAGCCGCTCGGTGATGCTTCTGCTGTTGCATTTTCAATAGGCTGTGCCGCTGTAGAAAAATATTCAAAAGTGGTATACTCTGGCGAAGGTATTGATGAATTTTTCGGAGGCTATAATTCACACAAAAATCCCTTAAAAGAAGGCTGGACTTACCTCACCTGTTCACACATTATGTCGGAAGAGGTTGTACGCTCAATAATGCTTGACTTTGACGAGAATGTAAAAGCAGCAGATCCCGTTGCACCCCTCTGGAATGAAGTTCAGGGACAGGATGAACTTTCTCAGAAACTTACTATTGATATTTCCCTCTGGCTTGAAGGTGACATTTATCTTAACACAGACCGCACAAGTACTGCCTGCGGCATAGAACTTCATACACCTTTCAGTGACCTCAGACTTTTCAATGCTGCAAGAAAAATTCCCGCTGATTATAAATTTATGAACGATCAGAACAAGTATGTATTCCGTAAAGCAGCAAGCAGCAAACTTCCCGATGAAATTGCTTTCCGCAAAAAAGTGGGTTTTGCCGTTCCGATACGCAAATGGCTTGCAAACAGTGATTATAACAAATCAATAACTGATATGCTTTTCGGTGAAATATCACAGAAATTCTTTAATCAAGGCGAACTCAGATCACTATGGTCACGCTATACCGATGGTGAAGAATTCCTCTGGAGCCGTATATATGCAATTTATGCATTCCTGCTCTGGTATAAACTCAAATTCTGATATTAAATTTTCCGCATAAAATTGCCGTCCGGTATATCCGAACGGCTTTTTTGTTTTTTATTTGATTTATAAGGTAACTGTAAATGTAACATTCTTACCGTATTCGCCTTTGGCTGTAATATTTCCGTTGTGACGAAGTGCAATTTCCTTTGCTATGGAAAGTCCGAGACCATAACCTCCGCTTTTGCTGTTCCTTGCTTCATCCTCACGGTAAAAACGCTCAAACACTTTTGTCAGCTTATCATCAGGAATACCTCTGCCTGTATTATACACCTCGATTATTCTTTTGTTTTTTGATGAATAAAGCTTTACCCTCACTTCACCGTTATCATCAGAATATTTTATTGCATTATCAATAAGTATCGAAAGTATATGACGTATTGAGCTTTCGTCTCCATGATACATAAGATCTGGTTCTACATCAACATCAAATTTCTTTCCCATTTCAAAAAGCGTACTTTCAAACGGCAATGCAGTCTGAAATACAACATCACTAAGGTTGAAATCCGACATAATAAGCTGATGACCGCTTTTATAATCAAGTCTTGCAAGTGATAAAAGCTCATTGACAAGCTCACTCATTCTCGCTGTATCATCTTTTATGTATGAAAGCCACTTATTATCTCCAAGCTCAGACGCAAGCACGTCAACATTTGCACTTATTACGGCAAGTGGGGTTTTCAGTTCATGGCTTGCATTGGAAATAAAAAGCTTTTGCTTATCAAAAGTTTCCTTTACCGGTTTAACGAGCCAGAACGAAAGACCAAGTGCAATAAAAAAAAATATTATTATAGCTCCGCAGCCAATAAGTGATGTTGACAGCACAAGATTTTTATTTTGCTGAATTACTGTACTTGCATCAGTAAATACCAATATCGTCCCGTAGGGCTTATCTTTTATATAAAAAGCATATTGGTCAACAAATCCTGTAACCTTTTCAGTCACAAGAGCCTTTTCCGCATAATCGACAAGTATGGCTATATCAATATTAGCCTGTGAATTATCGCCGATCTCAATAAGAGTATTGAAATGATCAAGTTTCAGGTAAAAGCAGAATGTATTATTATCTCCACGGGAATTACCGAAATAATCATTCATAAGTTTAACAGAGCTTCCGTCTGCAACAGCTATTGTTTCAAGCCTGTGATTTATCTGTTCTATCGACTGATACTGAAATACAAAATTTATCAAGAACATTATTATAAGCACAGATAATGTGAGCAGAGCAGTTATTATAATGATTATTTTCGTTTGCAGACGTTTAATCATCCCATGACCTCCAGACAGTAGCCTATGCCTCTGCGTGTCTTTATCTGTACTTTTGATTTAAGGCTCTGGAGTTTTTTTCTCAGAAATGATATGTAAACTTCTACATTATTATAAGCACCCTCATAATCACCGTTCCATATCTTATCAGCAAATACCTCTTTTGTAACTATCTGTCCTGCACTTGAAACAAGCAGTTCCATCATCTGAAATTCCTTTCTTCCAAGAACAACAGAACCCGTACCGCATATAAGCTCACCTTTTTTAAGCTCAAGAGTTATATCACCGAATTTAGGATTTATGTCGGGTACTGTGCCGAGCCTTCTTGTCATAGCACGTATTCTTGCCAGAAGCTCACCTGTTACAAAAGGTTTTGTCAGATAATCGTCTGCTCCGCAGTCAAGACCTTTGATCTTGTCATCAATTTCCGATTTTGCGGTAAGCAGCAAAACGGGAATTTCTATTTCCTTTACTCTGAGATATGATAATACATCAAGACCGTTCATTCCCGGCAGCATTATATCAAGTATCATGCAGTCAAATTTACCTGTCAGAGCTTTTTCAAGACCTGTTTTACCATCATTTGCGGTATCTGCCATAAAACCCTCACGCCTCAGTATTTCGCTTATAGCATCCGCAAGACCTACTTCATCCTCAACTACAAGTATTCTTATCACAAACAACACTTCCCTTTATATCAATCTGTCATCCATTTTCTTTTAAAAAGTCTTGACGGTCTGTGTCCTGCATCGGAAGTCTGCATTTCGGTAGACTCTGCAAGAAGTTCACCGTATTTGCGTCGGAAAGGTGCTTTGATAAGAGGCGTACCGAGTATTATTTCATACACCTGCTGAAGCTCGGTGAGAGTAAAATATTCAGGCACAAGATTAAGTGCAA
Organism: uncultured Eubacteriales bacterium; assembly: GCA_900315465.1. GTDB lineage: Bacteria > Bacillota > Clostridia > Oscillospirales > Acutalibacteraceae > UBA1213. Next base: position 3,670 of record OMZF01000092.1, on the reverse strand, counting down.
TGTCAGTATACTGTACCTTTCCCCTGAGCCTTTCAAGTGCATAGCATATTATTCTTGCATGATCAAAGGCTATACCGTTATTATTTATTATCTGATAAGTATTTTTTGTACCCGTATCATTCCGGTCAAGTATATGTCTTACGGTAGCGGAAAGTGTAATATCTCCGTCCGTAAGTGTGAGCAGATAATCTGTCGTTCTTGTAAAACCGTTTTCATGTTCGTCAATATTCCTTGCAGTCATTTCGAGAGAAACTGTAAACCATGATGCAAGTGCGGCATCGTCACCTGCCGAAACATTCACCTTGCTGCTGTCGATAAGTGCAAGGTATGAACAGCTCATTACCCATGTACGAGGGTCACGTTTCGGGTCACTGAATGTATAAAGCTGTTCAAGATAAATATTTTCTACCCCTGTTTCCTCTTTTAGTTCACGCAAAGCAGCTTCTTCTGTGGTTTCATCAGGCTCAACAAAACCTCCAGGCAATGCCCAACAACTTAGGTAGGGATGTCCGCTGCGTTTTATAAGAAGTATTTTAAGCTCTTTCTGAGGAAGCTTTCTGTAGTTTTCCATTTTCTGATCGGCAGCAGAGAAGATGACCATATCTACTGCAACACTGGGTTTCACATAATCTCCCGGACAATATGCCGCAAGGTATTCTTCTTCGGTAAGACCGTTTTTATCTATTAGTTCATTCATAACATCACCTGTTAGTAGTTATTTGATAATATCATAATCATATTATAATACTCTTAAACCCACTTGTCAATAAAAAAGACCAAAGCGGCAAAGATTTTGAACTAAATGAATTTGACAAAAAATATTGTAATTATTAAAACATTGTGTTAAAATTAACGTATATTATTTTTGGAGGTATCGGATATGAATAAAACTGTATCATCAATCGTTCGTGTAGGAATTTTTTCGGCTGTGTTGGTCGTAATGCTGATAGTCGGCTTTTTTATGGGAATGTTCGACTTCAAAGAGGGAAAAATGCCGAGTTTCGGGTTTCTTGAGATAGTCGAGGTAATAGTAATGGCTTCGGGTACTATTATAGCGGCTTCACTTCTTCAGTTTTTCCTTTTTAAGTGACCGCTGGACGGATTATGACCCGACAGACGGCAGAACTTATGACAGCAGTGTTGTTCTGACGATAAAAGAAAGTTTCAATGAACACGATCACATACGTTTCCGTACATTCCTCGACACAACACAAAATAATCCGCAGTCTGTAGCAAACGGCTTTGCAAGTGCAGCTGTCCCCGAGCGAAAATACTATTATGCCGGATATGACGGCTTCACTAATTTAAGTTCTTCACCCGCACCAACACCAATGCCTACGCCTGCACCAACACCGACCCCTGCACCCAATACAAAATCAAAATACAGTTTTGATTTTCCTGAACTGTCTGAAACCGTACCAACATCAAATCCGGGTATAATGCAAAGGTATGATGTCAGAATAAGCCTTGTAGTAAGTGATGTCAACCTGTTTATAGATGCATTCTATCCCGAAGATGACAGTACAAGTTCTCTTGCACAGGCAATGCAATGGCTTAAGGACAAAGGTGTGGATATTTCCAATCAGGTATACAAAACCAAATCAACTGTTACAAGCAGTGGTCGTGAGCAAAGTGATAACCTTATATTTGTAGGAGACCCTGATGATATTATGAATGCCTATATACCACAAGGAACAATTACCTTTACATACAGCCGTACCGATGAATATTATGTTCTTTCCGAAGGCGAAACACCTTCTCCCGATTGGGAAAAAATAGACGGTCAGGCACTTCTTTCCAATTAGCAATTGGCAATGTGCAATTATTGGTTGTCCGAGTTTAATATGCTGAATAAAGAAACGGCTATTGTACTTTTTATTGGTATAATAGCCGTATTCTTGTTCTGAAATCACAAGACTTGAAATTTGTCCAAAAAAGTGATATACTTCACCTTGTACAAAATCAAAGAAAGGAGCAATAGAATGCAAACCTATTACCTTATTGATTATGAGAATGTAGGCAGTGATGGGCTGGGCGACTGCCATAGTTTAAGAAATACAGATCATATTATTATTTTCTTTACAGAAAAAGCTAATAAAATAGATATGGGTAAAATATCGGATCATGGCAGTTCAAGTCTCGAAATGCTTGAAGTTCCAGCCGGGAATCAATCCTGTGATCTTAATATTGTGTTTTATTTAGGAGTTCTTACAGAAAGAAATAAAGACGGCGGCTGCAATATCATTATCGTAAGTAAAGACAAAGGGTATGACAATATAGTCAAATTCAGGAATGGCAAAAATGGTGTAAAAATTTCCCGAACTCCAAAAATAGAGGTTCCCAAACCCGAGAAAAAACAAACATTACAACAACCAACAAATACAGCAGAAAAAAGTAAGAACAAAAGTAATAAAAAATCGGATACCTCTATTGATAAAAATAATATTCGTAATATTCTTATAAGAAATGGTTTTAAAAAGGATGACGCATCTTACGCTGTTTCCGCAGCAGACTCTGATAGCAATCCTAAAAAAAGAAAAGAAACTTTCTATAAAAAGATTGTTAAGAAATATGGTGAGCAAAAAGGTCGCGAAATGTATAGTTGTATTAAAAAATATTTATAATAGTTAAATCACAATAAAAATGGCTGTTGTATCACTGCTAAGAGAGGTACAACAGCCATAGTTCTATTTCATTGTATAAAATCCGGAAATACAATCAGTTGTTTTCGATTTTAAGGAGATAAAGTTTGTCTTTCATTCTGAAGCCGACCTTTGACCAAAGGGCAACGGCAGATACATTACCGATATGTGTATACAAAACAGGTGTAAGTGATCTGTCCTTTATTCTGTTGACAGCGTAGGAGCATATCTTATATCCGAAACCGCATCTTCTTTTGTCAGCAAGAACAGCTACAGATTTTATTCTCATATAATCATCTGTTCCTCCGCCTATTACCGCATCGGCAATTATCTCCCCGTCCTTTACAAGTGCATAAAGCTCGGCGTTAAGATATTCATTTATTTTTCGGTCAAATTTTTCGTGCCAGCGGAATTCATCCTTGAGCTTGGTATAGAAATCTTTCAGAAGCTTCACGTCATTTTCATTATCTTTATCTATACGTATTATCTTTTCTCCCTTATCGGGTTCTTTGTTATCTGCACCCTCAACAGGTTCATTATTATAGGTGTAAACAGCAAGTGAAAATTCATCTTTTACAGTATAATTTATTTCAAGTGTGGTAAGTGCATAAAGATCGGAAAAATTACCCGAAACATCCTGCTTAAGATATATTTCTGCACCTTTTATTTTCTGATCCCTTATAAAACGGCTTATGTCTATAAGCTTATTGGTATCATCTTTTATTGCAGATGATGTCCAGAGCCATACTCTCGGGCCTTTCGGTGATGTCATTATTATAACATTCTTATGGTCGGAGAAGATACTGTATTCTTCGTCATTTCTTGCTGATTCAATAGCATTGAATATAAGCGAATCGGAAACATATTCCTTATTATTGAATATATCATCATTTCCTGAAATCCTCTCAAAATTTGTTGCCATAAAAAAACCTCCTCTATCCTGCCCTGAGGATATAAAAACTAATAAATCTACTATCATATTTTAAACCATTTTTCGTAATAATGCAATACTATAAATTATTTTTCCC
>OMZF01000048.1 GCA_900315465.1 uncultured Eubacteriales bacterium | reverse complement strand
TTGTCGGTGTGGGACTTGTTGAGAAAATCCCGCTCGTACTCTTTGGCTTCACGCTGGGTATTAAATCCTCTCTTTTTGTGCCGCTTGTTGTCCCCGTTCCAGTCCTTGTACCGGAATTCAGCAAACCATGTACCGTTTTTGTCTTTGTAAACGCTCATTTTTTGCACACTCCTTATTGAATTTTTATTGAAGCTGTGCTATAATAAGCCTGTTCAGGGGTTGTGTATTGTAGCACAACTTCTTTTAAATCCTCATCGGTATTGGCGTACCGGTGGGGAGCGTTTTTTATTTAATAATTTAATTCCTGAGACTGTCTGTATTGCTCGGCCAGAGCAGTGAGTTTGAATTCTGCAGCGGGGTCAATTTTATGCACTATAGATTCTATTTCATTTATATCCAAAGAAAAAAACTCTTTTCTTTTATTTATCTTATTTACACGCTTATTATCAAGTATTTTATGCATATTGTTTTCAAGGTCAACTGCTTTCTCAGAAAAAATGAAACTATGTACATCAAAAGGAAACGGTACGCTTGCATTTCCGAGTTCATCAATACGCTCCTGAGGATCCAGTCTTCTTGTCATTCCTACTTTGAAAACATTTTCACCGAAAGAACCGATATTACTGATAATATAAACATATCCAGCCTGTCCATTCTGCAAATTAATTATCTGTTCTTTTTTATCTTCAACCTGATCAAGCTTCTGAGTAAGTTCTGCAAGTTTCTTTTTAAGCTTTTCAATTTCTGATTCATCAGAGGTTAAAATAGCATTTTTGACATTTTCGATTTCATTTTTATATTTTTGTTCTTCTTTTTCAATTTGTTTTTGTTGCTGTTCAAGCTGACGGCGTTCTTCCGCTTCCTGTTTCATTTGCTCTTTCAATGCCCTTTGCTCTTCTTTGATTCGTTCTTTCTGAGCATAATATTCATATTCTATTTCAACCTCTTCAAGATAAAGTACTTCTATTTCACTTATAAACTTTTTTACAGTGGGAGCGATACTCTGATTCCCATTAGCAGCAATATTATAATACTCTTTTGCAAGGTCCTTTATTCTGCTCTTGGCTTTTTCAAGAGAACCGAACTTTAAATTCAGAAGAACGTTCTGTATTTCAGCTTCAAGAGCAAGTACCATAAGCTGATAAATGGTTTGATTTGCTTTTGTGGTATACCTAGATTCATACTTCTGTACAACTTTCTTGACATTAGATTTGTTAGCAGTTATAAGCTTCTTCAGAGCAGGCACATCAAGACAATTTATATTAAGAGTCTCGGCATCCGCAACCATATCTGATGCACTTATAGCAAGTGAAGATATATCAGGGCTACCTTTATTGTCTTCTTTGATAACCTTTTGGATAGCTTTGAGTGCGTTATTGGCAGCAGTCAGTTTTATTTGTGCAGCCTGTAGCTTTGATTTACTTTCATTCTGTTCCGCTTCAATTGTTTTCCTGAGCTTGTCAAGTTCTTCAAGAGCGGCGTTTCTTTGCACTGACAATTGATTTATCTGAGCCTCAAGTTGTGCTTGTTTGGAACCATCTATACGCGATAGCAATTCATTATAATTGTTTTGAGTATCATTTAATTGCTGATTCAGCATTAATATTTGCTGCTTAAGTGTTTCATTCTCAGTTTTTATTTTGCCGGCTTTGAAAATATCCAATAATCCCATTTAAAACACGTCCTTCCTTGATTATACTTTGCTCAGAAAAGCAACAGCTTTTCCTAATATTCTTATATCGTTCAATTCTTCTCCGATAAAAATAAAATCCTCATATTCGGGATTTGCAGGCTTCAGGACAAGCATACCTTTATCCGGATATTTATATACACGCTTGAGAGTCGCATCATTACCAATCAGGACAGCTGCTATTTCGCCATTCTCAACGTCTGGCTGCTGATGAATATAAACAATATCACCGTTGTTGATTCTGGCTTCGACCATGCTGTCACCTTTGCAGCGTAAAGCAAATTCTGCATCAATGTTTTTATCCATCTTGATGAAATCTTCAATATTTTCCTCTGCTAATATAGGTTCGCCGCAGGCTATTGTGCCAAGCAGGGGAACTTTTTTTGTTTCCGGAAGAGGAATAATGTTATTTATTGAAAATATATCATTATTTCCCCATCCCATTAAATAAGCCGGAGTTGTTTGTAATGCCTTAGCAAGCGGCTCTAAAACACTTGTGGGTAAATCTTCAATCTCGCTACTTTCATATCTATAAACAGTAGCTCTGTTTTTCCCTATTTTTTGAGCAATATCATCAACTGAAAGTCCCAGATCTATACGTCGCTGTTTTATTCTTTTGCCTATATTCATTCTATCCACCTCGCAAAAAAATCTTTTACTGATATAATAACACTTGTGTTGCAATTTTGTAACAAGAAGATAAAAAAATAAAAAAAAAATTTGCAAAAATGCAAAAAATATATTGACAATACTTTTATGGTGTGCTAATATAAAATTATCGCAGATACGCGACAGAAAGAGGTGATTGATTTGGTGAACGTACCGATGCTTAGAGGTAAAGTCACAGAAAAAGGCTTTACTTTAGAAAAAGTAGCTGAAAAACTTGGAATTGACAGAAGTACAATGTCAAGAAAATTAGCAAACTGTGGAGAAGACTTTACTATCAGGCAGGCTGATGCTATTGTAACTCTTCTTGGACTTACTCCAACAGAAGCAACCGCTATTTTTTTTAGCCAGTTTGTCGCATAAGTGCAACAGACGGGAACGGTGAGGGGGTGAGGAAGTGGAGCAGAACTCGAAAGAACTGTTTATTGAAAATCTGAGGAAACCAATGCAACAGAATGATCATAGCGGTATCCATTCGATACATATTGATCTCGACAAAAATATTCTGGAAATCAATGGTGAACCGGTGAAAAGAAAAACGATCGTCAGTCTTCCTGCATCAGACGGATTTTATTTTCAGAAAGGTTTTAACTTTGATGAAAATAATCCACAAGAAGAGAGCGACCGTTTAACTATAAAGATATCTGCCTCAACTCAATAGTAAGCCTTTATAGCAAAAATCTTTCCGTCTTGATTTTTTTGATAATCAACACTTTCAATCAAATGACCTGCTATAAACTTACCGCAAATGTCAGAGATATCTTTGTCGGCATGTTCGGGGATATAGATACACAGGTATTTTCCGTGCTTATCCTCAACGTCAACGTAATATGTATCATAACCGTTGACGTTGATATCTTTAACATCATTTGTAGTTAATTTAATCATTTTATTACCTTGCTTTCATAATTATTTCGGCATGGCGGTGCCGATACATCAATTATAAAGCAAGGGCAAACGGATTACAAGGGGGTGAAAAGTGTGAAACAGTATACACTGTATGACACATATGAA
>OMZF01000073.1 GCA_900315465.1 uncultured Eubacteriales bacterium | reverse complement strand
AGCGTACCTGTCATTCTGAGCGAAGCGAAGAATCTTTATACAAAACTAATTCATTCAAAAGATCCCTCACTTCGTTCGGGATGACATTAGGGCGGCTTTATTGTGTCATTTTAAAAATTGGTTGGCTGTCATTCCGGGGAACGAACTGAAGAAGAAAGATTTCCATAAATGTTGTATACTTGACTAATCAGTAATTACTTTGTAGAATAGTATAGTAAATAAATGTGAGAGTTAAACATAAACTTCACACTCCACTCTCCAAACTCCCAACTAAAAAAGAAAGGTTTTGGTTTTATTGTTTCGGTTAAGACGGTTTTTGAAAAATTATCTGTTTCAGCTTATAGCAGGCCCTATATGCAAGCTGACAGAGGCGGTGCTCGAACTGATGATACCGCTTATCACAGCGGATATTATTGATGTGGGTGTAAGGAATAATGATATTAACTATGTTCTGAGCCGTGGGGGACTGATGGTGCTTATGGGGGCTTTGGGTCTTTGCTTTGCACTCGTTTGTCAGAAATCCGCTTCTATAGCCGCACAGGGTTTCGGTACTCAACTGAGGAACGCTATGTTCAGACATATAAACACCCTCTCCCATGCTGAGCTCGATAAAATCGGTACACCATCCCTTATTACCCGTATGACAAATGATATAAATCAGCTTCAATGGGCAGTTGCTATGCTGATAAGACTTGTTATCCGTGCCCCGTTCCTTGTTATAGGTGCAATGATAATGGCTATGACTATTGATATGCGTATGTCACTTATATTTTTTATAGCGTCTCCTCTTATCGCACTTGTGCTTTATATCGTTATGACAGGTTCAATTCCCTTTTTCAAAAAGATGCAGTCGGGACTTGATAATGTTTCTCTTTTGTCTCGTGAAAATTTATCGGGAAACCGTGTTATACGTGCTTTCGATAAACAGAAAAGCGAACAGGAGCGTTTTGATGAAAGTACACAGTCCCTTGCAAAAACAGCCGTAAGCGTGGGAAAGATTTCCGCAATGCTTAATCCTCTTACATACATAATAGCTCAGGGGGCTATTATTGCAATAGTATGGTTCGGAGCGTGTTATGTCGATGCAGGTGAGCTTAAAACAGGTCAGATCGTTGCACTTGTAAATTATATGACACAAATACTCCTTGCTATGATAGTTGTATCAAATCTTGTTGTTATATTTACAAAGGCTTCGGCTTCTGCCGCAAGAGTAAATGAAGTTTTCGATACTCTGCCATCCGTTACAGAAAAAAAGGAAAAATCTGCTGAATTTATTGAAAATACTCCTGCTGTTGAATTTGAGAATGTAAGCTTCGGTTATGCGGATAACGGTTACGCCCTTAAAAATATCAGTTTCAAAGCCGAAAAGGGTATGACTATCGGTATAATAGGAGGTACAGGCTCGGGAAAATCGACTCTTGTAAATCTTATACCCCGATTTTATGATGTATCCGAGGGAAGTGTAAAAGTTTACGGAAATGATGTAAAGGATTATACATTTGACAAACTCCGTCACGGTATGGGAATCGTGCCGCAGAAAGCAACTCTTTTCAGCGGTACAATAAAGGATAATATGCTGTGGGCAAAGGCTGACGCAACAGACGAGGAAATTGAAAAGGCACTCAAAATATCCCAGGCATATGAATTTGTTGATAAAATGCCCGAAAAAACGGACAGGATAGTTACAGCAGGAGGAAAAAATCTTTCGGGAGGTCAAAGACAAAGACTGACTATTGCAAGGGCATTAGTGGGCTCTCCCGATATACTTATACTTGATGACAGTGCAAGTGCGTTGGATTTTGCAACAGATGCAAAGCTCAGGAAGGCACTTAAAGAGGAAACAGGGAATATGACTGTATTTATGGTGTCACAGCGTGTAGGAACGGTCAGAGGTGCTGATAAGATACTTGTACTTGACCATGGTGAGCTTGCAGGCTTCGGAACACATAAGGAGCTTGTAAAGAATTGTGAAGTATACCGTGAAATATGTCTGTCACAGCTGAAAGCAGAGGAGGTGGAGGAATAATGGCAAAGAAAAAAAATAATTCCTCCGCACTCAGAAGAATTCTCCGCTATGCAAAACCGTACAGAAGTAAGATAGTTTTAGCACTTATTTTTGCTGTGTTTTATGTCGGGCTTAACCTCACAGCACCTGTACTTGTGGGATATGCCATTGATAATGCGACAGGCAAGGGGAAGGTCGATTTCGGTGCAATAGTGAATTTATTGTTCATGGTGGGTGTAACGGTGATATGTTCTTCGGTCTTTCAATGGATGATGAACCTTTGCACAAATGAAGTTGCATATTTTACAATGCGTGATATGAGAAGGGACATATACAAAAAATTCAATTCCGTACCACTCCGCTATATTGACGCTCAGCCCCACGGCGACCTTATCAGCCGTATGATAAATGATGTTGACAGTGTAGGAGACGGACTTTTACAGGGCATAACACAGCTTTTTTCAGGTATAGTAATGATACTCTGCACATTGGGATTCATGCTGTTTCTGAATCCGATAATAGCACTTGTGGTTGTTATAATAACTCCTTTGTCGATGTTTGTGGCGGCATTTATTACAAAAATATCACAGAAGATGTTCAGGGAGCAGTCACGCACACAGGGAGAAATAAGTGCATATATCAACGAATATGTAGGCGAACAGAAATTAGTAAAATCCTTCGGTTATGAACAAAGGTCAATCGAAAATTTCGAGGAGATAAACGAAAGACTGAGAGTATGCGGACAAAAATCACAGTTTTATTCATCGCTTGCAAATCCGAGTACACGTTTTGTAAACGGACTTGTAACTGCTGCAGTAGCCGTAACAGGAGCGATAAGCACTATAAACCGTACACTTTCAGTCGGTCAGATAGCGACATTCATAACATACGCAAATCAGTACACAAAACCTTTTAATGAAGTAACGGGAGTTATACCTCAGTTACAGTCGGCACTTGCAGGAGCAGACCGTATTTTTGCGGTACTTGATGAAGCAGATGAAACACCTGATGCACAACTTTCCGCAGACCCTGAAAAATGTCAGGGAAGAATTGATATAGAGAATGTTGATTTTTCTTATGTACCCGAAAAGCCGCTTATCAGAAATTTCAATCTTCATGTTAAAAACGGTCAGAGGGTGGCGATAGTAGGCCCTACAGGATGCGGAAAAACCACTCTTATAAATCTGCTTATGCGTTTTTATGACATAGACAGCGGCAGTATAATGATCGACGGGCAGGGGATATATGACATTACAAGAAGTTCACTCCGCCGCCATTACGGAATGGTACTTCAGGAAAGCTGGCTTTATAATGCGTCTATCCGTGACAATATAGCATACGGCAAACCTGATGCTACAGATGAAGAAGTTGAAACTGCCGCAAAAAAAGCACATATAAGCCATTTTATCGAGCGTCTGCCCGACAGATATAATACTATCATAACTGAAGATGGGGGAAATCTTTCTCAGGGGCAAAGGCAGCTTATCTGTATAGCAAGGGTAATGCTGTGTCAGCCGCCCATGCTTATACTTGACGAGGCGACAAGCTCAATAGATACCCGTACAGAAATAAAGATACAGAAAGTCTTTAATGAAATGATGAAAGGCAGAACGTGCTTTATAGTTGCCCACAGACTATCCACAATAAAAGAATCTGATATTATCCTTGTTATGAAAGACGGAAATATAATCGAACAAGGCTCACATGATGAACTTATGGCACAGGGAGGATTTTATAATACACTTTATAATAGCCAGTTCAGCAATTAGTATGCAAAAAAGCTGTTGTACACGTTAAAAAGTACAACAGCTTTTTGTATAATTGGCTGCAAATTGTTATTCCAAACATCTCTCTGTCATCCCGAGCGTTAAGCGAGGGATCTTTTGAATAAATTTAGTTATTTTTTAAAGATTCTTCGT
>OMZF01000148.1 GCA_900315465.1 uncultured Eubacteriales bacterium | reverse complement strand
ATTCCAAGCAGCCATCGCCATTCTGTTTCCATGTGTCATATATATATCCGTCGATCTCTGAAAAATCGGCAGCCGATGCTGTAAGTTTGCTTCTGTAACTTAAATTGTAGTGGAATGTTCCGAAAAGACTGATACCGGCGGTAATTGCAGCTATCAGTTTTATGGTTTTTATATTCATATTGATCGCTCCTTTGCAATATATTTATGGCAGTTGCTCATACATTAATATTATATGAAAAAGAGCAGAAATACAAGTAGATTATTGCTGATTTTTGTCAATTTACAGCCAGTTTTGTTTTTTATGTTGACAATGCGTAAAATACGGTGTATAATACATTTTGGGACAAAAGTATATAAACGGAATATCCTTTTTTATTCGGGAGGAATAAGTATTAAGAAAATACTGCTGATTTTATTAAGACTTCTATCGATACCCTATGTGTATGGGGTGTTGATGATAACTCTGCTACTTAGAAAGCCGACTTATTCTCATAACGTCAAACCACCGTTCTGGGAGATAACAGAGCTTATAAAAGGCAATGAGAAGCTTCTTTTTGATATCATAGGAAATATATTGATGCTTTTGCCTTTGGGTATTCTATTGCCGCTTTTTTTCAGAAAGGCAGATATCCCGAAGAAGATCGCTCTGATCGGATTTATTGTTTCTTTACTGATCGAGATAACTCAGCTTATTACTACGCGCGGCTATTTTGAAATAGACGACTTGTTCCATAATACGCTCGGAGCATTTTTAGGTGCGTTTATTGGCTGTTCTGCTGCAAAATGGATATACTCAGATGGCAATGGGCATCAGAAAAAATAAAACAGCTCCCTTTTACAAATACTCATAAAAGGAAGCTGTATTTTTATCCTGCATTTACGCGGTTATAATTTACATTGTAAACCATGCTTTCGTCAGGTCTTTCCATTTCTTCAAAGATATCTTTCAGCATCTCATCAATTCTTGCAAAATACTGCTCCATGAAGAAATTGATTATATTCTCCGGATCCTCAAAGCCGTTATTCCGTATAAATTCCTGTATCTCATCATCGCTTCTTAAACACGGGATATTTATATAATCCTGATTATCAAAAATGTCCTCGGGGAGAGAGGAAAGAGACAAGTAAATTGTCTTTTCGGGAAGAAATTTGCGTAGTTGAGAAATGAAGAATTTTACTTTACTGTTATCATTCATAAATATCACCTCAGAAATAAAATTGATAACCTCTATTTGCATTAAAAAAATATAATAGAATAAGGTGTAAAAAAACGATAAGAAAATACAGTTTGGAATAATCATTGCATTGAGTAATGCTTAAAATTTATATTGATATTATACCACGCCAGTTCTAAAAAATCAATAAAAACTATTGTTTTTTAATAAAAAACAGTCGATTTCACAAGAAAAACATACGCTGATTGGCAAAGTTGAATAATCAGATGAAGCAGCAAAAATTACAGATTGTAAAATTGCGGACGGGCATAATTTTTTGTATTTTTTTGAGCTGTGCAGAGAGCAGAAAATATTTGTCAGACAGAGGGACTGAAATAAAACAGAAAAAGCATATAACTTTATATATAAAAAATATATGCCTTTTGGAAAAATATTTAAAGTAATAATATGACGGACATAAAAACGATAAAATTACATGATGGATAATTTCAGAAGGAGATATAAAAAACCTGTCGAAATATGACATGACAATTCTTGGTGGTAAAACGATGTAATAGCAATATTTGGTCATCTGACCGCATGACGTTTTTAACAATTTGAATACTGTAAACTTTACCTCGAGTGTAAGAATTGGATAATATTACAAATAGTGTTTTTTACTATTGACATAGTCATATAATTATGATATAATAACACGAAAAAATACGAACAGTAACCAATCACTTTTAATGTACTATATGTTATAAAATTACGCTTTGGCAAAATAATCAACTAAATATGAAAGGTTTGAATATTTTTGGGAGGAAAAAACATGAAAATTTCATTTTCTCCACCTGATATTTCATTTCTTGAGATCCATGAGGTATGTGAAGCACTGAAATCAGGTTGGATAACTACAGGACCGATGACAAAGCGTTTTGAAGCTAACATTGCAGATATGCTTGGGGTAAACAAGGCTTGCTGCCTTAATTCCCAGACTGCCTGTGCTGAAATGGCATTAAGACTGCTCGGAGTAGGCGAAGGTGATGAGGTCATCACAACTGCCTAT
>OMZF01000039.1 GCA_900315465.1 uncultured Eubacteriales bacterium | reverse complement strand
GTGCGGCTGTTCTGCTTTACTTTGCTGTTCAGAAAAATTTGTAATCACTAATTTTTTAACCCCTCCGCCGCCGTGCCGGCGGGCAGCGAGCCGCTGCACCCTATTGACGCTATGCGTAGTTTTTCGTATTAACCCTCAGTTATTTTGTCAGGGAAATGTTGTAAAATTAAGGTGGTTATTCCGAACATCTCTCTGTCATTCCGAACCATACCTGTCATCCTGAGCGAAGCGAAGGATCTTTTTAATAAATCAGTTTCGTGTAAAAGATTCTTTGTCGCTACGCTCCTCAGAATGACAGTTTTTTTACGTCAATCAAGTCTGAACTAACAATACTTGCACATTACTGATTGCCGATTTCTTTATAGTTGCCGAGGAAGGAGAACTCTGTCAGTTCATCAGAAAGAGCTGAAAGAAGGCTTATGGTACTTTGATTTTTTGTACTTCCCGTAAAATCAAGATAGAACATATATTCAAAAGATTTTCCATAGATAGGTCTTGATTCAATTTTGGTAAGGTTAAGACCGTGAGCAGCAAATCTGCAAAGCACATTATAAAGTGATCCTGTAACATGGGGAAGCGAAAAACAAAGGCTTATCTTATCAGCATCAGGCTCAATATACATATCTTTTGAAAATACGATAAATCTTGTTGTATTATTAGGATTATTCTGAAAACCTGTCAGTATGACCTCAAGACCGTATTTTTCGGCGGCATCCCTTGAACAAATTGCGGCAACAGCAGGATCGTTTGTTTCTGCAACAAACTGAGAAGCCTGTGCAGTGCTTATATGTTCTTTAGCTGTGATATTATCTCTGGAATTGATAAAATCGGAGCATTGGGACAAAGCCTGTTCATGTGAATAAACTGTTCGTATATTCTCAAGTAATGCTCCCTTTGGTGCGGCAAGACAATGGTCAACCGGTATATCGGCTGCGGCATCAATATGAAATCTGTATTTGAGCATAAGGTCATAAACCGCTGTCACAGAGCCTGCTGAACTGTTTTCAATCGGAACAACACCGAAATCTGCCTGACCGTTGAGTATAGCTCCGAAAACTTCTCTGAAAGGTGAATAAAACTCCGGCTTGCAATTCGGGAATACTTTCATAGCCGCTTTATGTGCATATGTACCCGGTACACCAAAACACGCTACACGCACATCCTTTGAATCAAAAGGCATTGAATCGGATGCATTTCTTATGCGGTTTTTAAGCTCTGCACCGCTGCCGAGCATATCATGCTGCATAGCACGGCTCAGCTCCATTATAGTAGCATACAGTAGTCTTGCACTTCCGCCGTATTCGCCTGCCTTTTGTTCTATATTGGCAAGAACAGCTTTTTCACGTTCAGGATTGAATATTTCCATACCGTTTTCCATTTTATACTGAGCAACTCTTTTGGAACAATCCATTCTTTTTTTGAAAAGCTCTATAAGTTCATTATCGATGACATCAATTTCATCTCTTATAGGTTTTAGTGACATCTTTCCTTACTCCTTTTCTTTTTAATCAAAGCATATTGAGTATTGCAACAGCAGCAGCGGATTCTACAACAGGCACAGCTCTCGGCACTATACATGGGTCATGTCTTCCATGTATGCTGAGGGTGGTATCCTGATGACTTACAAGGTCTACTGTCTGCTGTTCCCTGCTTATTGATGGTGTAGGCTTTACTGCAACACGGAATATAAGCGGCATCCCCGAAGTGATACCTCCGAGTATTCCCCCATGGTTATTTGTTTTTGTTTTTACAGTATCTCCGCTGTAATAAAATGCGTCATTATTTTCACTTCCACGCATTTCAGCCACATCAAATCCTGAACCGAATTCTATACCTTTGATCGCCGGTATTCCAAAAACTATCGATGAAATAACATTTTCCATTCCGTCAAACATAGGAGAGCCTATTCCGGCAGGAAGTCCTTTTACAGCACATTCTATTGTTCCCCCTATGCTGTCAAGGGAAAGTCTGCAATCTTCTATAAGAGCACGCATTTCTTCTTCCTTTGTCTGATCCATAAGACCGAATACGGTTTTATTAAGTCTTTCAATAAGTTCATCGGGAATATCAATGCTGTCAAAGCGGCTATCATATATTTTGCCGATTGAAGCAATATGTGCCGCAATTTTTATTCCTCGTCTTTCAAGTATCTGACGGCATACAGAACCTGCAAATGTAAGAGGTGCTGTAAGTCTGCCCGAAAAATGTCCTCCGCCTCTTATATCGTTAAAACCTTTATATCTTATATTTCCTGTATAATCGGCATGACCGGGTCGGGGACATGAAAGAACATTTCCATAATCTCCCGAACGTGTATTTGTATTCTGTATCACAGCACAAAGAGGAGCACCTGTTGTTTTACCGTCAAGCACGCCGGACAATATTTCAGGTATATCTTTTTCAAGTCTTGGTGTAGCAGTCTTATCCTTTCCGGGAGCTCTCCTTGCCATATGCATATATATTTCTTCCATATTCAGTTCTTCACCCGAAGGCAGACCGTCTATTACCACTCCTATACCTTTTCCGTGGCTTTCTCCGAAGATGGATATTTTTACTTTATCACCCCATGATGACATCAGCAATACCTCCCAATTTCCTGTAATCCTCAAAAAACGAAGGATAAGATTTGTTTATGCTTTCCATATCGGAAATTATTATATCACCGTCACAGCGTACCGCTGCCATTGCAAGCGACATTACTATACGATGATCGTTATATCCTTCAACATTTGTTCCTTTCAGTTTTTGTACTCCTGTAATTATAAGTCCGTCATCGGTTTCTTTTATATCTGCACCAAGTCTTTTAAGACCGTCTGACATAGCCATAAGCCTGTCACATTCTTTTATTCTCAGTCTTGCCGCACCTTTTATCACAGTTGTCCCCTCTGCAAATGCAGCGGCAACTGCAAGAGCAGGAACCATATCAGGAATATTTTCTGCATTTATCTCCTGTGCTTTCAGCTTATCGGGAGAAATTATTATATTACCGTTTTTTTCTTCAACCTTTGCACCGAAATTTCTGTATATATCCACACACGCCTTATCGCCCTGATATGACGAAAGTGATAGATTATCAATAATTATTTCTTGTCCTATTGCGGCAGCTGTCATAAAAAATGCTGCCTGCGACCAGTCGCCCTCTACAGTATAATCACACGGCTTATATTTCTGTCCGCCTTTTATATGCCAACCCTTTTCATTACGCTCCACAATGACACCGAAGCTTTTCATCACATCAACAGTCATATCGATATATCCTGCTGACTGCAATCCGGATGTAAGGATAATATCACTATCCCCGTCAGCAAGCGGAAGTGCAAGAAGCAGTCCTGTTATAAACTGAGAACTTATATCTCCGGGTACTTTATAAATACCGCTTTTGAGTTTACCGTTTATTTCAAAGGGCAATCCTCCTGTTGTTTTGCATTCTACTCCATTTTCGGGCAGGCAGTCTGTATATACCCCTATCGGACGCTGAGGGAGTTTTCCGTGACCGATAAATTCTGTATTTATCCCCCCGACAGCCGCTACAGGTATAAGAAATCTGAGGGTAGAGCCGCTTTCTCCGCAATCAAGTTCAGTTTTACCGCATTTAAAAATATTTGTTCCGTCAACTGTCAGTTTTTTACCGCTGAGAGTAATATCTGCCCCCAGTTTCTTCATACAATCTATTGTAGCTTTAATATCGTTTGATTCTTCTATAGGCTCAATAACGCTTTTTCCAAAAGACAGAGCCGCACAAATGACCGCCCTGTGTGCCGCACTTTTTGAAGGAGGTACAGATACAGTACCTTTCAGCACAGACGGTCTTACTTTTACACTTCGCAAAATAATACACCCTTTTCAATTTTTATACATTCTATAATAGCATAATTCCGACAAAATGTAAAACACTTCTTTTAATTATTATCTTTACTATTATCTTTATTACTTATGTTTATGATTGTTTCTTTGTGTAATTATTATTATTTTGTAAGCTTTAAATATAAAGATGTATCATTTATGTAGATTTTGCTGTTTTAAGAACTTATTTCGTTGACAAAGGGAAAAAGTTGGTTTATAATCTACTTGTAAATTTAATTACAAAGGAGAATGTGTTATGCTTAAAAATCGTAACATCGTCACAGTAATACTTCTTAGCCTTGTAACTTGCGGTATCTATGGTCTTTATTGGATATATCAGACCGCAACAGAGCTTGAAGATGCAGGAAGATCAGGCAGCAGCATGAGTCCTACAGCTCTTCTTATCATTACTCTTTTCTTCCCTTACATCGGTTATCTTCTTTTCGGTATGGCTGCTGATCAGAACCTTAACAATGTAAGAATGCAGAGAGGTATGCCTACTGTTGACAACAAGATTCTTTACATGGTACTTGGTTTCATTATTCCTATTGTACTTGTATGCCTTGTACAGAACGAGATCAACAAGCTTACTCCTGAAGCAGTATGATTTCCGAAAAAAAACATCGCATAAGAAGGGTTGCCGCTCTGGCAGCCCTTTTTATCATATCAGGACTAACTTATGCCGGAGTAGTGACTCTACTGCATCACGGTATACCCTGCTGGTTTCGTGTAATAACAGGATTTCGCTGTCCGGGGTGCGGCATCACCCATTCAATGCTCAGTCTTATTCATCTGGATTTTCAGAATGTACTTTCACATAATCTCTTTGCTCCGCTTATAATTTTTTATATTGCATGGATATTTATATATAATTCATATCAGTATATCCAAAAGGGAAAATATAATCTTTCTTCCGGAAGCAAGATAGCTGATATATCATTTCTTGTGATTTTCATAGGCTGGTGGGTCATAAGGAATATTATTGGTATATGACAATTTGCCGAAAATATATAAAAAATAAACAACATATGTATTTTTTCATTGACTTCACCAATGCTATGCTATAGAATGTATTTGATTGCGGATTTTTGAAGCGATCAATTTGAATTACGGATGTGAGACCATGTTTGATTTTCTGAAAGTGAAAAAAGAAATGGATGAACCCAACAGTCCTGAGCTTGCACAGCGGTTATCCTCTACAGCAGCACAGCTTTCCGAACTTGAGGAGCACAAAAAAGCCGAAAGATTATATTCCCGTATATATGAAATATACAGAGAACTTTACTCTGAAAATAAGGAACAATACCGTATTTCGTTCGCACTTTGCTGTAATTCCTACGGGGATACCCTTACGGAACTTAAAAAATATGATGACGCACTGCAATATTACAATATATCAAAAGAACTTTTTGAAGAAGGAGCAAATCCGAGCGGAAATGAACTGCTTGACGGAATCGCAACAGAATATAATAATATAGGTGATATATATTTTTTCAAAGGAAATTATGATGAAGCCGAAAAATATTACCGCATGGCACTTGAAATATTCGATTCTCTTTCTCAAAACAGTGATAAAGCCTACATGGAAGATGTTGCATACTGCTATGACAGTATAGCAAAAGCAAAAATGGGTGAAGAAAAATACAATGAAGCTATAGATTGTTATGATAAAGTCATATCAATATATGAAAGCATTACCAAGGGCTTTGAAATAAACAGGCATACGATGTCCTTTTTTGAAGATCTGGCAACTGCATATGCTGATAAAGGTTATACAGCATCGTGTGACAAGGATTTTGAATCAACAGAAATAAATTACAAACATTCCGCTGAAATATTCAAAAAATTAGCTGATGCCTTTCCTGATGAATATAGTGATGAACTTGCAGATCAGTATGATGATATGTCTGCCCTGTATGAAGATATGGGCAATAAGGAAATGGCAAAAGAATATCATAAATTATCAAAAAGCATCAGATAAAATCAGCTGCCGCATTTTTTGCGGCAGCATTTTTTATACCACTATAAGATAAACAAGACAAACAAGAAACAGCAATATATTGAATAACATATATATTATCATAAGTATACGCAGCAGCAATGAAGCCGTATTCAATGCCTTGCTTTCATGTTCTTCAAATACATTTTTCTTTTTCAGATGGAAGTATGTAATAAGCACAGCAATAAATATCTGCGGAGCCATAAAAACAAATATCCTTGAGCATAATTCCATAAAAAGTATCAGCACCAATACCGCTGCAACCAGCGGCAATAAAAAAATAGCAAATACAACGCCCATTTTCATTATCCTCCTGTTATCATTTTACTGCATAAGCATTGAAGTATCATATTTTAAGAACAGAAGGTAGCTGAGACTCGTTGTAAACAGTATAAGATAAGTCACTGCCATGAAAATGAGGAATACTTTTACCCCGATCAAAATATACTTCCTTTTTCCCTCGTATTTATTGAACAGCCCTGCTTTATTCATAAAAAACCATATCAGATAATGTGCCAGTGAAAATAAGGGATAAATATACACCATTATGCTTGTCAGAAAATTGAACAGCCATACAGCATACACCGCAACATAAATGACCACAAACGAAAGAATCATAAACAAAGCAATAATACATCCGATAATACTGCCTATAACAGCCACCATACAAAAACAACTCCCTTCAGCATAATAAAAACAAAGCTGTAAGGGATGCATTATTACACCCACCTACAGCTTCGGATATTATGCGGCTTTATTATTACTCACTTTTTTCTGAAAGGGGCTTATCTTCATAAATTCTCTCGATAGCCTCTGCAAATACAGGAGCTATTGTAAGAGTAGTGAATTTATCGAGGTATCTGTCCTCAGGAACAGCAATAGTATCAAGAAGAACAACTTCTTTCAGAACGCTGTCTCTTATTCTGTCAATAGCAGGGCCTGAAAGAACTGCATGGGTAGCACCTGCATAAACCTCAGTTGCACCGCCCTTTTCAACAACAGCCTTTGCAGCATTGCAAAGTGTACCTGCGGTATCTATCATATCATCAATGAGAATTACCTTTTTATTCTTAACTTCACCGATGATGTTCATTACTTCGCTCTCGTTCGGTTTCGGACGACGCTTGTCTATGATAGCGATAGGACATCCGAGACGTGTAGCAAAGTTTCTTGCTCTTGTAACAGAACCAAGATCAGGAGATACAACTACATAATCATCGGGCTTGTCACCGATCTTTTCTTTGAAATATTTTGCAAGTGTCTGAGCACCCACAAGGTGATCAACAGGGATATTAAAGAAGCCCTGTATCTGAGCAGCATGGAGATCCATAGTAAGCACTCTGTCAGCACCTGCACAGGTGATAAGGTCTGCCACGAGTTTAGCTGAGATCGGATCACGAGCCTTTGCCTTTCTGTCCTGACGTGCATATCCGAAATAAGGAATTACAGCGGTAATTCTTGCAGCAGAAGCTCTTTTCATTGCATCGATCATTATAAGCAGCTCCATAATGTTATCATTTACAGGAGCACAGGTTGACTGAACGATAAAACATTCTGAACCTCTTACTGATTCGTGAAGCGAAACAGCAATTTCTCCGTCACTGAAACTTGTTACCTCTGACTTACCTACAGGTATCCCAAGACAATCAGCGATCTGCTTTGCTACTGCCCTGTTGGAGTTACAGGTAAAGATTTTAATATCCTTGCCGTGAAAATTCATTGGTTTCTTCCCCCATTAAAAATATTTTCATCTGTGACATACTCCCCCACCTATAGAGGTGGGGGCTTCTCGCTCAAGTATGGTAGCCCATACAGTATCAACGAGCTATCCCCGTGTGTCCCACGTTTATGATAGATTTGTCCGCAAAACTGACTTTGCACTTTTCATTCTCGATTGGTTACGAGTCATAGAGGTATATCTATCAGAATCCCT
>OMZF01000067.1 GCA_900315465.1 uncultured Eubacteriales bacterium | reverse complement strand
GTTATGCCCAAACTGTCAGACAATTCATGACAGAGATGTCAATGCTGCAAAAAATATTCTTTTGGAAGGATTAAGGCTTTTAGCCTGATAAATAACGAGTAGGGACGGTTCAGCCCGATTTTACGCCTGTGGAGTTAGTAGGTTACGAGGACAATGAAGCAGGAAGCCCATTGGCTTTAGCCAATGGGTAGTTCACATTTTTTAAAAATAATCTATCTATTATTAATGTTATTTGTTATAATAGTATGGGGTCGTAAATATTTAACGAAAGGATATTGTTTTTTATGAATTTATTTTATCTTCTGAAGCCGAAAGCTTCTGTTACATATCTTAATAAAACTGATACCGTGCGTCAGGGACTTGAAAAAATGCAGGCGGAGGGTTTTACTTCTATACCAGTTATAGATGATAACGGAGAATATATAGGTACAGTGAGCGAAGGAGATTTTCTCAGACATATTCTTGATTATAACATAAACAGAGAAAATTCGCTTGATGATTACCATATAATAGATATAGTCAACGAAGAACGCAACAGACCAGTTAAAAACAATGTTTCAATGGATGATCTTCTGCTTGAGGTAATGGATCAGAATTTTGTTCCTGTTATAGATGACAGAAATATCTTTATCGGAATAGTAACAAGAAAAGCCGTTATAAAATATTTTTACGATAAGGAGAAAAGATAATAGCAAAGAGGTTATATAATATGAAAGAAATATTTGATACCCATGCACATTATGATGACAGTGCCTTTGATGAAGACAGAGATGTACTTTTGGGCAGGATATTATCGGAAAATGTATTTGCAGTCGTAAATCAGGGTACGGATTTGAAAAGCTCGAAGTTCAGTCTTGAACTTGCGGAGAAATATGACGGAGTATATGCTGCGGTGGGATTGCACCCCGAACTTGTGAACGAGAACAGTGTTTCGGAGCTTGAAGAAATAAAAAAGCTTGCATCTCACCCAAAAGCAGTAGCTATCGGAGAAATAGGACTTGATTATTATTATGATACACCAAAGGATATTCAGAAACAGGTATTTTCCGCACAGATGGAAATTGCAAACGAACTTTCCAAACCTGTAAATATACATGACAGGGAGGCTCACGGTGATACTCTCGAACTTCTGAAAAAATACAGACCAAAGGGCATATTGCATTGTTTTTCGGGAAGTGCGGAAATGGCAAAAGAAGTGGTAAAGCTCGGTATGTATATCGGAATAGGCGGAGTGATAACATTCAAAAATGCCAGAAAAACGGTTGAGGTTGTAAGTTCAATACCTCTTGAGAGGATAGTTCTCGAAACAGATTGTCCGTACCTTGCTCCTGTGCCGTTCAGAGGCAAGAGAAACAATTCATCATATATAGAATATACAGCTGAAAAAATAGCTGAAATAAGGAGCATTTCAAAGGAAGAAGTGCTCAGGATAACAAAGGAAAATGCTTGCAAGGTATATAATGTGTATTAATGTAGACTTTTTTGGAATGGGGGCGGGCGTATGAAAGCACTTATTACAGGTGCAAGCTCAGGTATCGGCAGGGATATTGCGAGACTTCTTGTAAGCAGAGGCTGGGAAGTCATACTTGTGGCAAGGCGTGCAGACAGGCTTATGGAGCTTAAAAAGGAGCTTGGACAGAAGGCACAGTGCGTAAGATGTGACGTATCGCATAAAGATGAATGTCTTAAACTTCATGAAGTTCTTGCCGGTCAGGATATAGAAATGCTGGTAAACTGTGCAGGTTTCGGAATGTGCGGATTTTTCACCGAAACATCTCTTGATAAGGAAATGGAAATGATAGATACTAATATAAGAGCTGTCCATATCCTTACAAAACTGTTTTTGCAGGATTTCATGCTCAAAAATAAGGGATATATACTTAATGTTGCATCAATAGCAGGCTTTTTCTCAGGGCCTCTTATGGCGACTTATTACGCTACAAAGAATTATGTTGTGAGCCTTACAGGTGCGGTATATGAAGAACTGAAACGTCGTGGAAGTGATGTTAAGATAAGTGCATTTTGTCCGGGTCCTGTGGATACGGAGTTCAATGCTGTTGCCCATGTCAAATTCGCATCTGCTCCGATAGACAGCAAAACTGCCGCAGCTCTTGCGATAGACGGTGTCATGCAGGGAAAACTTTATAATATTCCGACTATTAAGATGAAATCTCTTAAATTTGTTAAAAGAATTTTACCGGATAAAACAATTACTCATTTTTGTTATACATTCCAGAAGAAAAAACGTTGAAAGGATGATCTGCTGTGCTTAAAACCGAAAGAGTAGAGGTAATGAATCTCCATAATGCCATAAGGGGTGCAAGAAATCCAATGAACAGCTGGGCAAGATCGGACAGCTATTTTGATGATAACGGTGTGTTTGTGCTTGGAGAAAACGATCTGTCGCTTGCTGTAAGGCTCAGAAAGGCAGGAAGTGACCACAGAAAATATCTCCGTCAGGTATTTGTGACGGTAGATATTACCGCTCCGCTTTACTGGTGGAAGGAGTATGACACATATAAGGTGGGGACTGTTGCAAATTCAACAAGCACCATGCATAAGATAACATCAGCACCTTTTGATATAAGTCAGTTCAGCTGTGATAAAATGGATGATGAAACACTCCGCCATATGCAGTCTGTGATTGATTATCTTGAAGTTCTCAGACTGAAATATCTTGAAACAAAGGAAAAGCAGATATGGTATGATATAATACAGTTCTTGCCGTCAAGCTATGAACAGATGCGTACCTGTACAATGAATTACGAAAACCTTATTTCGATATATAATTCCCGCAAAGCACATAAGCTTGACGAATGGCATATTTTCTGTGATTTTATAAGAGGGCTGCCATATGCAAAGGAACTTATCATATGTGAAGAACCTTCCGGACAATAATATATAAAAGAGTTAAGAAGCGGTAACAATAAAAGTTACAGCTTCTTTCATTTTTGTAATTTTTGTAACAATTAGTTTTCACTATTAATATAATGACATAAAAACAGGTGTGTTATTTAGTAAAAATATATAGTGAATGGCTGATTTACTTGTGATAACTGATATTAAATAGTGTTGAAAAATAACAAATGATAATTCTTAAAATGATATTTATATTGATTAAAAAGAAAAATAACGCTTATTTCAGTTATAAATTAACAAATTTGTTTTTAAAATCAGGGGTAAAAAACGAATGTGTTTTTTATAAAATGCGATAATGATGGGGTTTTTAAAAAATAAAGCAAACGGCTTGAAATCACAAAATAAACACTTTGTTAAAACTTGTTACAGCCTTGTAAGAAAATCTACATATTGCACAAGAAAAAATTGAACAAATTTTAAATATATTCTTTTGAAGAACTATAACAACTTTATTCGGGGGAATGTTTCAGCCTTCGACAAAGCAAAACTGACATAATGCACAAAAAAATCAAGTTCCTTTTGTTTGACATATGCGGGCTGTTGGTTTATAATTGCATCATCAACGAAAATAAGTCTTGCAGAAATGTAACGACAGAATTTAAGGAGATATTTATTATGAACAGTCAAAAGCAGAAGAAGCACTCAACACTTAAAAGAGCTTTATCAGTGGCAATTATGTCATCACTTTGCCTCACAGCTGCAATCGGTGTTGCAACTTTTACTCAGACAGTTACAGTTTCAGATGTAACAACTAATGTTGCAGAGGAAGCAGAAATCGAAAAAAAGGAAACTAACAATATAGAAACATCTCTCACAGAAGCAAGCGTAAGCGATTCAATGCTGAATGCTTTCAAAGTAGAGAGCGGAGTTGAAAAGGTTGTAGAGAGCAGTATTGCCATGACCGTAAAGGAAAATGACAAGGAAGCTTTCGCAGGTGCTGCAAAAGAAGAACAGGGCGAAGAAATAGTTATCGAAAACTGGGTAAAGGTTGTTATCGACCTCAGGGGAGATAAGCTCAACAAAGAAGTTCCCGCAGGTACAGTAGAAGATACTCTTGCATACCTTGATATCAAACTCGGCAAGAATGATAAGCTTGATGTAGATGCCAAGACCGCTGTTAAAGACGGTATGGAAATAACAATCAAAACTGTTGAGATAAAGAAAACAACAAAAACAGAGGTTGTTGATTATGAAACAACTCAGCAGGAAACAACTACTCTTTATGAAGGCGAAACACAGGTTGATACAGAGGGTGAAGAAGGCGAGCGTACTATCACTTATCAGGAAACATGGGTAAACGGTAAGCTTGCAGAAAAGAAAGAATTAAGCAATGAAGTTACAAAAGAGCCTGTAAACAAGGTTGTACTTGTAGGTACAGCAAAATATGAAGAAATTGTAGCACAGCAGGCAGCTGAAGACAGTGCTTATGTAAGTGTTGACGAATCTTCAAATACAATTACCGATAAATACGGCAATGTTCTTACATATTCATATTGTCTTTCAGGTCCGACAACAGCGTATACAGCTGATTACGGTGCAAGCACAGCTACAGGTCGTCTTGCACGTTATGGCGTGGTAGCTGTTGACCCTGATGAAATTCCCTATGGTTCTATCCTTTACATCGTAGCTGATGATGGTTTTGTATACGGTTATGCTGTTGCAGGTGATACAGGCGGATTCATTTACTACACAGATGTTGTTGCAGACCTTTATTTCCCGACATTTGATGATTGTTCTTTCTATGGACTCCGTGATGCTCACATCTACGTTCTCGAAGGCGTATCCGAAGATATGACATACTACAATTAATTAGCAATTAGCAATTAGCAATGTGCAATTGGTTGTTGGTTTGTGTTTGTTGGTAAAATATAAGAAATGGCTGTTGTGCTTTCATTGGTACAACAGCCATTTTTTTGATCAGATAGGAAAACGGTGAGTTTTTAACCTAAACGGGCAAGAAGTCCCCCGGGTCTCACCTGTCGGTTCGGTCGGTGCTTCTGCCTTCGGCAGAGGTGTCCACCGGAC
>OMZF01000140.1 GCA_900315465.1 uncultured Eubacteriales bacterium | reverse complement strand
TATGGGTGCTGATAGACAAACAATGTCTTTTGGTATTATTATAAACCCGAAAGAGGATGATAAATAATGAAACAACTGCTTAAAAAGACGATAGGTATTATTCTTTCTGCTACATTGTTGACCGGAATGGCTTTTTCTTTAAGCGGCTGCAACGATCAGCCAGAAAATCCGCAGCCGTCACAGACAGTTACGGCGGAGGCGGAAAATGGTGGAAAGCTTATAACATACTTGAATTGTAAATACCTGAAAGGTTGCACGATCATTCCGATGAATAAAAAGAGAAAGGAAATCAAAAGTAATGAAGATGAAGTTGAAATGTATATTTGCTGCGGTTTGTGCCTTGGCGATTCTTTCATCGTGCCGTATCGGTGCTGAGGTCAGTTCCGGGCAGGAATCATCAGAAGCAGTATCTGTTGCATCCGAAAACAGCGGGGAAAAATCTGACGAGCCGGGTGAATTCTCAGAAACGGGATCGGAAAAATCAGATCCCGAGACAAAAAACAGGGAAGATCAGTCATTCGCAGCCTTGCCTGAAGAATCATCTCTGCCGAAATTTTCATCTGAATCTGAATCGTCAGAGCAGGAGAAATCTTTAGCGGAAAGTTCCGCAGATACCGGGGATGATATCATACCCTCGCCCTACTGCCGCAGTGCAGTGCTGTACTGTTCGGATAGCAAGGAGATACTCTATAATGATGGTGCCGATATAACAACGGCTCCCGCAAGTATAACAAAGCTGCTGACTGCCTCTGTTCTGCTTGAGCATATGGATAGCGAGGATATAGTTACGGTGGGCACAGAGCTTGAACTTGTGAATCCGGGTTCCAGTATCTGCTTTATCTCTGAGGGTAACCGCTTGACGGTGCGAGATCTTCTGACGGGTATGCTGATGAATTCGGGTAACGATGCTGCATATACTGCTGCAGTTTCTGCCGCAAGAGCAGCAAACCCCGAAGCCGATCTCAGTGATGAGGAGGCTGTCGGCGTATTTGTTGGAATGATGAATGAGCTTGCTGCAAGGATCGGAATGAGTAGCAGCCATTTCACAAATCCTGACGGCTGGGATGATGATGCTCAGTATGTCACAGCCGCTGATCTGGCAAAGCTGTCCGAATATGTGCTTAACAATCCTGTTATAAATGAAATCGTCTCTACACATCAGAAATATGTAGTCTTTGAATCAGGAGAGAGCATTACATGGACTAATACAAATTCGCTTCTTGATCCCGAAAGCGAATATTATTGTGAAAATGCCATCGGCATGAAAACAGGAACAACTGACAATGCAGGCTGCTGTCTTGCCGCTGCATTCAATAAGGACGGAAAGATATAACGGTTGTCACAGGATGCTACGAAAGTGACGACAGATATGATATGATATGACATTAAAGGTATTTGCTAAAGCAAAGTGACACACCATCAGAATAAATAATTTACCCGCCGTGAGAGAAAAATCAGACGGTGGGTATTTTCTGTTTTATTCGGAAGGAATGTTATTTTACATCGCTCTTATTAAAGATAGTAACGGTAAGAGGAATGAAAATTGCTATTATAACTAATGATACAACGATAGCATTTGCAAACATGAAGCCTGCTCCGCCCTGAATAAGAAAGCTGGGATCATAATCGGAAAGATTGATCTTCAGAAACTGCTCAACCTGAGAGTCGATCATCAGATGGATTATCATAAGCGAACCCGATCCAAAAATAACACCTATAACAGATGCAAGCGTTTTGTTTTTAAGACCTGTAGAGATAAAGAGAATAATAGCACAAAGTGCCTGTAAAAGCAGCCATTTGCACAGGAAGGTGGCAACAGCAATCGGCATATCTGCTGTATCTACATTGAAGCTTCCGCCGATAATGAACTGCGATGCGATCTTACCGAGAACGCCGACACAAAGAAAAATCAGATTGTGGACACATAAAACAATAAACTTTGAAATAACGGTGTGACCCTTTTGACTTACCTGACCTGCGATATTTTTTATAAATCCGTTTGCAATATCAGCATAGGAGAATGTAACAGCAGAAATCAGGATGACGATTATCATCATAGAGAGCCACAGAGGATTGATAAATACAGAGCTGAGATTTTCAGTATAGTCGAACACAATTTCAGCCTGCTCAGATTCTTTAACGAGACCATTTGCAAGATTGAATAACAGAAGCTCCATCAGCTTTCCGATGATATTCAGCCCGAAAATAACGATGTTTGAAATGATAAAAGCCTTTGAACGGAACATCCTGTAAAAATCCATTTTGATCAGATTACCCATTGTGCTTACCTCCTGTAACGCTAAGATAATAGTCCTCAAGCGAAGTATTCGTAATGATAAGTTCCCTCAGACCGATGCCGGCTCCGACAACGGTTTTGGCTATCTTTTCCGTTTTATCCAAAGCTCCGCTTATGCGGATATTATGGTCATTGTCTATGGAAATATCATTAAAGCCTTCCTTTTTTAATGCTTCAACGGCCTTTTCGTTGCTTGAGGTTTTTACCGTTACAAATTTTCCGGTACGCTTTGTGAATTCTTCAGTTGTGAATTCGTCAAGGAGATGTCCCTCGTGTATGATACCATAGGAATCGGCAAGCTTTCCAAGCTCCTCAAGAATATGGCTTGAGATCATAATGGTTATCTTTTTCTCATCCCTGAGTTTTTCAAGCATCTTTCTTACTTCTACTATGCCCTGCGGATCAAGTCCGTTGATAGGCTCGTCGAGAATAATAAGCTTCGGGTCGCCGATTATTGCAAGGGCGATACCTAATCGCTGACGCATACCGAGTGAGAACGAGCCACAGGGCTTTTTGCCGGTATTTTCAAGACCGACAAGCTCGATTATCTCATCGATGGTCTTTTCTTTGTTCTTTACACCAAGGGCAATGGATTTAATCTTCAGATTTTCCCTTGCGGAAAGATTAGGATAAAGTCCGGGATGCTCGATAAGCACACCCACCTGATGCATCAGCTTTTTAGCCTCCGCTCCGCTTTTGCCGAACATTGTAAAGCTGCCCGAGGTGGGATTGGAAAGACCGCTGAGCATACGCATTATTGTAGTTTTTCCTGCACCGTTTCTGCCGATCAGTCCGTAGACCTCGCCCTCACGGATATGGATATTGATATCCTCCGCCGCTGCCTTACTGCCATAGATTTTCGTAAGGCCTTCTGTTGTCATTATGTAGTCCATGTTTACCTCCTATATGATCCATCATATTTTATTGTGCTTGCCGTTTTTACGACTGAGAAGAACTATCACTGTTGAGGCTGCAAGCATAACCAAAATTACAGGTATAGCTGTATTGCTGTTGCCGGTTGGGAATGTGTTGTTATCCGCAGGATTTGAAGGAGCATTGCTTGATGTTTCAGCAGACGGCTTAGTTGCTGATTCCTCTGAGGGTGTATCCGGAGTTTCTTTGGAGGGTTTTTCAGAGGGCTTCTCTGACGGCTCCTCAGTCACTCCATAGAATTCGTCTATCATAGAGCTGTAAGCTGCAATGTCATACATTCCCGAATAATCTGTAGAGGTAAAGTCATCCTCATCAGTTACCTCCTTTGTAAGCTCATAGTCAGGAGTAATGCCGTAATCTGCATCTTCGTTTTTTGCGGTTATCATTTTTTCATAGCCGGAAATGGTGAAGGGCATTAACTCAGGCGTA
>OMZF01000054.1 GCA_900315465.1 uncultured Eubacteriales bacterium | reverse complement strand
GTCTAAAGCCAATGGGCTTCCTGCTTCATCGTCCTCGTAACCTACTAACTCCACAGGCGTAAAATCGGACTGAACCGTCCCTACTCGTTATTTATCAGGCTAAAAGCCTTAATCCCTCCGAAAGAATATTTTTTGCAGCATTGACATCTCTGTCGTGAATTGTTTTGCAGCGAGGACATAACCATTCCCGAACAGATAAGTCTTTTGTTTCGGGATTCTTATACCCACAACATGAACATATTTGACTGCTTGGAAAAAATGTATCTATCTTTTTATAAATACAACCGTTCCACTGTGCTTTATATGCAAGCTGTCTCGTAAATTCATACCATGACACATCTGCAACGGATTTGTACTTATAAGATTATTATATCACAAATCTACGCTTTAGGCAACCTTAACCCACCGTCTATAGCCGGTGGGATTGCGGTTGCCATTTTTTCAATCAGCAATTACACATTCAGACCTTAAAAGCGGCTACTTGACTAATGAACGGAATGGCATTATAATTAGGTTATCTAAATTATTGATAATAAGGAGAATCAATTATGAAAACTTATAACATTACACTTCTCAAAGGTGACGGTATCGGGCCTGAGATCGTAAACGAGGCTGTAAAGGTACTGGATGTTACCGCAAAGAAATTCGGTTTTGAAGTAAAATATACCGATGCACTTCTTGGCGGATGTGCCATTGACGCAACAGGAGTTCCGCTCCCTCAGGAAACAATCGACAAATGTAAAGCAAGTGACAGTGTTCTTTTAGGTGCTGTAGGCGGTCCGAAATGGGATACTCAGCCCGGAAATAACCGCCCCGAAGCAGGACTTCTGGGTATCAGAGGAGCTTTGGGACTTTTCGCAAATCTCAGACCTGCTGTAATATTCGAACCGCTTCGTGATGCATCTCCCCTGAGAGCAGATATAATCGGTGACGCTATGGACATTATGATAGTACGTGAGCTTACAGGGGGCATCTACTTCGGAAAAAGAGGTAACTTTGAAGAAGACGGTATTCCTGCCGCTTATGATACCGAAAAATATAATGTTGAAGAGATACGCCGTATAGGAAGAGTTGCTTTTGATATGGCTATGAAAAGAAATAAAAAGCTCACAAGCGTAGACAAAGCAAATGTACTTGATTCCTCACGTCTGTGGAGAAAAACAATGATTGAACTTTCGGCAGAATATCCGGAAGTAGAACTTAATCATCTTTATGTAGACAACTGTGCTATGCAGTTGGTACGCAATCCAAAACAGTTCGATGTTATTGTTACATCAAATATTTTCGGCGATATTCTCTCTGATGAAGCATCAATGATAAGCGGTTCTATCGGTATGCTTGCATCAGCAAGTCTTAACAGCACAAAACTCGGTATGTATGAACCTATACATGGTTCTGCTCCTGATATTGCAGGAAAAGGAATTGCAAATCCTCTTGCAACAATACTTTCAGTAGCCATGATGCTCCGCTATTCACTTGACGAACCTGCTGCTGCTGATGCTATCGAAAAAGCCGTTGCCGACGTTCTTAAAACCACAAGAACTCCTGATATATACACCGAAGGCACTAAAAAGGTTTCCACAACCGAAATGGGCGACGCTGTAGCTGCACTCATCAACTGATTCAATTTGCAATTAGTGGTTATTAAGCTTCAACACACTATCACAAAATAAATGACTGCTGCATTTTTGTATCTGTAGCAGTCATTTTTCATTCATCATATTTATTATTTGTCGGGGAGTCATATACAGTAAAATTATGTTTATCTTCGTCGGGAATATCAAGTTTTATTCCGTTTGACATTATTTGTAATGCCTTCTTTATCATAAATATTGCAAGACCTGCAAAAATAACAATAAATGCGGCAATCAGAAAAGTAAATCCTACCGAAGCCTTGACTACAGCCTGAGAGGGATTTTACGGGTCATAATATACTGTTATTGTTTCACCATTTTTAAGCCTTGAATCATTAACTCCGAAACCCTCGACGTGTATGGAATATTCTGTTCCGTCAACCTCATAATGTGCGGTAACATTATTACTTGACGATACGGGGTTATAGTGTCTTCTGTACGAATCAGATTTTTGAACATAATCAAGAGTTGCAGACACAGGCACATAAGAATTTACTTTAATGGTATTATCTGCAATAATATTGAATCGCATACCGTTCCGAGTACCTGACCTATTGGGTCACGGATAACTATATCGGCTTTGCTGTCAAATGATGTTGATGATTTATTCAGTAATACTATCTTACTGCCGTTGAAATAATTCAGAAATCCTGCGGCAGGATATACGTTAAGTGATGTGCCCCCGATTATAAGTACGTCTGCTTTTGCTATGGCACGGACAGCTTTTGTTACAGTAGCATCATCAAGCCCCTCTTCATAAAGAACAACATCAGGCTTTATTATGCCTTTGCATGTACATTTCGGTACGCCTTCACTTTCTGTTATCGCTGAAAGGTCATAGAATTTATGACACTTCATACAGTAATTCCTCAGTACCGAACCATGAAGTTCATAAACAGTCTTACTTCCTGCCATCTGATGAAGTCCATCAATATTTTGAGTAACAACAGCTTTGAGCTTTCCCATTTTTTCAAGCTTTGCAAGTGCATAATGTGCCTTGTTCGGCTTTGCTGATGTACATATCATCTTGTCACGGTAAAAGTCATAGAAATCCTGCGGTCTTGTCATAAAAAAGCTGTGACTGAGTATCGTTTCGGGAGGGTATTTGTATTTCTGATTATACAGACCGTCAACACTTCTGAAATCGGGTATTCCGCTTTCAGTCGATACTCCTGCTCCTCCGAAAAATACAATGTTGTCACTGTCCTCAATGACCTTTTTCAGTTCTTCATACATAACATCTGCACATCCTTTCAATTATTTTTTTACTCTTAATGGTTGAACAAAATTTTAATATCAGGCTGTTCCCTATGCATTCTGCGGATAGTAGCCTGTACAGAAATATAATCGTCTGCATAAAATACTCTTTTCAGAAGCTTTTCTGATGGAATAAGCCCTTCCTCAAGAGCTGTATTATCGATGAATGAATCTCCTGCTATAAAAATATTCTTCTCAGCAATGAAAAATCCTGCCATAGCCTTTGCTGCTCCGCTTATGTCAACTGCAAGTATACTTCCGTCTCCGAAAATATCAAACACCCATTTGAAATAATCTGTCATTATACTTTTTCCCTTGAATATACCTGCCGCACTTTTCTTTATTTCTGCTGAAGGCAAGGTTGAAGGCATAATTCCGTCATTTTTATCAGCAAGCCACAACACAGAAAGCACCTGTGCAGTAGAAATAAGTTCATATTTCGGCAGCAAGGGCAGAGCACCGCAGCATTCCGGCGTACATTGAGTGAGCAGTACTTTTTTAATGATAAGAGGGTCTTTTCCTTCATTTGAAAGCTGAGTACATATTCCATCTTCACTGCCGAAAATAATTTTTCTGCCGTATACAAATTTCGCAAAATCGGTAAGATTTTTTTTAAGAATATGACTGCAGCCTGTATTTATCAAAATATTTCCGTATTTTCTGTGTTCAAGCAAAAATACATTTATCGGTAATGTCTTTTTACCTTTATCGCATTTGCGGAACAATTCATTATAATCAAATTCCTCTTTTCCGCAGTTATATTGTTTAAAACTGACTATTTTATCCATTTCATACACTCCGTTTTCATTGCGTCAAACACAACAAGCTTTTAGACTATAAAGGGTCAATTTTTGATACAGCAGTATAAAGCTCATGCCTTACTACTTATAATCTTATAAATATTCAACAAAAATGTCAATACCCATTTGTAAGATTTTCGGTATTTCACATATGTACCATAAAAAAACAGTTGAAAAAGTTACAGTTTTTTGATATTATTAAAATGGTTTTTTTAAATTTTTAAATAAATAACAAAAAGGAGAGGGATATTATGTCAAAAAAATCAGTGTGGCATAAACGTCTGACAGCTGCTTTGGCAGCAGGTGCTATGCTTGTAACACTTCCGCTCGCCGGCTGTAATCAGACAAATAACGAAAAAAGCGATGATACATCCAAAGCTTCCGAAACTGTATCAGAAACCACCGAATCAGTACCTGAAACTAAATTCGGTGACGGCATAGTTGCTCAGTCAAAAACATATAAGATCAAATATTCTGTTATGGAATATCTTCTGAATTATATGTTCGCAAATTTCTACAACAACTACGGCTCAGACAACTCTTTTGATACTTCAAAGGATCTTAAACAGCAATATTACAACGAAACAGAAAAAACATCATGGTTCGATTATTTCACACAGACAACGAAAAATTATCTTACTCAGGTAATGGTATTTTCCGAGGGTGCAAAGGAAAACGGAATAAAACTTTCCGAAGAAGATGAAAGCACTCTTAGTTCAGGGTTTGATATGATGGCATCTGTAGCGGCAACATCAAGCATGACTGTCGATGAATTCATAAAAAAGACCTACGGCACCCATGTTACAAAAGAGGATGTTGAGGAAATTCAGAAAATGACCATACTTGCCCAGAATTACAATAACTACCTTATGGACAATTTCCGCTATACCGACGCACAGTATGAAGAGTTCTATGAAAATGATAAGAATAAATATCGTCAGGCAGATTTCCTTGCATATTCTTTCCCATATACAGCAGATACAACTGATGAAGAAAAAGCTAAACTTAAAGAATATTCCGATGGTCTTGCAAACTGTAAGGACGAAAAGGAATTCAAGACCTATATAACCAATTATCTTAAAGATAACAGAAATCTTGTGTCCATTCCTTCCGAAAGCTCAGAAAGCTCAATAACAGAGGCTGAATTCAATTCCGCTGTTGACGCACAGGTAAATGCTGCTGTAAATACAGCAGTAGCATACAATGATACCAATGACGCATACAAGTGGATATTCAGCGAAGACAGAAAAGTAAACGATACTCTTTCAATAGATGTAAATAACGCATATAATGCTATAATGATCATAAAGCCTATCTACCGTGACGAAACAAGTACAAGAGATATTCGCCATATACTTATCACATCAGAAACAGAAGGCTCTGACGAGGCTGCAAAGAAAAAAGCCGAAAGTATTCTTCAGGAATGGCAGGATGGTGTTTCTGACGAAGATTTCTTCTCCGAGCTTGCTTCAAAGTATACAGAAGATCCGGGTTCAAAGGGCAGCGGCGGACTTTATAAAAATGTAAAACCCGGTGAAATGTTTGCTGAATTCAATGACTGGATGTTCGATGCAAAACGCAAAATAGGCGATACAGGTATAGTAAAAACAACTTACGGATATCATATCATGTATTATCCTGGTCCCGGTCTTAAAGCATGGCAGGTTTCCGTTGACGAAGATGCAAGATACAAAGACCTCGAAAGCAAATATGAGGAAATGAAAACCACTTATGCGATAGAGTTCGATGATGATGCTATTGCAAATATGACCATAAAAATGCCTGAAACTTCCTCAACAGATACAGACAGTTCTGAAGAGTGACAGAAAAGTAACTATAATAAAGGAGTTGCCGTATACCACGCAGGTACAGCGGTAACTCCTTTTTATCAAAAAATAAATTTTTACTATATGGAGGAAAATAGTATGTCAAAAGTAATTATAATGGATCATCCGCTGATAAAACACAAAATATCTCTTCTTCGTGACGAAAATACAGGAACAAGGGATTTCCGTATTCTTGTTGAGGAGATAGCAATGCTTATGGGATATGAAGCACTCAGGGATCTGCCGACTGAGCTTGTATCGGTAAAAAGTCCTGTAGCAGAGTCAATGCAGCCTATGTTATGCGGAAGAAAGCTTGCTGTTGTACCGATACTTCGTGCAGGACTGGGTATGGTAAACGGTATACTTGCACTTGTTCCGTCAGCTAAAGTTGGTCATATAGGACTTTATCGTGATGAAGTGACCCATGAACCACACGAATATTACTGCAAGCTACCAGAAAATATAGACGAAAGGCTTGTTATACTCCCCGATCCTATGCTTGCAACAGGAGGCTCTGCAATACAGGCTGTTGATTTCATCAAGGCAAAAGGATGCACAAATATAAAATTCATGTGCATTATAGCAGCACCCGAAGGACTTGAAGCTCTTAAAAATGCACATCCCGATATTGATATTTATGTCGGCAACCTTGATGATCATCTAAACGATGCGGCATATATTGTTCCGGGGCTTGGAGATGCAGGCGACAGAATTTTCGGTACGAAATGAAGTCTGTTCTTAGATAAATTTCACACTTTAGCTCTTTAAAATAATACATTATTAATTATTGAATATTATCCACAAAAATGATATAATACACTCAGAATTTTTCTTGTTTGCAATAATACATTTTTAAGGAGAATTGTATGGACTATGATTTTCTCGCTATAAACTTATTCCCTATCATAGGCAGTCTTTTTCTTATAATATTTCTTTGGCGGAATTCAGACCTTACCAAAAACTTGAAACTGACATTCTATGTACTTTTAGCTGTTGCAGATACTGAGCTTGTAACATATAATCTGGAAGTTCTTCTTCCTTCCACTGCCTGCGACCCTATATTCATGACAATAGTGACCTGTATAGGATATATACTGCGAACTTGTATGCTGTATCTGCTTATACTGCTTATTACCCGTGAGGATTACAGCAAAAAAACAAAGCATCTTCTTCTTATACCTCTTGCTGTAAATGCCTTGTTTTCGGTTTCAGGATTTTTTACAGACCTGTCATATTCATACGACGAAGCAAAGATATTCCACAGAGGCCCTCTTGGCTGGACATCCCATGTTATAATGCTGCTGTATCTGATAATAATAATCGTTCTGCCTTTGAGCAAAAAACATAAACGCCGGCGTTTTGAACAGGCTGTAATATTTGAAACAGCACTTATGATCACTTTCGGGGCATTTGCCGAATCACTTCTCGGCAGTCTGGTATCAATGAGGATAGCAATAACCGCATCCATTATTTTTTACTATATGTTCTTTCAGTCTGCATATTATCGTGAGGATATTACTAAGAAACAGTTTGAACAGGCAAAAATGTTTGAACGCTTTTCATATCAGGTAGTAACAGCTCTTTCAAGTACAGTAGATGCAAAGGACTCCTATACAAACGGTCATTCGCAAAGGGTAGCAGATTATTCAAAAGAAATTGCGGGCAGATTGGGTATGGATGAAGATTTCATCCGTGATATATATTTCATGGGGCTTCTCCACGATATAGGTAAAATAGGTATTCCCGACAATATAATAAATAAAAAGGGAAAGCTTACCGATGAAGAATACAGCATAATCAAAACTCATCCCGCAATAGGCTCGGAAGTTCTTAAAAAAATAACCGAAATGCCCGGTCTTTCTTGCGGTGCAAGATGGCATCACGAAAGATATGACGGAAAAGGTTATCCTGACGGTATCAAAGGAACTGATATTCCTATTGAAGCAAGAATTATTGCTGTTGCCGATGCATATGATGCCATGTCATCAAAAAGAAGCTATCGTGACGCAATGCCTCAGGCTGACATACGCAAAGAAATAGTACGGGTAAGAGGTACACAGCTTGACCCCGAAATTTCTGACATAATGATACAGATGATAGACGAAGATGTAAACTACGATATGCGTGAAAAGCCGCAAGATATTGATGCAATTCAGTTGTCATCATAAATAACTCAAACAAAAAAGGTTGCTGCACCCGAAGGTGTAACAACCTTTTGTTTTTACTCAGCTTACAGCAAGCCTCTTTCTTACTTCTTTTAAAATATTGGTATCATTCTCGTGACGGCACATTTTCATAGCTTCATCCAGACTTACCCATAAGTAATAATCTATTTCGCTGGGCTGAAGACTTACTATACTTTTGTCGGCACGGGCAAGAAAAAATACTGCTGTTTTTCTTATCTTGCCGAAAGGGCGATAACTGCTTGTCTGTCGGAATCCGGGTATGATCTCTACACTTAGACCGGTTTCCTCTTTAATTTCCCTGAGAGCAGTCTGCTGTTCATTCTCCCCCATTTCTATATGACCTTTTGGAAAAGTCCAGCATTTGCCGTTATGATTTTTTACAAGTAGTATTCTCACATCGTTTTTTTCATTCAGGCGATAAATTACTGCTCCGCATGACTTTTCATAGATACAGTTTATCTTTTTGTACTTCAGAGAAGTCATCGAGAGTCTTTCCACTATATCGGGTTCATAGAATACTTCTTCGGCAGGTGATACAACTAAACGTGTCTGATTACTTGTTTCACCTATTGCTGCTGCTATTACAATACAGTCTATAGTTCCATGAAGCTCCGAATCAGTCACTATATATACCTGACGGCTGTCACGGCTTCCTACGATAAATCCTGAATATAATTTCTTTTCGGCAAGAGTGCCGAATATCTCAACTGTTACATTTTTACCGAGCATAACGGCACACCTCACTGTTCAAAAATCTGATTACTTGAGTATCGTTTTAATCTCGTCAACACGAATCTGTGTATTTGCGTTCATTATACTGTTAAGCACCAATACATCTGTATATTTATTTTTCTTTATATAATCGAGCACATTTCCTTCATAAAATGTCGGATCAACTATATACACTTCATCAAAATTACTTACTGTAAACGGGGCAAATGCACATCCGTAAGAATCTTTTATTATACAAAGTTTTCTTCCGGTTTTAAGTGATGTCTTTATATGCATATACGGGTTATTTCCCCATATAAACGCACTATATGCATTTGAACCTTCCGCAAATGTTGCAATAAGCGGCACATCCTCTGGTTCGGATTTACCGTTTTCAAGGAGTGTACAGGTATAACTTCCGGGTATTTTGTAATATTTTACAAAATCGGGATTTGCTGCAAGTACCTTATTTCCTTTGGTGCTTTGTTCTGTACGGGTCGCTGCCGAAAGCGAACCGAGGAAATTTTTGATCTCACCTGTAGAAAGAGTCTTTACATCAATAGGAGTAACGCCTGCTGATTTACAAAATTCCGTGTATGCATAATATGCACCCAGACCTGTCCAGTTATGATCTGTTTTGAAATATATGTATTCGTCTTTATGCTGTTCAAGTGCGGAGAATACATCAATCGTAACTATATCACTGCCATATGATTTATAAGCAGTAGTGACATTTGATTTTTCATCATTTCCAAGTTTCTTGTAATTATCGGGCAGTGCATAATAACCGTGTGTAGGTACGATCATATTATACACCTTTACATCCTTACCGAGTGAATTCTTTATAGACGATACCACATCGGTATATTTTTTTGCACTGTCATCTGTTCCATAGAATATTTCATAACCCTGTTTATCATAAATAAACACATTTCCATCGAATTCTCCCTTTATTTCCTTTACAGGAGCCGAAGACTGCTGAATTTTGCTTTCCTGCTGAGATTTTTCGGAGTTTTCTGACGTTTCGGAAACTTTTGTGCTTTCAGACTGCTGAACACTTGTCTGAGAAACCTCACTTGAAGATTCTGAAGTTTTTTCATTCTTACCCGAAAATACTCCAAGATATGCACACACTCCGACTGCTGCTGCAAGAACAACTAAAACAATGACAGCAATAATTATAGCCTTCTTTTTTCCGTCATCTCCTCTGCGATTTCTGCGGTATCCTCCGTAACCGCCGTAGGAGCCGGAACGATACGAACTGTATCCGTATGATGATCTTCTGCTCATTTCTATCCCTTTCATTGATTTATACTTACATATGGTATATTATAAATCATACTCACAAAAATTACAATTCTACAATAACACAAACTTATTTGATTTTTTCCGAAATATTTATAAACACTGCCCACTTAATCAATGTAACGCAAAATACCTCTTGACAAATAATACTACGTATAGTATAGTATATCACAAAGGGAGGTATTTATATGGATACACAACTAAAACGAGGACTTCTTGAAATATGCGTTCTTGCCGCAATAAAAAATGAGGACTCCTACGGATATAAAATAATCCGTGATATAAAACCATATCTTACAATATCTGAATCAACACTGTATCCCATTCTTAAACGTCTGCATATGTCAGGCATGATAAGCGAATATTCTATAGAGCATAACGGCAGACTTCGGAAATATTATCATATCAATGATTCAGGTCTTGACAGACTGGAGGAATTCGATGATGAATGGCAGAAGATCGTCGCAATATATAAATTTGTGAAAAGGAATGATTAACATGAATAAACAGGAATTTCTTACAGAACTCAAAAAAAAGCTGAAAGGACTTGCTCCCGATGAAATAGCAGGCTCAATAGAATATTACGGTGAAATGATCGATGACGCAATGGAAGATGGAATGTCCGAAGAAGAGGCTGTTGAGTCGTTGGGTGATATTGATGATATAGTAAGTCAGATAAGAGGTCAGGAACGTACATCCTCTTCTCCTCATAAGCCTGAACCGTCTGTTTCTTACGAACCCACTGAAAATGTTATGCCTGCTGACAATAATAAAAAAGGTACCAATGTTGTATTGATAATAATACTGATCATAGTGGGTATTCCCTTGGGAATTGGTGTTATTTCAACAGTATTCGGTATCTATACGGGTATGTGGGGAACTTTGGTAGGTCTTTACGCATCGGCTGTGGGTATAGGTATTTCAGGTGCGGCTCTTATAATATCCTGCCCGTTTATACAGTCAGGACTTCCCGAAATACTTGTTCAATTCGGCGTGGGATTTATTCTTTTAGGTCTTTCCATACCGTTTTTTATGCTTTGTAATCTTATCGCAAAGGGTCTTGTGGAACTTGCTAAACTTATTATAAGTTTGATTCAAAAACTGATAAAAGGAGTAAAAAAATATGAAAACATCATCTAAAATAGCTCTTATCATATCCGGAATACTTTTTATAGGAGGATGTACAGCTGCTGCTGTGGGTGCTGCTATGGTGAATTTCAATTTCTCAAATTTTAAAAATCACGAATATACTCAACATACAATGGGAGTAACACAAAGCTTTGAAAAACTTGATATATACACCGTAGATGATGATGTGATATTTCTTAAATCTGATGATAATACCTGCATCATCAATTATTATGACAGCGATAAAACAAAATACAATATAGATTGTTCAGATAACACTTTGAGTATCAAAGAAGAAGGTCATGACTGGTTTAATTTTAATCTTTTCGGGTTTTCTTCTGACCATTCTGTAGAAATATATCTCCCCGAAAAAGAATATGAAATACTTACACTCACAACAGTGAGCGGTGATGTTTCTTTAAAAAAAGACTCAAAATTAACCTTTAAGGAACAAAAAATCAATACCACAAGCGGAGAAGTCAATTTCTTTGTTAACGGGAAAAAAGGTTATGTTGAAACTGTAAGCGGTGATGTCTTAATTTCAGGGAAAACAGATTCATCATTTGATGTGAATACGGTAAGCGGAGATATTTCACTTACTGACCTTAACTGCGGCACTCTTTCCGTAAATACTACAAGCGGAGATACCGTAATGAAAAAAACCGATGCCAAAGAAATTTCAGTCAAAAGCGTAAGCGGAGATATAACCGGAGAAATTATAGGCAAAAAAGATATAAATATAAATACAGTAAGCGGAGA
The DNA here is from genome assembly GCA_900315465.1 of uncultured Eubacteriales bacterium. Classification (GTDB taxonomy): domain Bacteria; phylum Bacillota; class Clostridia; order Oscillospirales; family Acutalibacteraceae; genus UBA1213. Next base: position 8,599 of record OMZF01000054.1, on the reverse strand, counting down.
TATTAATATTCCTCAGTCTTTCACCGGAGAAGCAAAACTGAATATAGAAACCGTCAGCGGAGATATTAAACTGGCGTAAACAGACTAAAACCGTAATTAATTTTACGGTTTTTCTCTATTTAAAGTAATAAAGTGTTGTAATTCGGAAAAAAATGCGTTATAATTGGTATTGTTGGTTATTATATTTGCATATGAATTATAATGACATTATTGCAGCAGCTTTGTAAAATAACTGAAATACGGAGGAAGTAAAAATGAAAAAAGGCGAACTCGTATCATTCCGCCCCGATATAAAAGTGGTAGATTGTACTATCCGTGACGGTGGACTGGTAAATAATTTTGAATTTACAGATGATTTTGTCCGTGACCTTTACAAGACAAATATCAAAGCAGGTATTGATTATATGGAATTCGGCTATAAGGCTGATAAGGATGTATTTGATGAAAGTAAATTCGGAAAATGGAAATTTTGTACGGATGACGATATACGTTCTATTGTCGGTGATAACGATACAGATCTGAAAATTTCCGTAATGGCTGATGTAGGCAGATGTAATTTCAGACGTGATATAGGGGATAAGGCAAACAGCCCCGTTGATATGGTGCGTGTTGCTACATATATCAATACTATCCCTGCCGCACTTGAAATAGTTGACTACTGCCATAACAAAGGCTATGAAACTACTGTAAACATCATGGCTGTTTCAAAATCAAATGACAGCGACCTTGATGACGCTCTTACTATTATCGGTCAAAGCTGTGTTGATGAAATATATATCGTTGACAGTTACGGCTCACTATACCCTGAACAAATGCGTAGACTTGCTGAAAAATATCTTGAATGCGGTGAAAAGTATAACAAAAAAATAGGCATACACGCACATAATAATCAGCAGCTTGCTTTTGCCAATACTATCGAAACTCTTACAATGGGTGTAAGCTATCTGGATTCAACTGTAAGCAGTCTTGGCAGAGGTGCAGGAAACTGTCCTACAGAACTTCTCCTTGGTTTCCTGAAAAACCCGAAATATCACATCACACCAATACTTAAATTTATAGAACATCATATCAATAAACTCAAAGAGGACGGAGTTATATGGGGTTATGACATCCCCTATCTCCTGACAGGCAGACTTAATCAGCATCCACGTGACGCTATACAGTTCACAGCTGACCACCGTACAGATTATGCCGATTTCTACCAGTATCTTTACGATAAGGATTCATTCTGATAAAAATAAACCATCAGGAAAGGAGCAGCTGCCATGATACTTGAACAGCTTCTTACAAGACTTAACTATACCGTTGCTGCCGGAAGCACTGAAATAGAAATATCCGATGTCATTTATGATTCCAGAAAGGTCATAAAGGATTGTGTATTTGTATGTCTTGTGGGTTCCGCCTTTGACGGTCATGAATATGCCGCAGATGCGGTAAAAAAAGGAGCCGCCGCTGTTGTTGTAAGCCGTGATACAGAGATCGCAAACGCAACAGTCATAAAAGTGGATGATACAAGAAAGGCTCTTGCATTTATGTCAGCTGAATATTTCGGCAATCCGGCAGACACTCTCACTACTATAGGTATCACAGGCACAAAGGGTAAGACTACCACTGCCTCAATGATACGCTCCATACTCGAAAAGGGTAACATAAAAACAGGTGTTATCGGTACACTCGGTATCATCATAGGCGATAAGCTTATCAAAACAAATAACACTACTCCTGAATCATATGAAATACAAAAGGCTATGCGTCAGATGATAGATGAAGGCTGTAAATGCTGTGTCATGGAAGCATCGTCACTCGGACTTAAATGGCATCGTACAGACGGATTTATTTTCGACTATGGAATATTCACTAATTTTTCCCATGACCATATAGGCGGTGTGGAGCATCCTGATATGGATGATTACCGATACTGCAAATCCCTGCTTTTCAGACAATGCACAACAGGCATTATGAATATTGATGACCCTGCTTATAAAGATATGCTGAAAGATCATACCTGTGCTGTCGAAACCTACGGCTGTGATGAAAATGCCGCCCTTCGTGCGACTGATGCAAAACTGCTTTCACGTCCGGGCTATCTTGGAGTACATTTTAAAGTAAGCGGTAAACTTTCTATGGAAACAGATGTAGCGATTCCCGGAATGTTCACCGTACACAACGCTCTTGCTGCCATTGCTGTATGCAGTCATTTTAAATTAAGAGAACAGACCATATATGACGGTCTTAATGAAGTAAAGGTAAAGGGACGTGTCGAAAGTGTACCTGTACCTGGAAATTATACACTTCTTATAGATTATGCACATAATGCTGTAAGTATGGAAAATGTACTTTCCACACTAAGAGAATATAAGCCTCACAGACTTATAACAATGTTCGGAGCAGGAGGAAACCGTCCCCGTGACAGACGTTTTGAAATGGGAGAAATATCCGGTAAGCTTTCCGACCTTTCAGTAATTACAGAGGATAATTCAAGATACGAAGATGTTGAGAATATACTCGCGGATATAGAACAGGGTATAAAACCCACAGGCGGAGCTTATGTCAAAATAAGTGACCGTACCGATGCAATACGCTATTGTATCGAAAATGCCGAAGACGGTGATATAATCGTACTTGCCGGCAAGGGTCACGAGGACTATATGGATAAGCTCGGTAAAAAGAGCCATTACGACGAAAGAGAAATCATTGCACAAATTCTCTCGGATATGAAAAATTAAGGAGGAACGTGTTATGACTTCAGTTACAGTAAAAGAAATTGCAGAAATTACCGGTGGAAAGCTTCTTTGCGGTGATCCCAGTATAATCATAGATAATGTTCAGTATGACAGCCGTAATGTAAAAGAAGGTTCATTATTTGTTCCTATCGTTGGGGAAAAAGTGGATGCACATAAATTCATTCCCCAATGTCTTGAAAACGGTGCCGCTTCATTTTCTCAGTATGATGATACATTTGATGGTACAAAACCAATAATTAAAGTTGACAACACTATTTCAGCATTACAGAAACTTGCTTCATGGCAGAGGTCACAATTTCCTGATCTGCATTTTATAGGTGTTACCGGCAGTGTAGGCAAAACAAGCACAAAAGAAATGATCGCGGCGGCTCTTTCCGGCGGTTTTGATGTAATGAAAACTCCCGGAAATAAAAACAGTCAGATAGGTATGCCCTGCACTATGTTTGATATTGAGGCTAAAAATCAGGCGGCAGTCATTGAAATGGGTATGTCCGAATTCGGTGAAATGGACAGGCTTTGTGATGTTGCACACCCGAATATCGCTGTTATGACAAACATAGGAAAGGCACATATTGAAAACCTCAAAACTCAGGAGAATATCCTTTCAGAAAAATTCAAAATAACAAAACATTTTACAGATGATGATGTTCTTTTCATAAACGGAGACGACCCGCTTTTAAAAACGCTTTACGGCAAACAGCATTTCCGTACAATAAGTTTCGGTTTTGGAAAAGACTGCGATTATTATGCCGAAAACATCAGTACAAAAGGTTTTTCAACCGAATTTGACTGTATTTACAGCAATAAGACCGTACATTTTTCAATTCCTGCACTCGGAGAGCATAGTGTAAAAAATGCCCTTGCCGCTATCGCAATAGGAAGAACATTAGGACTTAGTGATGAACAGATACAAAGTGGTCTTTTGACTTATAAAAATGCCCCCATGCGTCAGCAGATATATCAGCTTAGTAAGATCACGATAATTGATGACAGCTATAATGCAAGTCCCGAGGCTACAAAAGTTTCACTTGATGTACTTAAAAGTATTTCAAAGGGCAAAAGCATTGCAGTTCTTGCAGACATGCTTGAACTTGGAGAACAGGCAGCATCAGAACATTACGGCGTAGGAAAACACCTTGCAGAACTTGGTATTGATATTCTGTTTACAGTAGGGACTCTTTCTGAAAATACGGCTGAGGGTGCGGCTGAAAACGGATGCGGAAATGTACACATATTCAAAACAAATGAAGATGCCTATAATTCGCTTCACCAAGCTCTCGAAAGCGGTCTGATAAACGAGAATTGTACGATTCTGGTAAAAGGTTCAAGAGGTATGCATACGGATGAAATAGTAAAAAAACTTCTTGACGAATATAAATAAAAAAATATCCCCTTTAAAGCATTTAAAAAGCTTTAAAGGGGAATTTGTTTTTTTAAATAACTTCACCGTTTACACGTATTTCACAATCACTGCGGTTTATAGCACAGAAAAGACTTCTTGCAGATGCTTTGAATATGCCATGTGATATACCGACACCGAAAAGTGTATTGCCGTCAGGAGCTTTTACCTGCATATAGCATACAGCCTTTGAGTCAGACCCCTGAGAAACTGAATGTTCTTTATATGACTGAATCTCAAATCCTGTTATGCCTACAGCCTTGAGGGCATTTGAAAGTGCATCGATAGGCCCGTTGCCTTCACCATATATTTCAATATCACGGTCAGCCTTTACAAGATGTACCGTACCTTTAAAGGTAGCCTCATTTTCTCCTATATTATTTACAATATGCTTTACGAGCCATATTTTCTGAGGAATATCAATATAATTCTTATTGAATACGTCCATCAGGTCAGAAGGAGAAAGTTCTTTTCCCAGACGGTCACTTTCAGCTTTTGCAAGTGAACCGAATTCGGGGTGCATTGCCTTGGGCAGTTCATAGCCATAAACATTTTCCATAATGAATGCAGCTCCGCCCTTACCAGACTGAGAATTATAGCGTACTATAGCTTCATACTGTCTGCCTACATCAGCGGGGTCAATAGGAAGATACGGTATCTCCCACTTATCGCTGCCTGTAGCTTTTACATAGTCAAAGCCTTTCTTTATAGCATCCTGATGTGAGCCTGAGAACGCTGTAAATACCAGATCACCTACATACGGCTGTCTTTCACCTATTTTCATCTGAGTACAGCGTTCATATATTTCCTTATACTTGGGAAGATTACTGAAATCAAGTTCGGGGTCAACGCATTGAGTATACATATTCAGACCTACAGTAACTATATCGAGATTGCCTGTACGCTCACCGTTTCCGAAAAGTGTACCCTCTATTCTCTGAGCACCTGCCAGCATAGCAAGCTCAGCACAGGCAACACCTGTACCTCTGTCATTATGGGGATGTACACTTATTATAGCTGCCTCACGGTTTTTGAGATGCTTTATGAAATACTCTATCTGATCTGCATAGGTATTAGGGGTACACATTTCCACAGTATTCGGCAGATTGAGTATTATCGGATTTTCCCTTGTAGGCTGAATGACATCCATAACAGCCTCACATATTCTTACAGAATTATCAACCTCTGTACCGGAAAAGCTTTCGGGAGAATATTCCAGACGGAAGTTTGTATCTCCTTCATAACTGTCTATCAGTTCTTTTATAAGCTTTGCACCCTCAACTGCAATATCAATAACACCATCCATATCCTTTTTGAATACGACTTTTCTCTGAAGTGTTGAAGTAGAGTTATAAAAATGAACTATTACATTTTTTGCACCCTTGACAGCTTCAAAAGTTTTTCTTATCAGGTGTTCTCTTGCCTGAACAAGCACCTGAATCGTAACATCATCAGGAATATGACCGCCGTCAATAAGCTCACGGCATATTTCATATTCTGTATCACTTGCGGACGGAAAACCTATTTCAATTTCCTTAAATCCCATATCAACAAGTGCATGGAAGAATTCGAGTTTCTGTTCCATATTCATAGGTGTAACAAGAGCCTGATTGCCGTCACGAAGATCGACACTGCACCATATAGGAGCCTTTGTTATTGTATTATCGGGCCACTCTCTTTTTTCCATTTTAATTTGCTGAAACGGAATATACTTTTTAAATCCCTTTTCCATGATCCATACCTCCAATTGATTCTGACCGTAATTCATAAAGACGAATGAAGAAAAATTCATCAAAAAAACCGCCCCATGTCCAAAAGGACAAGGGACGGGCATAAAGCTCGTGGTACCACCCAGATTCAGACACTAAAAAGTGTCCCTCAGCAGATCTCCGACAAGATCCCGACCTTTAACGCTGTCTTGCGTACTGTCCTACATATCAGACAGTCAACTCAGGAACGAGCTATACATACAACCCGTGACACTGTCTTACACCAGCCGACAGTTCTCTTTGCACACAAAGCGGTATCTTTTTTCCTTCAAAGTCTTTATTATATTCATATATTAACATTATATACAAGTTACACAAATTTGTCAAGACCCGAATTCAATAGTTAATTAAAAAAGCGATTTGGTTTAAAGGGGGTAACAGTACGGAAATTGTTTACTAAATTCTTTTCATCAGAATCAAGTTCAATAAAATCTCTTTTTATAGGTTTTTCATCATAAAACGGTTTACTGTAATTCTTTATCAGGTCAGTTGTGCTTTTAAGCAAAAATGTATCATCCGGAACAACGATTCTGTTTGTTTCAAATTTTGAGGTATCCTTTAATTTCATTTTTATTCTCCTTAACACAAAATATACATCCATTCGTCAAACAAGCACATTATAACACAAATTCATCTATTTGTCATCATTTTTCCGCAAAAAATAACTGTACAGACCGGCAAAAATCTGTACAGTTATAAATTTAATCTGTTGTCTGCATGAAATCATAATTTTCATATTCAAATGCATCATTATCCTCGTCATTCGGGTCTGCCTTTCCTCTGTGAATATATCCTTCACTGAGGCTTTGCAGCTGTGAAATTGCCTTCATCAGTTCTTCACGGCAATCTCCGTACTGATCATTTCTTTTATCCAGCATTTCTATTCTGCTCAGATATGCAAGATACATACTTTTATTCTGCGAAGATGAATTATTCATTATATCATCTTTCATCTGTGCAATTTTTTCATCGGAAAAATATCTCATATACCCATCCGCCTTCTTTAAATATAAATAAGCATAAAGCGACAGGAAATCATCCTGCCGCTTTGAATTAGTTTTGTTTTATTCAATATTCTCTGTCTTAACTCTGTTCATTCTGCAATAATGTCTGATATAGGAATTATCCTTTGAACAGCGTACACGGAGAGTTCTGTTAGAACCATTGAATGCGTTCTCTTCGATTGATGTGATAGTATCAGGAAGAACGAGTGTTCTAAGGTTAGCACACTTACTGAATGCACCATACTCGATAATTTCAAGATGCTGCGGGATATTCACTGTTTTAAGTGCCGAGCATCCTGTAAATGCACCTGCTCCGATAACTGTTACAGCTTCGGGAATATTTACAGTCGTAAGGGATTCACACCAGCTGAATGCATTCTTTCTGATGTCCTTAACACTCTCAGGAACAACAACCTTTGTAAGTGCACGGCATCCGCTGAATACGTTCTCAGGAAGTTCTTCAACACCATCTGGAATAACGATCTCGGTAAGAGACTCACAGTTAAGGAATGCGTGTTTTCCAAGACCCTTTACATTCGGTGGAATTATAAGCTCCTTAAGGCTTTCACATCCGCTGAATGTACTCTGTCTTATTCTCTTGATAGTTGAGGGCAGGTTCACTGTAGGAAGTTTTGTACATCCAGTGAATGCACCTCTGCCTATCTCCTGAAGACCCTCTTTCATTTTTATAGTAATAAGTTTTGTACAGCCTTCAAATGCCTTGTCACCTATCTTTATAAGTGATGTAGGCAGGTCAACAGACTCAATATTATCTTTCTTTGCAAACGCTGAATCTTCAATTACCTGATAACCCTCAGGAATAACTACATTAACGCCTGCATTTTTGTTAGCATCGTCCTTTGTATATACCTTCGCACCAACAGGCACTTCAATAGCACCAACAGCAGGACTGTCCTCGGCAGGAGTCGGTGTATTATCCGGAATGGGTGCATTTGAAGGAATCGCTGATACCGGTTCATCCGGAATAGGATCGTTTGAAGGTATTACCGGTGCGGGTGCGGGTGCTGCTGCAGGAGCAGGAGCTTCAGGCTGCGGTGCAGGTGTCGGCTCGGGCTGTACAGGAGCTTCGGGCTGTGTAGGCATTTGCTGATTCGGCATCTGCTGATTCGGCATCTGCTGATTCGGCATTGGCTGTCCCCATGGATTATATCCCCAAGGCATCTGCTGATTCGGCATCTGTTGGTTTGGCATTTGCTGATTCGGCATCTGCTGTCCCCATGGATTATATCCCCAGGGCATTTGCTGATTCGGCATCTGCTGTCCCCACGGATTATATCCCCAGGGCATCTGCTGCTGTCCATCAGGCTGATTCGGCATCTGCTGTCCCCACGGATTATATCCCCAAGGCATCTGCTGATTCATATTCGGATTCATATTCGGGTTCTGCTGTGCATCGGGTGCTGCCGGCTGTTCCGGCTTCTTCTGCTCAGTTTCCTCTGTAAAGTCGAATACAGGTGATTCGGGTTTGAACTCTTTAGCAGGTTCTTCCTTCTTTTCTTCAATTTCATCCGAGAAATCAAATACAGGTGATTCGGGTTTGAACTCTTTAGCAGGTTCTTCTTTCTTTTCTTCAATTTCATCTGAGAAATCAAATACAGGTGATTCAGGCTTAAATTCTTTAGCAGACTCTTCTTTCTTTTCCTCTGTCTCGTCTGAGAAATC
>OMZF01000031.1 GCA_900315465.1 uncultured Eubacteriales bacterium | reverse complement strand
GTAAGACGAGTTTGTGCATGAACCTATGCACACCTGGTCGACCTTCAGCTTTCCTATCTCCTCCATGTTCTTCACATTATCGGGGGAGTGAGGGCAGGCTGCCTGAGGAACCAGTGCACCAAGGTCGATGTCAATGACCTCGTCGTAAACTGCATCGTCGTCTGCTTTAAGCTCGGTCCAGACCTCACCTCTGTCCTGTGCCTTGAGGAAGGCTTTTGTTATCTCGTCGGAAGGGAAGATAGAGGTGGTAGCACCAAGCTCTGCACCCATGTTTGTTATGGTAGCTCTCTCGGGAACGGAAAGGGTCTTTACACCCTCGCCGCAGTATTCCATTACCTTGCCTACTCCGCCTTTTACGGAGATGCGTCTGAGCACTTCAAGGATAACGTCCTTAGCGGATACCCATGGTGAAAGCTTGCCTGTAAGATTTACCTTGACTATCTGCGGGTATGTTATGTAATATGCGCCGCCGCCCATTGCAACCGCAACGTCCAGTCCGCCTGCGCCGATAGCGATCATGCCGATACCGCCGCCTGTGGGGGTGTGGCTGTCAGAGCCTATAAGGGTCTTTCCGGGGATACCGAATCTTTCAAGATGCACCTGATGGCAGATGCCGTTTCCGGGGCGGGAGAAATATACGCCGTGCTTTTTGCACACAGAGCCGATAAATCTGTGGTCGTCGGCATTTTCAAATCCCGACTGCAAAGTATTGTGGTCTATATAAGCCACGCTTTTTTCGGTTTTGACTCTCGGAACGCCTATAGCTTCAAATTCAAGATAAGCCATTGTGCCTGTAGCATCCTGAGTAAGTGTCTGGTCAATTTTAAGACCCACTTCACTTCCGACTGTCATCTCACCGCTGAGCAGGTGATTTTTAATGATTTTCTGAGCAATAGTGTAACCCATTGTCCTTCCTCCTTAAACTTTGTGATCGGGTATATAATTTAAAATTAAAACTATACACTACTATTATCGTTCAAAATGACTAATTTGTCAATCTTTTTATAAAACGGATAAAAATAATACAGTAAAAAATTTTTTACAGACTTGTTTTTTTTGTCCTGTCTGATATAATGATAATATACGGAAAAGTGTGCTGTGAACATACAGCAGGAAAATTTAAGGACGGAGAGGATAATAATGTTTAAAAAACGTAAATTATGGATAAGAATAACAGCAATCATACTTTGTGTTATGATAGTGCTGAGTATTTTTTCAATTTTGATAGTGTCCATGAATATGTGATGAAAAATATTACCGGAGAAGGCGTAGAAAAATGAATTTGTTGACCAGAATAAACGACAATATGTCGGGATTTTCAAAGGGACAGAAGCTTATAGCAAATTTTATTGCGGAGCATTATGACAAAGCGGCATTTATGACAGCTTCAAAGCTTGGTAATACTGTGGGAGTAAGTGAATCGACAGTTGTGCGTTTTGCTACCGAACTCGGCTATGACGGTTATCCTAAAATGCAGAAGGCAATGCAGGAAATGATACGGGATAAGCTTACTTCGGTACAGCGTATAGAAGTGACTAAAAGCCGTATGGCAGGTTCGGATATACTTATGAATGTTTTGAATCAGGATATTGATAAGATACGCAATACGATTGAAGAAACGTCAAGAGAAGATTTTGCAAATGCTGTAAAGGCAATATCAAAGGCAAAGACGATATATATTTTTGCGGTAAGAAGTTCAGCTGCTTTGGCATCTTTTTTAGGATATTATTATTCGCTGATATTTGATAATGTAAAGGTAATAAGCAACTACGGAGAAACGGAAATATATGAAAAGCTTTTCCGTATAGGTGAGGATGATGTAATAATCGGGATAAGTTTCCCGAGATATTCAAATGCGGCAGTAAAAGCAATGACATTTGCAAAAAGGAGAGGGGCAAAGGTAATAGCTTTGACTGACAGCATGACAAGTCCTCTTTGCAGTCTTTCTGATTATATACTTATAGCGAAAAGCGATATGGCATCTGTAGTGGATTCGCTTGTAGCACCGCTAAGCATGATAAATGCCCTTATAGTAGCCACAGTGATAGAGCTTGACGGGAAAGTTGAACGGACTTTTGAAAGACTTGAATCTATCTGGGAAGAATATGACGTATATCGCAGCAAAAGCGAGGAGGAAGGAAATTGAACGAAAAAATAACCGTCATTATCGGCGGTGGTGCCGCTGGTCTGATGGCGGCAATTTTTTCTGCCCGCAGCGGCAGGAGAACGATTTTGCTTGAAAAGAATAAACAGGTGGGCAGGAAACTTTGTATCACAGGTAAGGGCAGATGTAATGTGACGAATAACTGTGACGTTAAAACAGTTATAGCTAATACCCCCACAAACGGGAAATTTTTGTATAGTGCATTAAATGCTTTTTCACCGGCTGATACTATGGATTTTTTTGAAAAACTTGGCTGTCCGCTGAAAACTGAAAGAGGGGGCAGAGTATTTCCTGTTTCAGACAGAGCAAAGGATATTGTTGATGTTCTTTTTCGTGAAGTGAAAAAAGCGGGAGCGGAGATAATAAATACATCTGCCGAAGAAATAATAATTGATAACGGAGAAGTAAGGGGAGTAATACTTTCCGATAAAAGAGAAATACCGGCTGATAAAATAATAATCGCCTGCGGGGGAAAATCATATCCGCTGACAGGTTCGACAGGTGACGGTTATCGTTTTGCAAGGTCTGCCGGACATACCGTAACAGCTCTCAGACCTTCACTTGTACCCGTTGAAACAGAGGAGCATTTCGGCTATGATGCGGATGGTCTTCTGCTTAAAAATATTGCCATAGGGGTTATAGATACAAAAAACAACAAATGTATATATAAGGATTTCGGAGAAGCAGAGCTGAAAAGATACGGTCTGTCCGGAGCAATAATAAGAAGTGCCTCGGCACATATGAAAAATATGGAAAAGGGCAGATATAAAATAGAAATGGATCTGAAGCCTGCACTTGACGAGGCAAAGCTTGATGCAAGAATACTACGGGAGATAAATGCCGCAAGTTCAGGAATGTATAAAGATATATTACATACTCTTATGCCTAAAGCACTGGTGGAGGATTTTATAAAGCTTTCGGGAATACCTGCCGAAAAAAGATGCAGTGAGATAACAAAACAGCAGAGAGGACAGATAATAGCTTTACTCAAATGCATGACACGCACAGTCACAGGTTTCAGACCTTTGGATGAAGCAATAGTAACATCCGGCGGAGTATCTGTAAAAGAAATAAATCCCAAGGATATGCAGTCAAAGCTTGTGAGAGGGTTGTATTTTGCAGGAGAGGTGATCGATGTTGACTGCTACACCGGAGGATTCAATTTGCAGACGGCATTTTCAACCGCTTTTCTTGCGGCAACATCACAGTAATTACGGAGGGAAATTATGGGATTTCAGGATGACTGGATAATGCGTCAGATAGATATGCTTGTACACTTTGTTGCCAAAGTAGTATTCAACCGTGATACAGAAACAGAATATGTTATCACAAGCGATGTAAATAACGGCGAAGAACTTACAGAGACAGATCTGCTTCATTTAAAACTTTGTACTCTTATCAAAGAGGGAAAAATATGCGAAGCTGAGGATATGCTGTATGATAATATGGTATACAGCAATGATTATATAAAGCTTGCCACGGATTTTTATTCAAGGCTTAACCGTCTGAGTGATGAAGAATTGGAAATTGCAGATTTTTCAAGAGATGAAGTTTATGAAGATTATGTTGATATAATGGGCAGATTGGGAGTACCTGTTGACGTATTCGGACAGGCAGACCGTTCAGATTATGAATAATAAAAAAGAGTTACGGCTTTGCGGCGGTAACTCTTTTTTTTATCAGAATCTGAAGAAGTAACTGAATACATTATAGTTATCCAGAGTATAAGCAGGAATATCTACAAAATCTTCACTTCCTTTAACCTAAATGGGCAAGAAGTCCCCCACCTCTAAGCGAAGCGTAGGCGGGGGATGAATTGCCCGTCAGCCGTAAGGCTGACTTAT
>OMZF01000036.1 GCA_900315465.1 uncultured Eubacteriales bacterium | reverse complement strand
CGCAAAAGTTTTCAACATAGCACCCTCTGAATGCTATGTTGAAAACTGCGGTTCTGCGTCCGTGCACGTGCGGTTCTATCTCCGTGTACGTGCGGTTTTTGCGGCGGCATACACAGCGTCTCTCCGCGTTCCACAAAATAGCTGGATGAGAAGATGGGATACTTTGAATTCCCGGCAAGCTCGGCGAAGGAGCTTTCTTCGACCTGAAGCAGATATTTACTGTTTGGCGTTTTGGCTCTGTGGATACCGGACCAAAAACCGATCCGGGAGAGCAGCAGGATCGACAGTCCGTCAAGATCCTTTAGATGTACCTCCGGATAAAAGGCGAGTGGATTCCCTGACGGTAGGGATATATACAGCTGCTCACTGCCGCATTTCATGCAGAAAAACGCTTCATCCTCCGGCTTGTAATGAAGTACGGCAAGCTGGTAGATCCCCTCTTTCAGCTTTTCTTCAAAGCTGCTGTCTTCTGTCATATCAGAGGATATGGTCATTCCGCTGAACAGGTTATTGATGATGGGGGTCAGAACCATCTGCGGAACAGGTGCGCAGTAGCCGATAGAGATCGTGTGAAGGCTTCTGTCATACGCCCGGACCTTCGCTTCAAAATCCCGGTCGGCCTCCAGAACGTATTTTGCGTACTCTGCGGCCTTCAGACCTGTCTCGTTCAGATATAAATGGTTCTTGCTTCTTACAAACAGCGTAACGCCAAGCTGCTCCTCCAGTTGCTTCATGGATCGGGTCAGCGTCGGCTGAGAAGCGTGTATTTTTTCAGCAGCGACAGAGAGCGTTCCGTGCTCTGCGAAAGCAACAAGCTGCTCCAGTAATCGGAGCTCTATCATAGGATCATCCTTTCAGTATTCATATATGAATAGCAGTATCGTTAATTGCTATTGTACAACAAAGCAAAATAGATGTAAACTATATATTGTAAAAAAGATTTGAACAAATTCTGAAAAGGAGGCATTTCTGATGGAATATATCATGCTTAGCAACAACATCCGCATACCTGTGCTCGGACTTGGCACGTTTATGATCAGCCCGGAGGACACCGAAAAATCAGTATACGCTGCCCTAAAGCTGGGCTACCGTATCTGATCGATTATAAGATCTATGCCTACGGGCAGAATTATGCGGATGATCAGTTTAATGAGGTCATCGGTGTGATCCGTAAGGCAGATACTGTGATCATGGGCTCCCCGCTTTACTGGCATAATATCTGCGGTCTTCTCCGAAACTTCCTGGATCGCTGCTACGGTCCGATCGAGCAGGGCGAATTTAAAGGCAAGAACCTGTATTTCATTATGCAGGGAGCTGCGCCTGAGAAATGGCAGCTGGAAGCCTGTGAATTTACTATGGCACGTTTTGCCGGACTGTACGGATTCACATATAAAGGAATGGTGACAACGGCTCAGGAAGCAAAAAGAACTGTAATTGATAAATCAAGCGTTAGGTAATATAATTTGAGACAAGACCTGTGAGTTTCTTGACAAACTTGCGGGTCTATTTTGTTTGTGTCGGACATGACACTGATCTGAAGGTTGAAAGTCCCGTCACGGGTAGTTGCCGCCAAGTGTAGCGAACCTTTCGAGCATATAAACAGAAACTTGATATAAAGCTAAATGATGGTTAAGTTTGCATAGCAAACCAAAGTCCAAAAGGTAAACGTAAAACTAAAGCAGTAAATCGAGGAATAACCGCAGAAGACAGAGCAGTTGTTCAGAATTGTATGAAAAAACATAATGAACCCCGACATAGCACAGCACCGAGATAGTGTTATGCTCTGCCGGGGCTTATCTTTTTGAAATTGCGAAAAAGAGTGGCCGGGGGCGTGTGGGATGTTGCCATAGGTTTTATCGGCAGTTACACACTTTTATGTACAGCTGCCAAGTGAGAATCATCTTGCTTGGCGGTTTTGACTATACCGTCTATATTCCAAAAACAACCACTGAAATTGTCAATATTACTTGACATTATGCTTCCCGAGGAGGACGGGCTTTCGGTTTTGCAAAATCTGAAATCCGATCCAGATTATTCGGATATTCCCATTATCATCATTTCTGCAAAGACAACCGAGCTTGACCGCGTTAAGGGGCTTGACCTTGGCGCAGATGATTATCTTTGCAAGCCCTTTGGTGTGATGGAGCTTGTCAGCAGAGTGAAAGCACGTTTGCGTAACACCGAAAAAAAGGATGAATACATATATTGCGGAATCATCCTCTCGGAAAGTAAAAGAAGCGTAATGGTTGATGGAGAAAAAATTGAGCTTACTTACAAGGAATTTGAACTCTTAAAGCTACTGATCTGTAAGCCGAAAACCGTTTTCAGCAGAGAAACGATTATGGAAACAGTATGGGGGTATGACGATAACCTCGGCAGAACGCTGGATATGCACATTAACACCCTGAGAAAAAAGCTTGGCGGCAAAGGAAAGTATATCGTCACTATTCGTAATGTAGGATATAAGCTCGAAAAGGAAGAAACAAATGAAACGTAAACTGATACTCAGTCTCTTTTATATGGGGCTGCTCGCATCGCTTTTGAGTATTTTCGTTACCGTATTTGTGTACCAAAATACGATGCGTACCGAGGTACGGGAGACCCTTAGAGAAGAATTAAGATTGTTAAAAATCAGCTATCCAAAGCTCCATACATCCGATGAACTGATGGATTTTAATGCAGATGATCTCCGTATTACTCTGATTAACAGCAGCGGTAAAGTGCTGTTTGAAAGCGATACGGACGCAAGGATAATGGAAAATCACCTCGATCGTCCCGAAATACGCTCAGCGATCCAAAACGGCAGCGGCAGTGATTACCGTCTTTCATCTACACTCGGTGTTGAAGATTACTACTACGCAGAATCGCTGGACGACGGGAATGTGCTTCGTGTGTCAACACAAATCAGCTCTGTGTTCTCTGTGTTCGGCAGTTCCTTCTATTTAATCGTAATAATTATATTGGCGATAGCGGCATTATCGATCATACTGTCAATACGAATCACAAAGAAGTTTTTAGCCCCGATAAAAAAGCTTTCAAAATCAATAGATGATAACTCGCTCTACGAAAAAGAAACTTATCCTGAACTGGTGCCGCTGATAGAAGAAATCAAATATCAGCGCAATATCCAGTCGGATATGCGGCAGGAGTTTACGGCAAATGTCAGCCACGAGCTGAAAACACCTCTTACCGCAATTTCGGGATATGCCGAAATGATTGAGTCGGGGATAGCCAAGGACGAGGATATCAAGCAGTTTGCAGCTAAAATTCATTCCGAGAGTGGCAGAATGCTTACGCTGATAAGCGATATAATCGAGCTGTCAGAGCTTGACGCTCAATCGGATTTGATACTGGATGACACCATTGACTTGAAAGCGATAGCGAATGAGTGTAAGGAAGGACTTTCTTTAGCTGCGCAAAACAAGGATATACAAATATCGGTAACAGGAGAATCCATACCCTTCAAAGGCAACCGTACAGAAATATATGAAATGGTGTACAACCTGATAGATAATGCCGTGAAATACAATCGCAAGGACGGTAATGTTGACATAGCTATATCTGATAGGAAGATTAAAATATCCGACACAGGGATCGGTATTACCGAACAAGACAGGCAGCGCATCTTTGAACGATTTTATCGTGTAGACAAAAGCCGCAGTAAGGAAACAGGCGGAACCGGATTGGGGCTTTCAATTGTAAAGCATATTGCCGAAAAGCATAACGCCATCATAACTGTTGAAAGCATGCTGAATGTAGGGACAGATATTACGGTCGATTTTAACGGTGTAAAAGAATGAGTATAGTATTAAACATTATGTTGTTGGCAGTCGGCTTTGTCGGATTGATAAAGGGCGCGGATTTTTTTGTGGACGGCAGCTCCGCTTTAGCAAGAACCGTTAAGGTGCCCGGCGTCATTATAGGTCTTACAATTGTAGCTATGGGCACCAGTGCTCCCGAGCTGGCGGTCAGCACTTCGGCGGCTATTAAAGGGGCGAACGAGATAGCTCTCAGCAATGTTGTAGGTTCTAATATCTTCAATCTGCTTGCTGTTCTAGGCGTTTGTGCTCTGATCTCATCAATACCGATAGATAGAGCAATTATTAAACGGGATTTTCCGTTTTCGATCATCGTTACTATTGGTTTGTTTATTGCGGTAAGCTTCGGTATGTTCACGGGCTTTGATTTTCTCGGTACACCGATGCTTGAAAACGTAGGGATGATCAGCCGTCCGACAGGTATCGTCTTGATGGTGGTTTTTGTCGCATATATCGCTGTCTTGATCATCCTTGCACGAAAGAATAAAACGGGGGATGATGAGGGCAAAACGATGCCGATTTGGAAAAGCCTTTTGCTGATTATTGTCGGACTTGCCTGCATTATAATCGGCGGTCAGTTGGTAGTAGAAAACGCAAAGGGTATAGCCGCGGCATTTGGAATGTCCGAAACCTTGATTGGCTTAACTATTGTTGCAATCGGCACCTCACTCCCTGAGCTGGTGACTTCGATTGTGGCGTCCCGAAAGGGTGAAAACGGTCTTGCTGTCGGCAATGTTGTCGGATCAAACATCTTTAACATTGTTTTTATACTCGGCGTATCGACAACAATTCATCCGATAGCCGTCAACTATGCTTCCGTAATTGATTTACTGATATTGGTGATTGTATCAATCATAGTGCTGGTTTTCTCGCTGACTAAGAAGATCAGCCGAATTGAGGGTGCTGTTATGCTGTTAATGTATGCAGCTACGGTTGTATTTGCGATTGTGAGGTAATTTATGGACATATTCTCAGTATTTGCGCTTTGCGGAGGACTTGCGTTCTTTTTATTTGGAATGCACGTTATGTCGCAGAGTCTTGAAAAATTAGCGGGCGGTAAGCTCGAAACCACATTGCGTAAGATGACGTCAAATCCTTTTAAAAGCCTCGGCTTAGGTGCGGCAATAACTGTAGCAGTACAGTCGAGCTCGGCAGTAACAGTCATGCTTGTCGGTCTTGTCAATTCAGGTATTATGACGCTTGACCAAACCGTCGGCGTTATTATGGGCTCTAATATCGGTACAACGCTGACCGCCTGGATTCTCAGTATGGCGGGTATCGAGAGCGACAACGTGTTTATCTCACTTTTGAAGCCTGAGAACTTTTCACCCATAATTGCGCTATTCGGCATTTTGCTGTTTATGCTCAGCAAAAAGAAAAAACGGCAGGATATGGGTTTGATCATGCTTGGTTTCTCGGTTTTGATGTATGGCATGGAGCTGATGAAAAACGCTGTTGCTCCTCTTGCGGAGATGGAGGGCTTTCAAAATCTTCTCGTGGGCTTCACCAATCCTATTGTCAGTGTACTATTCGGCACTTTATTTACAGGCATTATTCAATCATCAGCAGCTTCGGTCGGTATTTTGCAGGCACTTTCTATGACAGGTTCAATCTCATACCGTATTGCAATTCCGATCATTATGGGGCAAAATATCGGCACCTGCGTTACAGCGCTGATTTCTTCAATAGGCGTTAACCGTAACGCTAAATGCGTGACTGTTGTACATATGTCCTTTAATATAATAGGAACCGTGGTCTGTTTAGCGGCGTTTTATGGGCTTGACGCGCTGATTCATTTCAGCTTTGTTGATAAGGCAATCAGCCCGGTGGAAATTGCCTTTGTTCACTCGATTTTCAATATTGTCACCACTGTTATTCTTTTGCCGTTTTCCAATCTGCTTGTCAAGCTTGCAAACAAGATTGTACCCAATAGTAAGGATATGCAAGCAGAGGATAAAACAGTATGGCTCGATGAAAGACTGCTTTCGTCTCCGCCGCTTGCGACCTCTCAATGCCGACAGAAAGCAAAAGGTATGGCTAAAATCTCAAAAACAGCTATGCAGGACTCGCTGGATATTATGTTTAAATATGATAATAAGATTGCCGACAAGGTAGAAAAAGCTGAGCAAACGCTTGATTCTATGGAGGATAAGTTATCTACCTATATGCTTAAGCTCTCGCAGAAAAGCTTGACCGAAAGCGACAGCCGTACTATTTCCGAGCTGCTGCATACTATCGGCGACTTTGAGCGAATCGGCGATCACGCTATCAATATGGTGAAGATAGCAAAGGATATGAATGAAAACAGTCTTGAATTTTCGGATGTGGCAAAAACAGATCTTGTTACTTTGTTTGCCGCCTTAACTGAAATTTCTGAGCTTGCCGTAAACGCTTATGCAAAAAACGATGTCTCCTTGGCTAAAAAGGTCGAACCGCTGGAGGAGGTTATCGACGAGCTCACCTCAAAAATAAAACACAAGCACATTCAGCGAATGCGAAACGGCTTGTGTAAGCCTGAGTTGGGAGTACACATCTCTAATTTACTGGTATTTATCGAGAGAATATCCGACCACTATTCGAATGTAGCGGTAATTATCATTGAAACGGCTCACAACAGCCTTGATAAGCACGATTACTTAAACGAACTACGCGCAGAACGCAGTCCGCAGTTTGTCGAAAACTACAACAATTACAAGCATAAATACCGATTGACAGAACAGTAAAATAGCCGGACAAGAGCAGATCGGTAATAATCCTGCTTTTTCGGGCGTATGGAGCTTTTACCGTGATGATGTACAGGGACAGTTGTATACAGAAATCTATTCTCACCGGGACAACAATAGTAATGTGATCCTTCTGGTGAGAAGCACTTTTGAATCCACATGGTTCACCGCTGACGATATATGAGATGATAACGCCGAATTGCGAATATAGGGTTATGAGCGATCCGGACCTCGATGGAGATATCACCATTTGTGATGTAACCGCAATTCAGCGCCATCTTGCTGAAATGTCCATAATTCCGGATGAACATCTTGATTTAGCTGACACCAACGGCGACGAAGAGATTGATATAACCGACGCGACCCATTTGCAACGGTACATTGACAGATTTGATGGCGTTGTTTTAAGATAATAATAAAAATGCTCCAAGCCAAACTATACCGTTTAGCTTGGAGTTTCTTTGGGCGCTATGACATATATCAAAAGAGACCTTAAAGATATGCTGAAAATTTTATTGTACCTAAATGTATGATCTGATTCGGTTTTCCGCTGTAACATAATTTGATTGGAGATCTGATTACTCGGGTGAAACAGATCATGCTGCCAACGAAAAAATAACACGGTACTACCGTCAGAGGATCGAGATGAGTGCCGCATAGTCTGAGTGAGGCACTTGAATAACAAGGAGAAAAAATGTCAAGATTTATAGTGTTTGATGTGGAAACACCGAACTATCAGAATAACCGTATGAGTGCGATAGGAATAACAGTAATTGAAGACGGAGAAATAGTCGATGAT
>OMZF01000153.1 GCA_900315465.1 uncultured Eubacteriales bacterium | reverse complement strand
ACAACTTTATTATATCAAAAAACTACACTTTTGGCAACCTTAACCCACCGTCTAAAGCCGGTGGGATTGCGATTGCCATTTTTTCAATTCCAAAAAATACTTTGTATATATTTTTCTGAAATTAATATATTTGTTATTAATTTTGATGCAAAAATAAGGTATAGTGAAAATTATTTTTTATTTCTTAGTAACTTGGTAGGATTAATAGTTGAAAGTCGGAGAAAATTATGGTAAAATCAGTTGTGTTGTAATAGTTTTTTTGTTTTTTATGAATTATGGAAGGTGAAAGGAAATGTGTGGATTATGCGGTTTTACGGGAGAGATAATTGACCGTGATAAGGTGCTCGAAAATATGACTGATGTTATAACTCATCGCGGCCCTGACAGCGTGGGTTACTATAAGGACAGCAGGATCTCAATGGGATTCCGCCGTCTGAGTATCATTGACCTTGAGGGCGGTCATCAGCCGATATATAACGAGGATAAATCTCTTGTGCTTATGTTCAACGGAGAGATATATAATCATCCTGAACTCAGGGAAGAACTGATAAAATGCGGTCATAAGTTCTATACAAATACCGACTCTGAGGTTCTTGTACACGGCTTTGAGGAATGGGGAGAAAAACTTCTGAATAAACTCAGAGGAATGTTCGGCTTTGCTATATACAATAAAAATGACGGCTCTGTATTTATCGCAAGGGATTTCTTCGGAATAAAGCCTATGCATTATGCGGTTGTTGACGGGGAACTTATATATGCCTCCGAAATAAAAAGTATTCTCCAGCATCCTAAATATGTAAAAAAATTCAATTATAAGGCACTTGACAATTATCTTTCTTTTCAATATGTAGTACCGCCCGAAACATTTTTTGAGGGTATATATTGTCTTCTGCCGGGGCATTTCATGTGGTATCGTGACGGTAAGGTGAGTATAACAAGATATTTTGAGGCTACCTTTGAACCTGACTACTCTCTCAGTGAAAAAGACGCTGTTGATAAAATAGAGGCTGCTTTTGAAAATTCAGTAAATGCACATAAGATCAGCGATGTTGAAGTGGGATGTTTCCTTTCAAGCGGAGTTGATTCAAGCTATGTTTCGACTTATTTTGCAGATCAGAAGACCTTTACTGTCGGATTTGATTTCGGTGAAAGATATAACGAAATAAGCTGGGCAGAAGGTCTTTCAAAGGAGATCGGCGTTGAACATCATACACATCTTATCGGCTCGGAAGAATTCTGGGCTGCTGTGCCAAAGGTACAGTACCATATGGATCAGCCTCTTGCAGACCCGTCCTGTATTGCATTGTACTTTGTATCGAAGCTTGCAAGCGAATATGTAAAAGTCGTACTTTCCGGTGAGGGAGCGGATGAACTTTTCGGTGGATATACCGTTTATAACGAACCTCATGTATTTAAAATGTATCAGAAGATACTACCCGAAAAGTTAAGATATGCACTCGCAAGAAAAGCTAAAAAGTGGCCCCATATAAAAGGCAGAGGATATGTTTTAAGAGGTGCAAGAAAAACCGAGGATAAATTCATCGGCAATGCTTTCATGTATGATGATGAAGAAAAAAAGCAGATACTTAAAGACAGTTCTATCGTTACACGTCCGCAGGATCTTTGCCGCAAATATTATGACAGGGTAAAGAATTATGACGAAGTAACAAAAATGCAGTATCTTGATATAAACCTCTGGATGGTGGGAGATATTCTCCTTAAAGCTGACAGAATGAGTATGGCAAATTCTCTTGAACTTCGTGTACCCTTTCTTGATAAGGAAGTTTTCAAAGTAGCAAGAACTATTCCTACAAAACTTCGTATCGCTCATGGTACAACAAAATATGCTATGCGTCAGGCTGCTCTCAGACATCTTCCAAAGGCAACAGCACAAAAACCAAAACTCGGTTTCCCTGTTCCTACAAGAGTATGGCTCAAGGATGAAAAGTATTACAACAGGGTGAAAGAAATGTTTACATCTCCTACTGCACAGCATTTCTTCAATACTGACCTTATAGTTTCATATCTTGATGACCACTTCAGCGGCAAAGAGGATAACAGCCGTAAAGTATGGACTATATATGTATTCCTGCTCTGGTATCAGATATATTTTGGTAGCGAAGAAAAAGTCAATCGTCCCGATGAAAATTAATGATCATCATTTGCGGCGGTAATTTCTCATTAAGACCTTTTTGAAAATACAGGTATCGGTTTCAACATAACTGTTGATACCATAAAATAAGAACAAAACAAAAGGCTGTTGTGCCGACAAATAAGCACAACAGCCTTTATTTTTATTCAGCGTAAAAACTTTGAAAAAGCAATCAATTGCACATTGCTGATCATTTATTGTATATTGCTGCAAAATTCTTGATTAGTTCCGTGGCACTCTCCTCTGTATATTCCGAGGTGTTTATAACTAAATCATAATTCTTTGCAGAATCCCAGTCACTGCCCGTATAGAATTTATAATATTCTGAGCGGTGTTTATTTATCTCTCTGATAGTCTTATCTGCCTCTTCCTCGGTTATGGAAAATTTATTCATAACTGTCCTTATGCAATCATTATGCGGAGCCCACACAAACACTCTCACTACCTTATGTCCGCTGTCTTTGAGTGCAAAACTTGCACATCTTCCGATAATTACACAGTCACTCTTATTTGCAAGATCTCTTATCATCTTTTGCTGAAAATTGAAAACATTATCATGCGATGTAAATCTCCTGCTCTCAGGCGGAACTATCCTTCCCAATTTTTCAAGAAATGTCTGCTTTACCGATTCATCATGCTCTGAAAAAAATCGGGCATCTACTCCGCTTTTATCCGATGCAAGATATATCAGATTACGGTCATAGTATTCTATCCCCATCTTTTCTGCAAGACTCTGCCCTAACTTTCTTCCTCCGCTGCCATAACTTCTTGCTATAGTGATTATTGTATTCGGCATAAAACCACCTCCGCTGTATATTCTAACAATAATTTTACACAATTCCTATAATAAAGTCAATAAGTGTTACAAAATTTTTATAAAGAATGATTAAAAATGAATAGTCTTATTTAATCTGTCAATAATAATCTTGTATCATACATTTAAAGGAGCATTCAAGATGAAAAAACTGATAATAGCTTTACTTGCAGCCGCTGTTGCAATTTCACTTACCGCCTGTAAATCCAACGGTTCAGAAAGTCCTAAAAATACCGCTAACGAGTCCTCTGTACCCGCAACAACAAATATGTTTGAAAACGGTGTCGTCAGAGATGAAAACGGTATCATCGGCGATGAACATTATGACAAAAGGGATAGTGAAAATCCCGTATCAAATGTCGTCAGCGGTACCGGTGAGGCAGTTGAAAATATAGGTAATGATGTAGGAAGTACAGTTGATAATGTCGGAAACAACGTAGGCAGCACTATCGAAGATATTGGCGATAATGTCGGCAGTACCGTTGAGGGTATCGGCAGAGGTGCAGGAAGTATCATCGAGGACATCGGTGAGGGTATAGGCAAAACTACCGAGGATATTGCACAAGGTACAGGAAGCATAATCGAAGATGTTGGCGACAGTGCAAAAAATATGACTGGTAATAACAATTCATCAGAAGATAATAACCGCTAAAATTATGAAAACGCCCTCCGGATCTCAGAGGGCGTTGTTTATTTTATTCTGACTTTTGAAGGTGTCTGAGCTGACGGGTGAATTTCTTTGACTGCAAATACCTTTGATACAACATCATAAGTGTTGCAAGAACATATATTACAAAAACTGAAATACCGAGCATTATGCGAAAATATACTATATCTACATCCGCAGGCGGAGAAACCATAATCAATACCAATACTTCTATTACCGATAATTCTGCTATAAGACGTATTATATATTCAGGAATGGTCGGCTCTTTTCTGAAATATGTAATAATTGTCGGCAGAACACAAGCCGCTGCTATTATAACAGGACTGAACAGGTGATAATATCTCAGCTCCTTTTCGGGAGCAATTACTGCACCTAAAACAGCACTCGTTACAAGTATCATCGTTACTAAAAAGCAGAATAACTGAAGTCTTGATATTATAAATTCCCTTAACGTCATATTAAGTATCTCCCTTTAAAGCTTTTTTCAGTTCGGGTACGTATTTTCTTGAAATAATTACCTGTTCACCCGAATATAATACAGCAATAAATCTGCTGTTCAGTGACGGCTTTATTGAACTTACTTTCATCAGGTTAAGAAGCATTGATTTTGATATTTTAAGAAAGTGCTTTTCCTTTAATATCTCCTCAAGTTCATACAACTTTTGTTTCGTTTCATATACCTTGCTTTTGGTATATATGAATAACTTGTTTTCTACCGCTTCTATATAATAAATATCGGATACGGGAATTTCATACATAGTATCATCAACTGTTCCTGTAAGCTGTCCGTTCCTCGATTTCACAAAAGCTATTATTTCCTTTACCTCGTCACTTAACGTATGACAATGTATTTCAAGCAATTCGGGTTGCTCCCTGCTTATTTTTGTTATCTTTGTCTGCATTTTATTTAATACTTTGCCTGAATATCAAGCGTTCCCTCGTTCTTTAAATAATAATCGAACCAGTTAAGAATTATAGCGTTCATCTGAGTAACAAACTCCTCGCTGTCTACTTCCCCTTTGCCAAGCATTGATGCAAGTACAGGAGAGATAAGAGGCAGATCTGTGAAATCCATATGTCCTGCATTTGCGAAAACTGATACTTTGCCATCCTTCGCATTTTCTATAACATATTCATTTATATAGGCATAACCGTTATCTTTCTTGAACTGTTCTCTATCATTATAGTCTTTTTCCTTGGTAAAATCAAGAACAGGTACAGGATACGCTTCTTTTTCATATACATATTTACCATTCTCTACACCGATAATCTCTCCAAACATTGTTCCGTCAAGAACAACTACTGTATCTATATCATCGCGTTGTCTGCCTACATTGACCGATGTTGCTCCGCCCAGAGAATGTCCCATAAGTCCGATTTTGTCAGTATCAGTCATTGAAAGCACTTTTATAACTTCTGTCTGATCGTCTGCATGCCATGCATCACTCAAAGCAAGACTTTCTTTCGCCTGCTCTATTGTATCAAGAACAAAGTTTTCGTCATCTGTTCTGAGTTTCATCCAATCCTTTGTTACATTATAAATTTCTTCAATCGAAACATTTTCAGAACCTACATTCATTGCATCATTCATAAACTTAGAATCTACAATGATAGTGTTTCCTTTTGTATCCTCTGTAAAAAATGCATGATGAGGATGATCCAGACTTACTACTACATATCCGTGTGATACCAGTTCTTCATATGTTGAAAAGTTGCTCTGATAATAACCGAATGCACCATGTGAGAATACTATCAGCGGATATGAGCCGCTGTCTGTTTCAGGATAATAGAAATGTGCAGGTACTTCCCTGTATGAACCGTCATTTTCAAATGTATCTTTTCTGCTTTTATCAACGAGTATTGCACTTACAGCTTTTACATTGAACTCACCTGTTGTTTCAAGTCCGTTATAATTTGTAAAAATAAATGCCGGAAGCATTGAAAAAGAGATTATTATAACAGATAAAAGCCAATTTAAAATGACAAATACTTTTTTCTTTTCCCCTACTGCCTTTTTACGTCTTACAAGCCATACTATCAGTTCTATAAGCAGACGGATGAAAAGTACAGCCACCGCACAGATAAATCTCCACTTCATATATACCGTCGGCAAAAGTATTATTCCGATAACTGCTGCTGCTTCGCAAACTGTTACGATCCATCTGTTTTTCATACGGCTTGCTTTTTCTCTGAATTTTGTCAGAGATATGACTGCAAGTGCAGTTTCCGCCAGAATAAGTACGATAAGTAATATAATTTCCATAGCCAACATCCTTTACTTAATTATTATGGTATGATTATATTTGAACCGACTTATTTTTTCAATAAATTTGCCTGTAAGATGCAATTATCAACTGTAAGATGCAAAAAATAAGGGGACTGCCGCTTTTTTAGTGCAACAGCCCCGTTTTCTAAAGGTACTGAAAAAGATATTTTTCGCCAGCCCCTGTTGGATTTGAACTCAAACAAAATATAAACCAATGTTATATCGCTGTTTTCGGTTTCTTTCCAACCGATAGTTTTTCTT
>OMZF01000009.1 GCA_900315465.1 uncultured Eubacteriales bacterium | reverse complement strand
TAATTATTCAAAAGAACCAACAAAAGCAACAAAAAAGGTTTACAGCGGAACTGATTATCTTCTTGTTGACGGGTATAACGTGATATTTTCATGGGATGAACTCAAAGCTCTGGCAAAAGAAAGTATCGACTCGGCAAGAAACAGACTTATCAATATACTCTGTAATTATCGTGGATATAAAAAATGTGAGCTTATACTTGTTTTTGATGCATATAACGTACCCGGACATGACCGTGAAGTAGAAAAAATCGGAGGAATAAGCGTAGTATACACCAAACAGGCTGAAACTGCCGATATGTACATAGAAAAGGCTTCACATAAACTTGCAAAAGATAATCGCGTTCGTGTAGTGACCTCTGACGGACTTGAACGGATAATCATTCTCGGTGCTGGTGCTTTAAGAGTATCATCTCCTCAATTTCTCAACGAAGTAAAACAGGCAGAAAATGAAATTCGTGAGTATCTGAGAAGTGCGGATAACAGTCAATAACATGAAAATGCAGTACAAATCATTTACCGATCTGTACTGCATTATGTTTTAGTGTCCCGAAAAACCGTCAAAACAGTCTTCACGAGTAAGGAATTCTCCGCACCTTAATTTTTCTATCAAATACATGGATTTCTGCTGTGCCATATCGGCAAGTTCAAAAAAGCTTTCATAATGTATAGTACCGTCTGAGGGTGCTTTCCATGGTTTATGCTTAAGATTTGCAGGATCTTCCGAAAGATCGATCTTCACATTACGCATGAATACCGAAACTATCGGAGGAAGTCTGAGCAAATGCTCAAGTCCTTTTATTGAATTACGCTTTACCGACCATTTATCATTAAGAATAAAAAGACAATTTCTCCAATCGAGCTCCGCACGGACTATCTCGTAATCCTTTATTTCAGGGTATATGCCCGAATCCATAAGATAAGCACTCAAAACCTGTGCAACCTTGAATAATGTATCTTTATCCTTGGGGCAGGTATCTTCCAGACGAAAACGATGTATCGGAATATGCTTTTCATGCATAAGGAAAAGTGTATCAAGAGATGCTTCTATCTTGTTATGATACATTGAACTAAGCTTTATGCCGTTTGCAATTTCCTCATGTGCATGACTTATAAGAGGCAGCTTCAAAAGCTTTCCTTCAGACATCTCATCGGCATAACTTACTATATATGGATGTGCAACGGAATCAAATGCATAATGCGTAACAAAACCGAAGGCATAGCTGAGTGCCGGTTTATCATCATTCACCTGTGCATATTCATAAAGATAATTGAGCAGCGGTTCTGCATATCCGTTATGCATTATATGCGATATTTTTGATATACTCGGTTGTCTTTGCCATGGCATTACCCTGTGTGCAAAGAAAATATCAGGCCCGTTTGCTCCCCAGAGAAAAGCATTCCTGTCAAGATCGGGTATCTCCTGAGAAAGCTGGTCAAATACTCTTTCTCCTAAAAGATAATGTGAAAGAACTGCCGGCATCAATCATTCTCCTTAATTACAATATTTCCAAGTTGGCGTAATTTGCCATAAGCTTTTTAGTTCCTACTTTGTCAAAGGCTATTTCAAGAAGCATATCTGAACCCATTTTTCTCTGGCTGACGATAAGCCCCTCACCGAAATTTTTATGTTTTACACGCATACCTACAGTATAATTCGCCGCATTATTGCCCGACTGCTGTACAGTTCCCGAAGAAATAACTTTGCTTTTAGCCATATCCTCACGTCTTTTATTTGCCGGAACAGCAGCCGCAGCACCAAAGTTTTCGGGACGTTTCTTTTCTTTAACATCAACATATTCATCAGGTATTTCATTAAGAAAACGTGACGGTCTGTTATAATTTGTTCTGCCGAATACACAGCGGGTTCTTGCACAGATAAGATATACCCTCTTTTTCGCACGGGTTATGCCAACATAGGCAAGGCGGCGTTCTTCCTGCATTTCTTCTTCGGAGAGAGTGCTTCTGTAACCGGGGAAAATATTTTCTTCCATTGCCGGAATTATTACATTTTCAAATTCCAGTCCCTTTGCAGAATGTATTGTCATCAGAATAACCTGACTTTCACCGTCTTCGCTGTTATATCTGTCCAGATCGGTAAGAAGTGACACTTCTTCAAGGAATCCCTGCAATGTGGCATCTTCCGGGTGTTCTTCTTCATAACGTGCAATACTTGACCTGAGTTCTCTCACGTTTTCTACAGCTTCTTCTCCATGGTCACTTTCATGCCTTATGAATTCTTCATATTTTATACTTTCAACAAGGTCTTTATATACATCAGAAATAAGTTTTCCGCTGTCAAGATCATCGGAAAGCCTGTTTATCAGACCGCAGAAATTACTGAAATTCTCCCTTGAGCGTAAAAGTGCCTCATATTCATCACAGCGGCACATTACTTCAAACATACTTTCTCCGAGTGTATTGCCTATTTCTTCCACCTGATTTATGGTTTTTTCACCTATGCCCCTTTTGGGTACATTTATTATACGTTTAAGTCGGGTATCATCATTATGGTTGCTTATGATACTCAGATATGCCACCATATCACGCACTTCACGGCGTTCATAAAAACGTCTGCCGCCTATAAGCTTATACGGTATGCCTGCACGAACAAGGCTTCTTTCAATATTCTGAGAAAGTGAATTTATTCTGTAAAGTACCGCATAATCGGAATATTTATTTCCCTTTTCCACACCGTCGCTTATGGTATTTACTATAAAACGACATTCTTCACTGTCATCATTAGCATTATAGCGTACTATTTTTTCTCCTGCTCCTGCCTTAGTCCAGAGACTTTTATCCTTACGCTGAGAATTATTCTTTATAATTGCATTAGCAGCTGAAAGTATATTCTGAGTAGATCTGTAATTCTGTTCAAGCTTGACGGTATATGTATTTTTGAAACACTTCTCAAAATCAAGGATATTTGTTATTGTAGCACCCCTGAATTTATATATACTCTGGTCATCATCACCCACAACACATATATTTCCGCTGCCCTCTGACAAAAGTCTGACAAGTTCATATTGTGCATAGTTGGTATCCTGATATTCGTCTACCATTATATAGCGGAATTTTCTGCCGTAGTTCTCACGAATATCTTTATAATCTCTTAAAAGTACCACTGTATTGAATATCATATCGTCAAAATCCATAGCATTTGATTTTTTAAGTCTTTCATTATAAAGACGGTATACCTTTGCTATTGACTGACAGGTGCTGTCTTCTCCTGACACTCTTTCATACTCATCAGGAGTTCTCAGATAATTTTTTGCATTGGATATTTCCGACATTATCTTCCTTGCAGGAATTATCTTTTCATCTATATTCAGTGCCTTCATACATTCGGTTACCATTCTTTTCTGGTCATCCGTATCATATATTGCAAAATGGCTGTCATACCCCAAAACATCACCATATGTCCTGAGTATTCTTCCGCAGGCTGAATGGAAAGTCGATGCCCATATACTGTTGCCGTTCTCTCCTATTTTATTGCATATACGCTCTTTCAGTTCGTTTGCTGCCTTGTTTGTAAATGTAATGGCAAGTATGTTTGAAGGGTAAGGCACATCAACAGAAAGCTTCATTACAAGTTCATCTCTGAGTTTTGTTTTTGCCTTTGCTGTGTCACGAATCTCCTGCATTTCATCATCTGTCAGTGACCAATATACCGTATCACTTTCGTATGCTGTACCCCATCTGAGAATGTTTGCTATACGGTTTATAAGTACAGTGGTCTTTCCGCTTCCCGCACCTGCAAGAATAAGCAATGCACCCTTTATCTTACAAGCTGCTTCAAGCTGTTTATCATTAAGGTTTGAGAATTCATTTTCGATAATAGTTTTACGCAATGATATTATTTCTTCCTGTTGATTATTATACATTCATAATCCTTCCTTTTCTTTTATTACCCTTTTATTTTACACCAAATCAAAAATAATATCAACAAACTAATCAAGAAAAACCATTTTAAATCCAAAAAACGTGATACAGCTTTTTGTACACTGTACCACGTTTTATAAATTCGATCATTCAACAGAAAGAATGAAATAATATATAGGCTGACCGCCGTCAATTATGGATATTTCCGCATTTCCGCCGACTTTTGCTCTTATGCTGTCAACAGCGGCACTTGCCTGTGCTTCGGTTATGCCGTTACCATATATAAGACTTACATAGGAGGTATCTCTTGTTATCATATCTCTGGCAAGCTTTACAACTGCCTTTACAGGATCTTTTTCCTTTATGGTAAGCTTACCGTTATTAAGAGCGATTATGTCGCCCTCTTTGATCTTGGTAAGACCGAATTCGGAATTTCTTGCGGCATATGTTACCTGACCTGTAGAAACGGTGCTTATAGCGGCAGTCATATATTCACGGTTAAGCTCGGGAGTAGAATCCTGAGCATATGAAAGCATAGCCACAAGTCCCTGAGGAATAGTCTTTGTAGGAATAATAACTACCTCTCTGTCATCAACAAGAGGAATTACCTGCTGTGCGGCAAGAATTATATTTTTGTTGTTTGGCAGAACGAATACAGTCTTTGCGGGAGTTGCCATTACAGCCTCGTAAATATCCTCCGTACTCGGATTCATACTCTGACCTCCGCTTACAACATGAGTACATCCAAGATCCTTGAATAATCCTACCAGACCTTCACCGCTTGCCACAGCCACAAAGCCTGCCTCTTCTGTAGGTTCAACAGGTTTAAGTGCTTCCTTCTTCTTTTTCGCAGCCTCTGCAGCAGCCTTTTCTTTTTCATACTTTTCGGCAGCTTTTCTGTGCTGTTCTTTCATGTTTTCAACTTTTACCGTAAGCAGCTGACCGAATGTAAGAGCTTCTTCAATAGCCTTGCCCGGATTTTCAGTATGAACATGAACTTTTATAATATCCTCGTCCTCTGCAACAACAACGCAGTCACCTATCGTTTCAAGATATGAGCGAAGTTCTTCGGGAGATTTTTCAAGATCCTCTGCCTTACCTATTATAAATTCGGTACAGTATGTAAAATTGATAACAGAATCAAACTCAGCAGCAGCATTCCTGAAAAACTCACCGCTTGCATCTATCTGTGCCTGCAATCCTGATGTATCGGACACTTCTTCCTGAGGAGCAGCTTCTATCATAACACCGTCCCTGAGAAGTGAAAGCATACCGTCAAGTATCATGCAAAGACCCTTTCCGCCTGCATCAACTACACCTGCTTTTTTCAGCACAGGCAGCATTCCCGGAGTTTTGTCAAGTGCATCATGTGCAGCTGCACATATAGCTCCGAATACGATTATCGGATCATCATCATGTTCAGCAGCTGCTCTGCCTGCATCAAAAGCCATTCTTGCTACAGTAAGGATAGTACCCTCTGTCGGATTCATTACAGCCTTATATGCCATTTCCACACCTATATGAAATGCAGAAACAAGTGCTTTTCCGTCTATTTCATCCTTATCCTTGAATCCGTTAGCAATACCTCTGAAAAGCAGGGATAATATTACACCCGAGTTGCCTCTTGCACCTTTAAGCATAGCAGAAGCGGCAGCAGATGCCACTTTGGATACGGATACAGACTCCTCCTCTGCTAATGCTGCCGAAGCCGCCTCTATAGTCATAGACATATTAGTACCTGTATCTCCGTCAGGAACAGGGAAAATATTCAGGGCATTGATTTCAGCCTTATGCGAAGTTATGTTGTTTGCACCGGATATAAGTGCATTCTTGTAGCTGGATCCGTTTATCATTGCTGACACTTCCTTAATTTATAATAATTTATGCAGGAACATTCCTGCAATCTGCACTTTCACTATTGTAACACAAAAAAACAGCATTGTACAGTACCAATGCCGTTTTTTTTACATCTTTTTAAAGATCTGAAATTTATCTTGTTTCCACTATCAGCTTCATAGCTGTTCTTTCAACGCCATTAATTTCGATTATGGTAAAAGCTGGTATACAAACCAGATCCATTCCCATCGGTGCCAGATAACCTCTTGCCACAGCCACAGACTTCAAAGCCTGATTGGTCGCACCTGCTCCCACAGCCTGTACCTCCACACATCCGTAATCTCTGATAACACCTGCTATTGCTCCCGCAACTGAATTAGGTGACGATTTTGACGAAACTTTAAGAATTTCCATTTCCTGATACTCCTCCTTATAACATTTTATTCTTCATATTATCGCTGCAGCAAAATTGCAATCAATGTTTGTTAAAGGCTTAACAAACATTGATACGCCTGACCGATACCGTCTTTCCGGTCTTTTCGTTTATATCGAAAAGAATACAATTCATCTTGCATTTACCCCCTGCAAGATCAAACCTCACAGGAAGCTTTTCTTTGAATTTTTTAATTGTCAGTTCCGGCTTGACCCCTAAAACCGAAACTGCCGGTCCGGTCATACCTACATCGGTTATATAGCCGAGTCCGTTTTCAAAAATCATTTCATCTGCTGTCTGTACATGGGTATGAGTCCCGAACATAGCAGAGACACGCCCATCAAGATAATATGCAAGAGCTAACTTTTCAGCAGTAGCCTCTGCATGAAAATCAACTATGGTGATTTTAGTATTCAACTTTGGCAATATCCTGTCAACAACATCAAACGGGTTATCAAGACTTTCAAGATACATACATCCCAAAAGATTTATAACTCCCACCTGAATACGCCCCATATCATAGACTGTGTAACCCTTTCCCGGTGTAATACCGTCAGGATAATTTGCCGGTCTGAGCAAAAAAGGTGCTTCATCATAGTAGTCATAAGATTCCTTACGCCTGAAGCTGTGATTTCCTCCTGTAATAATATCAACTCCGCTTGAAAAAAGATATTCTGCAGAGCTTTTAGTGATACCGTTTCCGTCAGAGGAATTTTCTCCGTTAGCTATAACAAGTCCAACCCCTTCATCCTGTTTTAGCCCCGGGAGTTTCTCTCTCAGAAATTCACAGCCGATTTTTCCTACAACATCACCTATTGCCAATATTTTCATCCGGTCTATCATCCTGTCTTTCAGCGAACTATTGAAGATATATTCATATTGTAAAATCATTTAACGATAAAGTCAATCGATTTTCAAAAAAAAAATTAAGATTTTTTATAATTTTTTTGTTTATATACACACAAAATTGCTCAAAACATCGTGCAAAAATACGAAGATATGCAATAAAAAGCATCCTCTTTATCACAATAAAGTAAAAAAGCACACAACCATAAGGTCATGTGCCTTTATAATTATCAAAGATTGTAAAGCTTTTTAAGTCTCTCTTTTTCATCAGCAAAATTCTCAAAACAGTTTACACAAATCTCTCTTTTGTTTGAATTTTTAGTTCCGCACTTGGGGCAGTTCACAAATCTCATTGCCTGATTTCTGAGTCTTTCATATTCCTTGCGTTCTCCCTCTTTTTTGCGTGCCTCTTCCTCAAGATCTACACCTATTTCCTGAGCGTAACTGTCATCCGTCAGAACATCATCTCTTTGTACACCACAAGTACAGGTCGTTACATATGACGGATTCATCTTTCCGCATGAACATTTCCAGTCATCAGTCGGCATTACAGCTTTTCCTGCATCACTTTTATCGAACTTTGAACTTTCGACTGGAAGCGGCTGATTTGTTGATGGTTTATTTTCAGGCTGACAAAGGGCAACAACAAATGCTATAAGTCCGAAAAAGAATCCCCACCAGAACCAGTTGCTGTAATAACCCTTATTCTTGATTATGGAATCAGTCACAAAGCCCCAGAAACAACACCAGAAAAGACCACCGGCAATACTTATAATTGCAGACATTTTGCATTATTTTTTATCAATTTGATAAAAAAATAACAATTTTTTTGTTAACATAAGTATGTTTCAATACTTTTGAAAAGTCAATATTTTCCATAATAAATAGTAATAACCTTTTATATATTTTCGGCATTTATATAAAATTCTTGACAAAAACCCCGATTACGTTGTACAATATATTCAGACGATTATTCGTCGGTCAGACAAAGTGTCTGATGACTTTTATCAACTCAATTATGCCGTTTGCATGATTTTTATATTTTTTAGGGATATTTTTTTGATCTGATCACGATATGGTGTACTCAGACACCTGTTCGTACTGCATTTTTTCATTATAATACCTGAATGATTTCATTTAAAGCATTTTGCATCTGAAATATTAAAAATAAAATATAACTATGCCACCTCCGTTTTGTACCGCAGTATGCCTTATTGCGTTTCATGACGGGTGTTTGCAGGCGGCACCTTTGAGCTGATTTGCAGATCAATTTTACTGAAATTCAGAATCAAAAATCAACTTGGGAGGTGTCAAATCAATGAATCCGATTCTGGCAATCGTATTGATTGTTGTTATTGCCGCCGCTGCGGGAGTTGGTGCGTTTTTCGCAGGAATTAACTACCGTAAGAAAGTCGGTGAAGAAAAAATCGGTTCGGCAGAACAGGAAGCTAAACGAATTCTTGATGATGCTCAGCGTTCGGCTGAGGCTGCACAAAAGGAAGCCCTTATCTCCGGTAAGGATGAAGCTCATAAGCTTATCACTGAGGCTGAAAAGGAGATTTCGGAAAGACGAAAGGATATTCAGCGTCAGGAAAGACGTATCCAGCAGAAAGAAGAAACTGTTGAAAAGAAACTGGATAGCCTTGAGAAAAAAGAAGAAGCTGTCGCACAGAAAAATAAGGCTGCCGAAGCAAGACTCGAAGAAGCAGAACAGATTAAACAGCAGGAATTTGCTATGCTTGAGAAAATTTCAGGTCTTACTGCCGAACAGGCAAAGACTCTGATACTCAATGACCTTGATAATCAGCTTACACATGAAAAGGCTGTCAAGATCATGGATTTTGAACAGAAAACCCGTGATGAAGCCGAAAAAACAGCGAGAGAGATAATTTCTTTAGCTATACAGAGAGTAGCTGCTGACCATGTAAGCGAATCTACTGTATCAGTGGTACCGCTGCCCAGTGACGAGATGAAAGGACGCATAATAGGTCGTGAGGGAAGAAATATCCGTGCTATAGAAACTATAACCGGAGTAGACCTTATAATCGATGATACACCTGAAGCTATTACAATTTCGTGCTTTGAACCGGTAAAAAGAGAGATTGCAAGAGTCCTTCTTGAAAAACTTATTATGGACGGAAGAATCCATCCTGCACGCATTGAGGAAATGCATGAAAAGGCTCGCCGTGAAGTAGAAGCTATGATAAGATCCGAGGGTGAACGTGCTATAATCGAAGCAGGTGTAAATAATATCCACCCCGAACTTGTAAAGCTTTTGGGAAGACTTCATTTCCGTACAAGCTATGGACAGAATGTGCTTGACCATTCACTTGAAGTTGCCTATATCAGCGGTATGATGGCTTCTGAACTTGGTCTTGAACCTACTATGGCAAGACGTGCCGGCTTGCTGCATGATATAGGAAAAGCTCTTGATCATGAGATCGAAGGCTCACATATCGAGATAGGCGTAGACGTAGCAAGAAAGTACAAAGAAAGTGAGATCGTTGTACACGCTATACATGCTCACCACGGTGATGTTGAAGCTAAAACGATCATCGCCTGTCTTGTTCAGGCAGCAGATGCCATTTCCGCTGCCCGCCCCGGTGCAAGAAGAGAAAATATCGAAAATTATATCAAGCGTCTTGAAAAGCTTGAAGAGGTTGCTTCGTCCTTTGCCGGAGTTGAAAGAAGCTATGCTATACAGGCAGGTCGTGAGGTTCGCATTATTGTTAAGCCTGATATGATAAAGGATGACGATATGGTTCTCCTCGCAAGAAATATCTGTAAGAAAATTGAGGAAGAAATCGAATTCCCCGGTCAGATAAAGGTGAATATCATTCGTGAGAGCAGAGCTATAGAATACGCAAAATAATAATTCGGGGTGTCCTTTTCGGATGCCCCTTTTTTTATAATTATGAATCAGATATTAATTTGTTATTTTTCTTTATTGTAATTAAAATCCTGGTGTGCAAATATATTATTAAGTTATGTAGATCTTGTTTAAATAATCATATTCTGAAAGGAGAGGTTTAATTTGAAACACAAAAATTTTTTTATCAGACTTACCGCTGCAATGCTCGCACTTACTCTGGTTTCAGGTGCGGCAATTTCTACGACAGTATTTGCCTCAAATAACGAAACCGAGATAATTTCGGATGACGGATATGCAGTATACGGCAATTACAAATATTATTATGCCAAGGATAAAACAATAGCTTTGCACAAGTATACAGGCAGCGAATCGACTCTTACTATTCCAGAAACTATAAAAAATACTTCCGTTACTGCTATTGATGCCAATGCTTTTGCAAACAAAGTTTCACTCAAAAACATAACAATACCCAAGACAGTTACCTCAATAGATGACAGCTGCGGTATCGGCTTTTATGAAAATACCGCTGTCAGCGGTTTCGTAATTTACGGATATACTGATTCGGCTGCTCAGACATATGCAAAAAATAAAGGACTTACATTTGTCGCACTTGATGCTCCTCTCACAAATAATTCTTCTGTCAGTGCAGGCAGTGTAAAAGCAGGTGAAAAGGTTACACTTACAGCCTCCGCAAAAGGAGGAAGCGGTGAATATACATATGCTTTCCTTTATAAGCTCAGTTCGGCTGCATCATGGATAACAATCGGAACAAAATACGGTACAGCTTCAACTTCCGCAATCACATTTAAAAAAGGCGGCACTTATGATAT
Organism: uncultured Eubacteriales bacterium; assembly: GCA_900315465.1. Classification (GTDB taxonomy): domain Bacteria; phylum Bacillota; class Clostridia; order Oscillospirales; family Acutalibacteraceae; genus UBA1213. The sequence continues at coordinate 41,995 of OMZF01000009.1, read as the reverse complement.
TCTTATAAGTATCAAGGACAGCGACGGAAAAACCGCTGTCAAGAGATTCTCTGTTAATGTAGAAGAAATTCCCGCACTTGAAAATACTTCCTCGATCAGTGCTGCAGAGGTACGCACAGGAACAAAGATAACCCTTACCGGCAGTTCAACAGGAGGTAATGCCCCCTGCGGATATACCTATCAGTATCAGAAACCCGACAAGACTTCATGGATAACAATAGGTGAAAAATACGACACTGCTTCTTCTGCTACATTCACACCCAAAATTGATGGAATATTCAAAGCCCGTATTCTTGTAAAGGATGCAAGCGGTACAACAAAGACTTCATTATTCACCATAAACGTTACCGGAAAGCTTCTTGAGAATAATTCATCAGTCAGTGCGACATCTGTCAAAACCGGCAGCAGTTTGACCCTTACAGCATCTGCTGTTGACGGCACTGCTCCCTATTACTACACATATGAATCAAAAACCCCGGACAGTGATAAGTGGTCTTCTATAGGCAAACGCAACACAACAAGCACCACAGCAAAATTCACTCCCTCAGCAGCGGGCAGCTATGACCTGAGAGTTCTTATCAAGGATGCAACAGGCTTTGTTACTTCTAAAACATTTCAGGTTACAGCAAACTGAAAATAAATAAACGAGCATTTTAATGCCGTCGGATACATACTCCGGCGGCATTTTTGTAACATCAGGAAAAAAATAACATATTATGATGATATAACCCCGCAATAGCCTATGCGGCAAATTGTGGGGAACATTATAAGGAGGAATATATTATGTCGGATAATATACTCGGCTGCGATGACGACATCAGATATGACAAAATCAAGGAATCAGTCTGCATAAACGCACCCCGTATTTACGATTCATGCTCGGATAAAGACTGTCTTGAGGATCTGCCCGTTCTTCTCACAAAAGCCGGTCAATGCCTTATAGATAAGGCTACAGGTGTTCGACTGAACAGCGTTTCTGTATGCAATGTAGCTGTAAGTTTACAGCCTGTTCCGTTTCATAACGGTTTTTATGCCGTAGACATGACATTTTATTTTGATGTATGCATGGATGCTTTCATGTCCCCGAATGCACTGCCTATGCCTGTGAAGGGTCTTGCAGTATTCTCAAAGAGAGCTGTACTTTTCGGCAGTGAGGGCAATGTAAAAATATTCACTTCCGAATGTCCCGATGCACCCGAAGGTGTAGGAACAGCAAGCCTCAACTGCCCCAAGGCTGTAGTACAGGTAGCTGAACCTATCGCACTTTCAGCAAGACTTTCTGACAAGTGCGGCTGTGCTTCTGTGGGACAGTGCCGTATACCCGAAGCAATAATGCGTCGTTACGGCGGTGAATTCGTAAGAAGTGAAACAGACAAGGAAGTCCTTGTTTCAATAGGTATGTTCACTATCGTACAGCTTGAAAGAAATGTACAGATGATGATACCGGCTTATGACTTCTGTATGCCGAAAAAAGAATGTATTTCAAATTCAGAAGACCCCTGCGAACTGTTCAGCTCAATAGCATTCCCGACAAAAGAATTTTTCCCAAAGGACTGCCCTGATTCATCATCGGGTAAATTCGGCTGCGGCTGTTCCTCAAAAAATGATTTCTGATACTGTTTTGCTTTAACCTGAAAAAAGACTGTTATATCTCGCCGGTATAACAGTCTTTTGTTTTAGTATCACTTATTCAGTTTTATCAGAAGCCCTGTGTAAGCAGGCAAACTACATGAAAGCTCTGATTGACGAAGTTCATAAAGTTTTCCTGCATCATCGGTATTTCCACCGTAGCATACACTATCCGAACAAAGCAGAACTTCCGCATTTTTTATTCCATCAGGTATCTTTACGGTATAATTTGTTTTTATCTTGTTATTAAAATTGAAAAGTGCAATAAGAGTTTCTTTTTTGCTCTTTCTGATTATCGAATACAAAAGCTCACTTTCACTGTGACAATCTGCCCATTCAAAACCATCCGCTTCATAATCCTCATAAAAAGCACTTTCATTCAGATAACATTCATTAAGCTTTTTCATATATTCATGGAAACCTTTATGTGCTTCATTTTCAAGCAGACAGAAATCCTGTCCTCTCTTTTCATCCCATTCTCTGAACTGACCGAGTTCATTTCCCATGAAATTAAGCTTTTTGCCGGGGTGTGCCATCATAAACATATACAGAGCTTTTGCCTGACTGAGTTTTTCCTCTGTTGTACCGTACATTTTATTTGCAATAGTACCTTTTCCGTGTACTACTTCATCATGCGAAAGCGGGAGGAGATAATTTTCATCGGGGAAATACATCATTGAAAATGTAAGCTTATGATAAAATTCACTTCTCTGTTCGGGTGCATGGGCAAAAAATGAAAGTGTATCATTCATCCAGCCCAGATCCCATTTATAATCAAATCCAAGTCCACCCTTTTCGGTATCCTTAGTAATACCCTTGAAGCTTGTACTGTCCTCTGCTATAAGCATACAGCCGGAATTAAGCTCTTTCAGATTTTTATTCATTGTTTTTACAAAATCGAGAGCATTGCTGTTTACTCCTCTTCTTTCGTCTCCCTGCCAGAAAATTATACGGCTTATGGCATCCATTCTCAGACCGTCAAAATGAAATTCCTTGAGCCAGTAATTCGCTGATGACTGAAGAAATGTTTTTACTTCTCCTCTCGAATGCATGAAATTACAGCTTCCCCATTCACTCATACCTACATCATTATTCGGATATTCATACAAAGCAGAGCCGTCATATTTGTAAAGTCCGTATGAATCAACTGCAAAATGTACCGGAACAAAATCAAGTATCACACCAATATCATTTTCATGCAGCATATCAATAAGATGTCTGAGTTGGTCAGGTGTACCGTAGCGAGACGTGGGAGAAAAATATCCGGTTGTCTGATAACCCCAGCTTTCATCACATGGATGCTCGCAAAGAGGAAGAAATTCAACGTAATTATAACCGCACTCTTTAAGATAAGGAATAAGCACCTCTCCAAGCTGTTCGTAATTATACCATGAACCGGGTTCATCAGACGGCTTTTTGAAAGAGCCTGCATGAATTTCATAAATATTAAGAGGTTTATCTTTCATGGAATTTCTCTTTTTCATCCACTCAGCGTCATTGAAACGGTAGCTTTCCATGTCGCATACTATGGATTTATGCATCGGACGAAGTTCCATTGCATAACCGTAAGGATCAGCATGGTCGGTATAACCTGAGCCGGAATATATACGATATTCATATTTCTCACCGGGTTTTACATTTTCAACTTCAAGTTCATAAAACTGTCCGTTATAGATCTTCTGCATTGGGAGTATTTTATCTCCGAGCAGAAGTTCTGCCCTTGAAGCCTGAGGAGCAAATGTTCTGAATACAGTCTTTTCGGGTGTGTAGTGAGCACCGAGCCATTCGTATGCATCGAAAATTTTTCCTGTGTAGAAACCGTAGAAATCCATGATTTTTTCCTCCTGTAATAAGTTTTTAGTATTGATAGGCTTATGTTTGTCTGCTATAATAAATATAACATATTATTTTATTAAATCAACATACAGTTATGGTCGATAGTAAAATAATAGACACTAATCTGATATTGACAAGGAGGATACTATGGATCTCAGAGAAAAGAAAACATTGAGGAGTATTTATAATTCATTCCTCGAAATACGTTCAAAAAAAGCCCTTGAAAGAATAACAATAAAAGAACTTTGTGAAAGTGCAGAAATAAGCAAAGCCACATTCTATCTGCACTACAGGGATGTATATGACCTTTCTGATACATTACAGAAGGATGTGGTGAAAGAGATCCTTTCCCATGTATCTGATGCAAACGATATGATATATGACCCTACAAAATCAAGCAAGGAAATGATAGAGGGTTTTTATGCAAGCCGTTCAATGGTTAACATACTGTTTTCCGGATCACAATTTTCAAAGCTGCCCGAAATGCTTGAAGCCGAGATCAAAGAAATACTTTTCAAAAAACATCCTGAACTCAAAAGCGATATTTATGCCAATGTACGTCTTACATATCAGTTGATGGGTTCTTTTTATGCCTTTTACAAATACGAAAATGAATTCGGTTATAAAGCCGTTTTCGATTCGGTACAGAAAATCACAAAGCTTTTTAATATTTAAAAAATAAGTCAGCGGATCACTTGACCAAATATCCGCTGACTTTATTTATTATTTTTGCTCACTGCTATTTAATGTACCTGATTTTTTGATATGTGTGCCTATTATCTCTGAAACATCACTCACCGCAATAAAAGCAGATGAATCGATATCCTTGATTATTTCTTTAAGCTCGTGAATTTCAAATCTTGTAAGTACGCAATATAAAACAACTTTCTTGCCGCTCACCAGACCTTCGCCCTCCATTATTGTAACAGTTCTGCCGAGCCTGTTGAATATCTGAGTTGAAATTTCTTTTGCATCATTGGTAATGATCATTGCTGCTTTTGTCTGTTCCATTCCGTTTTCCACTATGTCCAGAACCTTGGAAGTAATGAAATAGGTAAGCAGACTATACATAGCCCTGTCAAAGCCGAAAAGGAATCCTGCTACTATGAATATAAAAATATTGAAGATCAATACTACCTTTCCTACAGGGAATTTGAATTTTTTGTTCAGAAGTATTGCCACAGTTTCCGTTCCGTCAAGACATCCGCCGAATTTGATGACCAGCCCGACTCCCACTCCCAACAGCACACCTCCAAAACATACGGCAAGCAGATGTTCATTGGTAGCATTTTTCAGCGGAGCAAATACTTCCAGAAAAGCTGAAAATATTGCCATGGCAAATGCAGATTTTACAATAAACATTTTACCCATTTTTCTTGTCCCTATTATCAGAAATGGAATATTGAAAGCAACAGTCAGTACACTAAGCGGAACTCCGGTAAGATTATTTATCATTATACCGATTCCCACAACTCCTCCATCGAGAATTGTACACGGTACAAGGAATTCCTCTATCGCAAATGCAGCGATAACAGCACCGATCATTATTCCGAAAAAATCAACAAATAGCCTGATTATTCTATTATCAAGCAGTTTATTTATCATAATGTATCCCTCCGATCAGTTAACAAAAGGTCAAGGCAGCTCACACTTCCTTGACCTCACTCTTATTTTATCATAGTTTCAGATAATCGTCAAAGCAATACAAAATATTATTTTCTTTCATATTCACTTCGATCAACTGCCATTTCGATTATCCTGCACTTTTCTCCGAAGAGTTCGCATATTTCCTCTTGTTCCATCTGAATTTCTTTAAATCCGGCGGACTTATAACAATGATATGCAGGCTTATTATTGTCAAATACCCCTATTGTCACCCTGTCTGCACCGGCTATTTTAAAAGCATATTCAAGTGCCAGTTTTATCATTTTTTTACCATAGCCCTGTCCTCTTTTCTTATCATCAACTATTACAAAACCTATCCTCAGTATCCTATGATCTCCGCCTGTATATCGAAGTATAAAATGTCCTGCTATTTCACCGTCATCACAGGCTGTCACGGGATAAAAATTATCTTTTTCCTCACAATCTCCGTTACAGTCGAAATATTTATAATTCATATCATCTGATGTAATAGGAAATGACTTATATCTATCCGATGTCCATTTTCTGAAAATTTTTTCATCCTCACACCAGGAAATAATGGTTTTTGCGTCATCTTTCTTATACTGTCTGAGATACATCATTTTTCATTTCCCCTTAGTCATCGATCAATTTTTTATTCAATAACGGGCAATGAAATAACGAATGTACTTCCCTTTCCTATTTCACTTTCAGCCCAGCAGCTTCCTGAATGCATCTTCACTATCTGACGTACTATTGCAAGTCCCAGACCCGATACGCCTTTTTTATTTCTCTGACGATACGTATAATACCTGTCCCAGATATTTTCAAGTTCTTCCTTTGGTATTCCGTTTCCGTGGTCGGTTATGCGGAGTTCGGCTTTTTGTTCCCTGCTCACAAGAGATACATTTATGATCTTGCTTTCTCCGTTATGCTTTACCGCATTATCCAGAAGATTGTATACTGCTCTTTCAAGTCTGCCCATGTTACCCTTAACAATAATATCCTGTGCAATATCTGTTTCTATTTTTCCGTTTTCACGGCTGTACGGCAATTCAAAATTCTTGCATACACGGCTTACAAGTATACTAAGATCAACTTCTTCGGGTTCGGGCTCTTTTCCCTCACTCTGCATTTCGGAATATTCAAGTATTTCATTTACCATAGCAGTCAGTCTGTCCGCTTCACGCACTATTACACCAATATCTTCGCTGCATTGCTGTTCATCTGTTCTTGATATATCCCTTACCATCTCCGCATATCCCTTGATCATTGTCAGCGGAGTTCTCAAATCATGCGAAACATTGGCAAGAAGATCTCTTTGAAAATCCCTTGATTCTTTCAGCTTTTGAGATGCTTCATCAAGAACGTCATTAAGTTCATCAAGCTCTGAACAAAATCCTTTTCTGAAACCGTCGTTGGTATCATCTGCCGCTATATGTTCAGCCTTTTCGGTAAGTGCCGCAACAGGAGAAGAAAATCTCTTCGCAATAAACCATGCAAGCACAAAGCCTGTAACAAGTGATATACCTGTTCCCCATAAAAGCTGAATTCTTATTATGTCAACAGCAGACCCCATAGCCTGTATCATAGTTATTATGGTAAGAACATATTTCTCCCCGCCATCACCGTAATAAAAATATGTCATGTATATGTAGCTGTCTTCGGTACTGCTTTCATACACACCATTTCCGGAAACTTCAAGTTCTTCACACAGAATATCGAAATCTTCAACTATATGCATATCCGTATGGAAATCATTTCCACCGAAACGTCCCGAAAAACCTTTTTCTTCATCTTCATCTCTTTTTCCTGACAGTTGTTTATTATGTATTCTGTCATTCATCCCCTTGAACTGATTGGAACTATATACTATCTTATTATCACTGTCGGTCACATATACAAGTGCCGAATTTGTAAGTGATAATTCATCTATTATATCGGCTATATTGTCATTGTCACAGTTTGCAACTATTTTTTCAGCAGCCTCTCTTGTTTTGGCTTTCAGCATATCATTATAGAAATTCTGAAAAAATACTGTCTGCAATATCCAGAGTACAGAAAAAATAAGTGCGGTGAACAATACAAAATATAACCAGAGTTTTATTCTGAATGATCTAAGTTTATTCTTCAAGCTTATATCCCGCCCCTCTTATGGTATGGATACAATCACGATATTTTCCTAATTTTCCCCTTAAAAGCTTTATCTGCCAGTCAACTGTACGGTCATCACCGAAATAATCATATCCCCAAACTTCACTCAGTATCTGATCTCTTGATAAAACTATACCCTTATTTTTCATAAGATAAAGAAGTATGCCATATTCTTTTGCCGTAAGTTCTGCTCTTTCACCATCGATAAGAACTTCATGCCCGAGTTCGTCAAGCTCTATACCTCCACAGGCAAGTTTTTCTGTTTTGGGAGCTGTATCTTTTTTGGCATTGCGGCGGAGTATTACATTGATCCTTGCCATAAGCTCTTTTGGCGAAAACGGCTTTGTCACATAATCATCCACTCCCGATTCAAAGCCAAAAAGTTTGTCATATTCCGACCCTCTTGCCGAAAGCATAAGTATGGGTATATCCTTTGATTCCCTTATCTTGCGGCTTGCTGTGAAACCGTCGGTATCAGGCATCATTACATCCATGACTATCATATCAAAATCTTCTTTTTTGCATATATTGATGGCATCCTGCCCGTCTCCCACAGAAATGACTTCGTGTCCCTCACGAATTGCATAACGCTTTATAAGTTCTATAATATCGGGTTCATCATCAACTATAAGTATTTTTGCCATAATACCAACCTCCCTTGTTTCATAAGTAAATTATACACTAAAACAGAGCTGCTGCACAAGTATTTAATTCTATGCAGCAGCTCCTTTTAATGAATTTTTATTATCATACAGATGTAGTGTTTGCAGCGGTCTCACCTTGTGTCTGATTGCTCTGAGTATTTTCTTCCTTTACTTTTCTTTTTCCTTTTTGCTGTTCACCCTGTTCGGTATCAGATGACATTTTATGTCTTCTTCCGTGTCTTTCGGGTTTTGCTGTATCTTCTGTTTCACTTTCTGAAACCTGTTTCTGTGGTCTTTCTTTTACAGTACCTTCTTCGGTGGTTGTTTCAGCATTTTTCTTTGACCTTTTTCCATGCTTCGCCTTTGCGGATGTACCATCACTTGTTCCATCAGTCGAAGCACTTTTAGCCTTACGCACTTTTGTTTCAGCAGATTTTTCGTTTGCATCCTGCTGTTCTGAAATACTTGTGCTGTTTTCACCGGCTGATGATGTTTCCGCCGCAAATACTGCAACAGAGCTTCCTGCGATCATTACAGCCGCCAGCATACAAGTGGCAATAAGTGTTTTTTTGTTTTTCATCTTGACTATATCCTTTCATTTTTTATTTTATATTACTCCGGTTGACAGCAGACTCACCCATGATATTATTGTCTGCTGTCAAATCGGCTTAATATACTTACATCATTCTGTTTCTGCCGTTCATGCCGCCCATGTTACCCATGTTGCCCATACCTCCACGCATTCCTCCGCCCATCATTGACTGCGGTATAGAATTTACCTGTGTGCCGTTTATGATGATCGTACCGCCGTTATACTGTGCTGTACCGTCATAATCGAAAGAGGACATCTGAGCTGTTACATTTATTGTACCGCCGTTTACTATAATATTGCCGTTTGCATCAATAGCATCTGTGTCACCGGGGCCTACTTCTACATTAAGATCACCACCGTTTATCTCTATTGTAGGTGTGGAGTATGCTGTACTCTTGCGGGCAGCGTTTATGCCGTCATCGGTAGCATATATTGATATTGTTCCGTCATTTATCTGTATATATGTTGCTTCAATGCCCTCGGAAGAATTCAGATCGAATGTACCTCCGTCTATCTGTGCCAGTGTTGTTGCCTGAATCGCATCGCTTGCTGCTTTGATATTGAATGTGCCTCCGCATATATATATCCAGCCTACTGTGTTATCATCATCATTTTCGCTGTGGAGTCCATCCTTTGATGAAGTGATGTTGATATTGCCGTCATATACAGCTATAGAATCATTCGCTTCAATAGCATCCTTTGCTGATGTGATATTGTATGTGCCGCCTGTTATTTTCAGATCGTCCTTGCCGGATATACCATTACCGCTTGCTGAATTGATCGTAAGACTTCCTGTTCCGTTAAGAACTATATCATCCTTTGAGAAGATAACTGCATCTGTATTTGTATCGCCGTCAGCAGTAAACGTACCTGTTACCGAAAGGCTGTTTGTACCTGTTGAAGTAATGAAACATTTATCTGCTGAAACTACATATATAGCAGGTGTACTTGTATTTGTGATATTCACTCCGTCAAGAACCAGCTGAACCTTTGCTTCCTTGTCTGCTTCTACACGTATAGTACATTCTGATGCTGTACCTGTTATTACATAAACACCCTCTTCTGTAATGTTTATTGTATTACCACTTGTTACTGTTATTGTTTTAGCTGATGATGTATCTGCTGTCTGTGTAAGATCACGGTTTGAGAATATGTCATCTGCTGAAAGCTCACCGGCAGCGGCTGTGGTCTTAGTTGAGACTTGAGCATTTGTATTATTTTCTGTACTTTGGGATGAAGAATTATTATTGTTTGATTTGCTTGTATCTGTTGTATCCGATTTCTGTGCTGCAGTAGTATCTGACTTTTCAGTTGAATTATCAGTATTTGCATTTGATTCATTGTTGAACTCTGACTTCATTTTGTTTCTTTTGAAATTCGATGTGGTGCTGTTATCTGTCATATCATTCTGATCTTTCGCTGCACTGCCGCTTTGATCTGTATTTGCGGTATTATCGGATTTTTTAGTCTGATCTTCCGTTGTGCTGTTCTGAGTTTCAGAGGACTGCTCTGAGGATTCTTCACTCTGGATCTCAGTGCTTGTATCATTGTCGCTGAGTTTTTCCGAAGCGGATACCTCTGTTTTAACTGCTATATCTGTTTCTGTCTGACCCTGTGAACAAGCTGTCATTGAACATAAAAGTATAGCTGTCATGATTATTGTAATTCTTCTTTTTAACATATTAAAGACCTCACTTTCAGGTTTTATATTTTATTTCAAAGCTCTTTGCTTTGATTTGACTATATTATATCCATCGTTTATGGAATTAATAAGGAACTAATTAGGAATCTATGTGGATTTTTATTTTATTTTTGTATTAAATTGTTGTAGACAGTAAATTCATATGATATAATGTTATCATAAAAATATTAAATAGGAGGATAATTTATGTTCATTGATAACATATCCATGCTGAATGATACACTTAAAACATTCAAAAACGGTTATTACAACAAAAATGATAAAAAAACAGCTGTAAAACTTTCGGAAGATCAGCAAAAAGCAGCACGTGTTTTTCTGCCTGACGATATTAAAAAAATCAACAGCAGACAGAGATCTGATGACAGTATAACAAACAGTTGTACTTTCAGCTGTGAAAATACAGATTCGTTTACAATGGCAAGAAAAATAACGGATATTATTAAAAATTCGGATACTCCTGAGGAACGTGTTCTTGTGCTTAATCTTGCAAATCCCGTTCATCCCGGCGGCGGAGTAAGACATGGTGCAAGGGCTCAGGAAGAAGACCTCTGCCGCAAAAGTTCACTTCTTATTTCTCTTGAAAGTAAAGAGGCAGAAAAATATTATTCATATAACCGTTCTCTTAAAACTTATATGGGGTCAGATGCTGTAATAATCACTCCCGATGTAGAAATAATCAGAGATGAAAACGGAGAATTTTTGGATGAATCCGTAATAGTATCTGTAGTGACCTGTGCTGCTCCAATGATAAAATTTGGCAAAGAGGGCATGACCGAACAAGAATATGAAGATTTGGTATACAACCGAATAATAGGCTTATTAAAGTGTTCTGCATATCTCGGTTATAAATATCTTTTGCTTGGAGCATGGGGATGCGGTGCATTCAGAAATGATGCAAGGGTATTTTCAGATCTTTTCGCTAAGGCACTGAATGATTTCAGATTTGACGGACTTACAACAAATGAACTTTTCAGAAGAGTTGATTTTGCTGTACTCAGCCGTTCAAAAGAACAGTATAATTACAAACAATTCAGCCGCAATTTCAATAAGCCGTCAGATAATGATAATATCCGTGACAGAATAAGAGGCTCTCTCGTCGGAGGAGGAATTGGAGATGCTCTTGGATATGAAATAGAATTTGAACGTGAAAAATCCATTTTCTCACGTTTCGGAAAAGATGGCATTACAGAATATGTACTTGACCCCAAAACCAAAAAAGCAATAATTTCCGATGATACTCAAATGACACTTTTTACTGCTACAGGTATTTTAGCTGCTGTACAAAACGGAAATAAGGATAATATTAAAAAATCAGTAAGAAATGAAATCGAAAAATCTTATTTTGACTGGCTCACAACTCAGATGTACAGCTTTGAAGAAAGCAGAAGTATACAAAAATACAATTCGTCAATATATGATGTTCCTGAACTTTATAATCGCAGAGCACCCGGCAATACATGCCTTTCAGCTTTAGCACAGCGTATAAAAAACAATGAATCCCCTGACAGCTACATAAATTCAAAAGTCAATAACAGCAAAGGTTGTGGAGGAGTTATGCGTGTTGCTCCTCTTGGGTTATGTTTCAAAAACTGGAATATCAAAGATATTGATATTGAAGCAGCTCAGGCCGCCGCTATTACTCATAGTCATCCTTTGGGATATATGACCGCTGCAGTTCTTGCACATATAATACATAAGAGTATTTTTGACAGAAATGATATGTCTCTTAAAGATATTGTCATTGATGCCAGAAATACTGTCAAAGAAATTTTTTCGGATGAAGATCACATTGACGAACTTATCGAGATTATTGATACAGCCATTGATTTATCCGAAAAGAATTACAGTGACCTTGCTTGTATACATATTCTCGGTGAAGGCTGGGTGGCTGAAGAAACTCTTGCTATTGCCATATATTGCAGCCTGCGTTATACAAATCACACAAATGATTTTTATGGTGCCATGATAACCTCAGTAAATCATAACGGTGACAGCGATTCCACAGGTGCAATAACAGGAAATATCCTCGGTGCGTGGATGGGTCTTGATGCTATAGATCAAAAATGGAAAACTGACCTTGAACTTTATGATGTGATAATCAAAGTTGCTGACGAACTTTATGACAATTGCCTTTAAATAATAAAAAATTGGTGCAGATAAGAAAAAACTTGTCTGCACCATTTTCGTATTATTTTTTTACTATAACACTCATAACGCTATTTTTGCAAAAATTGCATACATATTTTTCATCAACAGCCCCTGTTATCGGAGCACCGCAATGAGGACATTTATCCTTTACAATTTTCTTTGCAAATGCTATTTTTAAAGACTTTCCATGTTTTTCTATGGAACAATTTCTGAGATAGCGTGACTGTATAATTCTTCTTATCTTTTTTATTTCTTTCCTGACATTATCCTTATTCTTGACAGACTTGCCCACATCAAAAAACGGTGAAGAAGTCCTTACAAATTTTTCCGCATATTTTTCGGCTGCAAAAAGCTGAATAAGTTTTTTAAAGGATAAAGACATAACAGGAAACAGCATAAACATAACAAATATACAGAATATTATAGTATTCATCATATTTTTCTTTATAAGCTCATAAGAAGAATAACTTCGTCCGGACAAAAGTTCCTGCTTGAGATATTCATGGTCATTATAGTTGACAATATAAGTTATAAGCACCATTCCTATAATTAAAAATACACTTAATGCTAAAGCCAGTGAAATTCCAAACATAACTTTTCTTAAATTAAAATATTTACAGATATAATAATCTGGTGACTTTTTTTCTTTGCTATATTCACTTTCAATGCTGTATATCTTATTATCCGTAAGAACTGCCGCAAAAACATCGGATGTTTTACAGTAGGGACATATACCGCTGAAATAAATTTTCTTATCAATTTCCGCACCACAACTGCGGCAGCTGCATACTACTGTTTTGCTTTGCAATTCGATATATTTTTCGCTGTCATTTTTGCGGAAACTGAAATTCTTCATATAAACAAATCTGAGAAAATACATACTTAATTTTATTTTATTTACAGAATATCCCGTCACCTCAGAAAGTTCCTCAAAGGTTATATCTCCATAGAGATTTCCTTCAAAATAGCTTGAATAAAAGGCAGCATTTTTTATCTGAGTTATTGAAAAAGATATGTATAGCAGGATGGCTGTGCCAATGATTATCATAACAATAGATTCAGGTGTAGAACGTGCATGAATGACAGTGTTCCAATCACCCCAATAATACACAATAAGAGATACTATATCCCATATACCCATAAAAAATCCAAACAGTCCGAATAATAGTAATATACGGTTTTTCACTTTTAAGAAAGTTATCCATTTTGATTTCAAGTACATAAAACATTCCCCCGATCTTATATACATTATACATCACAAATTCTTTTATTACAATCTGTAAAAACGCATACCGTTGACTTTTACGGGATAAATGTGTTATAATGGGGCATATAATTTTAGTCAAAGAGGAGACAGAAAAATGCTTGATGTAAAATTTCTTATCAATAATAAAGATGCCGTCAAGGAAAATATGAAAAAGAAATTTCAGGACAGCAAACTTCATCTTGTAGATGAAGCAGCTGATCTTTATGCCCGTATAATGGACGCAAAACATATTTCCGAAGATATTCGTGCACAGCGTAATAAGCTTTCAGCACAGGTCGCACAGCTTAACCGTGAAGGTAAAAAGGAAGAGGCAGAAGCTATACGCAATCAGGTAAAAAGCAATGCTGCCGTTATGAAAGAAAAAGAAGCTCTTATGGATGAACTTTCAGTCGAACTGGATAAAGTAATGAAAAGCATCCCCCAGATGATAGACCCCTCAGTTCCGATAGGCCCTGATGATACACATAATGTAGAAGTTGCTCGTTTCGGTGAACCCGTTGTTCCTGATTATGAAATTCCCTACCATGCCGAAATAATGACTTCGCTCAACGGTCTTGACAAAGATTCAGCAGGCAGAGTTGCAGGTGCTGCATTCTATTATCTTATGGGCGACATTGCAAGACTTCATGAAGCAGTCCTTGCATATGCAAGAGATTTTATGATAGACCACGGTTTTACATATTGCATCCCTCCGTTTATGATTCACAGAGAAATTGTTGACGGTGTAATGAGCTTTGATGAAATGAATGCAATGATGTATAAGATCGAGGGTGAAGATCTTTATCTTATCGGTACATCCGAACACAGCATGATAGGTAAATATGTAAATCAGATAATTGATGAATCTTCTCTCCCTCTCACACTCACTTCTTATTCTCCCTGTTTCCGTAAGGAAGTAGGCTCTCACGGTCTTGAAGAAAGAGGAGTTTACAGAATACATCAGTTTGAAAAGCAGGAAATGATCGTTATATGCAAGCCTGAGGAAAGTATGGAATGGTATGAAAAAATGTGGAAACTTTCCGTTGAGCTTTTCCGTAATATGGAAATTCCTGTACGTCAGCTTGAATGCTGTTCAGGTGACCTTGCAGATCTGAAAGTAAAATCCTGTGATATTGAAGCATGGAGTCCCCGTCAGAAGAAATATTTTGAAGTATGCAGCTGTTCAAACCTCGGTGATGCTCAGGCCCGCCGCCTTAAAATACGTACAAAGGGCGAAAACGGCACATACCTCGTACATACACTTAACAATACGGTTGTTGCTCCTCCGAGAATGCTTATCGCTCTCCTCGAAAATCATTATCAGGCAGACGGTTCTGTAAATGTTCCTGCTGTTCTTCGTCCTTATATGGGCGGAAAGGAAAAATTAGTTCCTGTTAAAAAATAATAATTTCAGTTCCAATAATAACAGAGCTGCCTTTGTAAATCAAAAACAAGGCAGCTCCTTTTATTTTTTAATATATTCCCTGAACCGAAACTTCACCCGAATTTACGGTGAATTCTCTTTTGCTGTCATCACGTATTACCAATTCTCCCGCAGGAGTAATATCAACAGCTTCACCGCTTATAATATTCCCTCCACGCTCCACTGTAACACGCTTACCCATAGTAGCACAAAGAGATTTGAATATATCCATATCATCTGCCGAAAAACTGAACATGAATGAAGATAATACTTCATCAAGCTTTTTTATAACACATCTGAACAGATCATTCCTGCTTATTTCTTTTCCCGTTTCAATAAAAAGTGATGTAGCCTTTTTCTGTAATTCGGGAGGAAAATCAAAAATATTTACATTTATTCCTATCCCTATGGCAACATAATCTATCCTGTCACTTTGTGCTGCCATTTCAGTAAGAATACCACATACCTTGCGATTTCCTATTATAACATCATTAGGCCATTTTATCATTGCATCAAGTCCGGTATATTCCCTTATTGCCTGACAAACAGCAAACCCTGCCGAAAGAGTTATACTTGCTATATCGGCAGGTGGCAGTTCAGGTCTGAGTAAAAGTGTAAAATACAGTCCTCCGCTGCCGGAACTCCACACTCTGCCAAGTCTGCCCTTCCCTCCAGTCTGCTGTTCAGCGGCAATAATAAGTCCCGATACACTGCCGTTTGAAGCACGGCGTTTTACTTCCTCGTTGGTAGAATCGATAGTTTTTAGTATAATAAGTTCCGTACCGACAAGCTCTGTTTCAAGTCCTTCGCATATTTTATTCTTATCAAGAACATCAGGCTTTTGTTCCAATTTATAGCCTCTGTTGGTTACGGATGAAATAACATAGCCTTCATTCCTTAAATTCTTGATATTTTTCCATATTGCTGTTCTTGAAACACCAAGTATTTTGCTGAGTTCTTCTCCCGAAACATATTCTCCCTCATTTTCAAGTGCAGCAAGTATTTTTTCTTTCATTACAGCCACTCCAATAATTTTAATAAAAGACGCTCTGCCAAAAAAAGCAAAGCGTCATATAAAACATATTATTTTTCAGTTGTCGTTTTCCTCTGACTGATCATTTGCAACGGCGATAGTTATATCTCCGCTGTCATCATCAAAAACATCGGCATTATTACTGCCATTGCTTCCGGGCACATCAATATCACTGTTATTGTCTGAAAAATTTTCTCCGTCATAAACCGAACGTATCATTTCAGCAGCATCCATAGCCTTCTTTGGCAGACCGAAAGCCTTGATATAGTCATATCTTGCCTGTGCTTTTCTCAGACGCTCCTCTGAGAAACGTATAACTTCACAAAGCCTGCTCAGATCAGTTTCTTCCTCAACACCGCACAAAGCCTTGTAGTGATGTCTTCCCAAAGCGGCATATGCATGCTCGATTATATCTGATTCAGTGTGGATTATAGCCGCCAGACGATTAAGCTGAGCATTTTTTCGGTTAAACTCTACTACTGTATCAACAGATGTTGAAATACCCGTACCGATCTTGTCGAAAAGATTCATATATCTTCCTCCCTCGTATCATTATACAAAAATATTATACTACACAATCAATACTGTTGACAATACTTTTTTCAAAATTTCCATTTTCCTGTCACAAAAAAGAGAACTTTCACACCGTACACTTGACAAAAGCATTTTCTTCCCCTGTTTCACCCAAAACAGCAAGAAATGTCTTACAACTTTTGGGCATTACAAAAGCAATACTGCCCTTTACAGTACCTTCAAAAGCTGTTTCATCATCATAAATATTTACAGTTACGGGAATAAATACATCATCCCCGACTTTAATATTTTCTCCTTCATCAGACATTATCATACTGCTTATAGAGGCATCTGCACCGTTTTCATCCATCGGAAAACCATCAAGCATAATTTCATAATCAAGTACCACCCATTGACTGTCATTATCCGGACGTATAATTCCTTTATATTCATCATGTTCTTTCAGATATTCTTCTGCCTGTTTTTTTGCCTGAGTTCCTTTTTGTACTTTCATAAGACGTACAGGCACAGAAAAATATTTCTGCTCCGAGACCGAAAATTTTGCACAGCGTCCCCAGCTTTCAAGTTCTAAAGGATTTGCCGCTGATGAAGACACAGCCTTTATATCCGACTTCTCTGATACCTCGGATGAAACAGCTGAAACGGTTTTTTCGCTCGTGGATGACGATTCCTCAATCTTATCCGAACCACACGCCGGAAATGAAATCAGAATAATAAATGTTAAAATTATTCCTATGATTTTTCTCATCCTGTCATCCCCTTATTACAAGCAAACCGCCGAAAATATCGGCGGTTTTTATGTACGGAAAAATCAATTGTTTCTTCCGCAGCATTTTTTGTATTTCTTTCCGCTTCCGCAGGGACAAGGATCGTTTCTGCCAATTTTCTTAACTCCCCTTACCGTTCTGTTTACGGAATCGGCTGTTGAATCCATATTTGTGGATGTAGGCTTTGCGACCTGTTCTCTTTCGATAAACTTGCCTGCTGCTTTCTGAATATCCTCCTGTGAAGGCCCATCGTTTTTGTCGGGAGAAACAGCTTCTTCATTTTTCTCTTCTTCAACAGCTGTATCTGTCTGATCCTGACGCTGAAGCTCGGGAACTGCACCTATTTCGATAACCTGTATCTCATCTTCATTTTCAAGAAGTTTGGGACTAACATCAGGATTATTTCTGAGTGCTGCAATAGCTGCTGCTCTTGCTCTGCCTGTGGCAACACGCTGCTGTACCATCTGACGCATTCTTTCCTGTTCTTCAAGACGCTGTGCTACCTTTCTCGGTACGACCATCATCATCCTTACAGTATCCTCACGAATAGCCTTGATCATTTCATCAAACATATCAAAGCCCTCAATTCTGTATTCAACAACAGGGTCATGCTGACCATATGAACGAAGACGGATACCTCTTTTGAGTTCATCCATTGCATCAATATGATCCATCCAGTAATTATCTACATTTTTGAGCAGATATACTCTCTCAAGCTCACGCATTGTTTCTTCAGGAATCTTTGACTCGTTATCTTCATAACGCTTTGTTGCAATTTGTGTAAGCTCGTTTATAAGGTAATCCTTTTCAAGTCTTTCGATCTCGTCTTCGTCATATACGAGAGTTTCTTCATCATCTTCCTCAAGTATCCAGCCTTTAAGTGCATCCCTGAGACCTTCAAGATTCCAGTGATCCTTGTCATCATGTGGGAGATATTCATTTACTATGGATTCCATAGCTTCTCCCACCATCTTGATAATAGTCTCTCTGAGATTTTCTCCGTCAAGTACCTGATCTCTCTGTGAGTAGATTATCTCACGCTGATGGTTCATTACATCGTCAAATTCAAGCACACTCTTACGAATACTGAAGTTTCTGCCCTCAACCTTTGACTGTGCACTTTCAATAACACTTGAAAGAAGTTTGCTTTCAAGAGGTTCATCATCCTCTCCGGGCATTCTGTCCATTATATTCTTTATCCTGTCACCAGCGAACAAACGAAGAATATCATCCTCTGCTGAAAGATAGAAACGGCTTGCTCCGGGATCTCCCTGACGACCTGAACGTCCTCTGAGCTGATTGTCGATACGTCTTGATTCATGACGTGTCGTACCCATTATGAAAAGGCCGCCTGCCTCACGTACTTTTTCAGCTTCAACATCTATTTCTGCTTTATATTTATCAAGAAGTTCTCTGTATTTTTCTCTTGCATCAAGTATATCCTGATCATCAGTCTCAGCATAACCTGTTGCCTCATTGATAAGCTCCTCGCTGAAATTCAGCTTACGCATAGCATCTTTTGCAAGGAATTCTTCATTACCGCCGAGCTTTATATCAGTACCACGACCTGCCATGTTTGTAGCAATAGTAACAGCACCAAGTTTACCTGCCTGTGCAACTATCTCTGCTTCTTTTTCATGGAATTTCGCATTAAGCACATTATGCTTTATACCCTTTTTCTTCAGAAGTTTACTGAGTTCTTCTGATTTATCGATTGAAATAGTACCTACAAGCACTGGCTGACCATTTTTATTAGCTTCCTCTATGTCTCTTATAAGAGATTCATACTTGCCCTTTTCTGTACGGAAAATAACATCGGGAAGGTCAACTCTCTGTATAGGCTTATTTGTGGGTATTTCTATAACATCAAGACGATAGATCTCCGAAAATTCGGTTTCCTCTGTCATAGCTGTACCTGTCATACCTGAAAGCTTCTTATACAGACGGAAGAAATTCTGGAATGTGATAGTAGCGAGTGTTTTACTTTCTCTTTCTACCTTTACACCCTCTTTTGCTTCTATTGCTTGATGCAGACCTTCGTTATAACGTCTGCCGTACATAAGACGGCCTGTGAATTCATCTACGATGATTACTTCTCCCTTTTCGTTTACAACATAGTCTATATCACGATGCATAACACCATGTGCTTTTATAGCCTGATTTACATGATGCTGTATTGTAAGGTTATCAGGATCGGTGAAGTTTTCTATATCAAAAAATTTCTCTGCCTTCTTTACACCCACAGGAGTAAGAGTAGCGGTTTTTGCCTTTTCGTCAACGATGTAATCTATACCCTGCTCGATATATTCGTCATCATTATCCTCTTTTGCATCAGTTTCTGCAATTCTCTTACATTTCATTGTCTTTGCAAGTTCATCTGCACGGTTATAAAGATCTGTGGATTTATCGCCCTGACCCGAAATTATAAGAGGAGTTCTTGCTTCATCTATAAGGATAGAGTCAACCTCGTCAACGATAGCAAAAGAATGACCTCTCTGTACCTTATTTTCTTTGTATACTACCATGTTATCACGCAGGTAATCGAAACCGAGTTCATTATTTGTAGCATAGGTAATATCCGAATTATAAGCGATTTTTCTGTCCTCGTTTGACGTGTCGTGCTGAAGTATGCCTACTGTAAGACCAAGAAAACGATAAAGCTTGCCCATCCATTCTGCGTCACGTTTTGCAAGATATTCGTTTACGGTAACAACGTGTACACCGTCACCTGCAAGTGCATTAAGATACGCCGGAAGTGTAGCAACAAGAGTTTTACCTTCACCTGTTTTCATTTCACTTATTCTTCCCCTGTGAAGAATAATTCCTCCTATTACCTGCACACGGAAATGCTTCATTCCGAGTACACGCCATGAAGCTTCACGGCATACGGCAAAAGCTTCAGGAAGGATAGAATCAAGTATTTCATCCTTTTTCTTTTCGGTCATATTCTCTTTATCAGCGAACATTTCCTGAAAACGTCTTGTTTCACTTCTGAGTTCATCATCAGTGAATTTCTGATATTTTTCCTCAAGATCGAATACCTTATCGACCATTGGTTTTATTTTTTTCAGTTCTCTTCGGCTGTTACTGCCATTAAACCATGCTTTTATACCCATTGGTATTTTCACCTCGTAACTTAAATTTATTCCTTTTTATATTGTGTATTTTAATATTATATCATAAAAAATGTATTCTTTTCAATATAATTTGAAAAAACTCTTTAAAACAGGCTTTTATTCAATATTATCCCCTGCGGGAAGAATATTAAGTTCGGGATTTTTGTCTCCGAGAGCTGTTTTCAAAGCACCCACGACCTCAATAACATATCCCGAATTATCTGATGATGATGGTTCGTCCTTATATATATCCATCACTGCACCATCATTTCCCTTATATACATCGCCGAATGTATATTCTTTATCGGAAGCATATTTTATTACCAGAATTACAACATCATTTTCTGCAAAGAAATTGGCATCCAGACTGCCGACTGCATGATCAAAATCAAGTCCGTTGTCAACTTTATCAAGAGAAAAAGCTGTTTTGTTATTTTGGTAGAAGTCATGCATTTCATTTGCGTTATGGATATAGAATATCTGTGGGTCATTTATATCTGTACCGCTCTTTTTCATTTCCTCGTCAGAAATATCAACTGTTATTCTGAGTGGGTCAATGTATGTTCTCGGTGCTATCTCACCATCAGGAACACTGCTTTGTACAGAAGATGACTGTTCACTGCTTTCCTCTTCACTGCTTTCTTCCTTACTTTCCTCTTCACTTTCTTCTTCGCTTTCTTCTTCATCAGAAGATACAGCAGCAGAATTTTCCTGTAACGAACTTTGGACAACAGATGATTCAGGCACAGAGGAAACAGCTGCAGAAGGCTGTGGAGCGACCTCTACAGGTCCGCCTACACATCCGCATAAAAGAAGAATTATTGCTGAACATAAAATCAAAATACCCGTATTTCTTTTCAAATCCGACATCCCCCATCGATCATTTATTAAGCGGAACGAAAACATTCTCACGAACACTTCTCAGAAGTTTGCCTTCTGTTATATTCTGACTTCCGCATTTGATACATCTTTTTACTTTGCCATAATTTTCAGTGAATGAAATTCCGCTGTTTGAAAGCCTTGTTTTTGTCTTTCTGCGTTCTCTTTCAATTTCGGGAGCGGTCATATTTGTTAAAGAACTTATCTGTTCTGCGAGATCGCCCTTTTCCATACCGTCAACGATCTTTTTAGCGATCACAATTTTGGATATATATTTGTCAATATCCATACCAGTTGCCTCACGTCTGCCGCAATCGGCACATTTTGATGCTTCCATAATTTCATTTGCGGCTCCGAAATTTTTTCGCATAAAATCCATATTAACTTCAATACCTCTTTGAGCGAATACAGAAAGCTGTGCGGACATTGCTATAAGTGCAGATAGTACCTGACCTGTCCAGAAACCCTTTTCGGGATCACTGATATTTGATGAATCGAGTCTGAAGTCGGCAAATCTTCCGTTTTTGCTGAATTCCTGACCGAACATGACAGAATTTCCGTCCTGTTTCCATTTTTCTATACATTCGCCCACAACATCTGCGTAATCCTTCTGTCCTATATCAGAAAGAAGCTTCTGTATAGCTTCAAGCACCATTGAATAATGATCCAATTTCAATACCTCCATTTCAAAGTGTACAGATATACATACTAATTATAAACGAAAGTTTTGAATTATACAATGCCTTTAGATAAATTTCAAAAAAAGTTTATGTGGCATTGACAAAATCAAAAGGATAAATTATACTTTAATTTGAGACATCATCTCTCAGGGCGGTTTTACACCAAAATCCGCATATATTATTAATGTAAAATTAGTTATACATCTTAAATAGAACGACAACTACAAGAAAAAAGGAAGGCGTAAGGAAATGACAGTAGTAGATATAAGAAGTATTTTCTCTCAAAGAAATATCGAACTTTTTGATGTCGGATCGTCATATATTTATTATTCGGAAGAAAAAAATGAAGAAGGTCATAATAATCTTTTTATTCTTGAATATAACCGTTCCACACGCAAAGAGCGTCTTGTGACAAATTACTCACTTGAAGACCCTACATTCGTACAGCACCTCTTTGCATTTGAAAATACCATCGTACTTATCCTCGAAAACGGTGGAAACAGTATGTGGCTTATCGAGCTTGACAAGACTACAGGAATGGAACTCAACCGCAGAAAAATCGTGTGTACAGGTGCATTCCGCAGCTGTATGCCCCTTGACAGTAAACATATGATAATCTATATGGGGCCCGATGCGGCAAATGCCGAAATGTTCAAACAGTACAGTGAAATAACAGGCTGTGAATGTCTTTGCTATCTGTATGACCTGACAACAAATGTAAAGCATTTTGTAAAAAATCCCCTTCTTGCAAAACTCGGCACTAATAATATTAAGATTATGGATGTTCAGGGTAAAAAATATCTCGTCCTTCTTGATCCGTTTGCGGATGAAGAAATCAAAAAGGGATATTATGATGAACAACGCTGGATAAATGCAGATATAAGAGATAACATCTGGCTTTGTGATCTTGAGGTTCTTGAACGCGAGCTTGAGGCAGGGGTGGAATCCATATCGAAAAAACGCATAGTTACCGCCGACATCAAAGCTCTCGCACGTTATATGGGAATCGACGGGGATAAGATGTATTTCCGTGCAAAAGAATTCCGTACAGGCATCGAAAAAATATGCAGCTATGATGTTTTTACCAATTCAATAGCCATCGAAGCTGAACTGAAAGCTCCCGAAAACGGCAAAACCGTATTCATTATCGAAGAAAAACCGTTCTCTGTATTCTCGGTAACACAGAAGGATTACGAAACAAAGGTAAAGGGCATTATAAACAGCAATGCAGAGCTTTCATATGATAATAAACTCGGACAGTTTATCAGCTGTATAGATAACCGTTATGTAGTGACCCGCAATACATTAGTTGACGAACAGACAGGAGATTATGTTACAAGCTGTTCTATTTACGATAGTGTTGAAGATAGAAGTGAAAGCTATGTTTGCAAATGTATGCTGAAAGGCAGCACTTTGGTTCTTTATTAAAATAAAATCGGCTCAAATGCGGTGTTATTTTCAAAAAAAGCTTGCATAATTCCAATTATTATGTTAAAATACTGAATAGTGTGTTATGTATGAATGTTAAGTAAAAGAGTGGGGCGACCCACTCTTTTATCATTACATTATTATATTTATGACAGGAGGATACTATGGCGAAAAAGAAAAGCGGTAATACCGTATCAGAAGTAACAGCACTGGTAAAACCGATCATCGAGGATCTCGGACTTACACTATGGGATGTACGCTTTGTAAAAGAGGGTGCAATACGCTATCTCAGAATTTTCATTGACAAGGATGAAGGCGTGAGCATAGACGACTGTGAAACCGTAACAAGAGCAATAGATGCTCCTTTGGATGAACTTGATCCCATAGAAGAAGCATATACTCTTGAAGTTTCTTCACCCGGTATCGAAAGAGAACTTACAGAAGAATGGCACTTTGAAAAGTTTCTCGGTGCACCTGTAATGGTAAAACTTATTCGCCCGAATAAGTCAGGTATAAGAGAATTTAAAGGCACACTTATTGCCAACGAAAAAGACAGTGTTGAGCTTGTACTTGAAGACGGCAGTGAAACGGTCATAAAGAAAAAAGATTCAGTATATATTAAACTGGATGACTTTAATACTTAATAACGGAGGAAATCAAAATGAAAAAGAAAAAAGAGCAGGAGGAAAACCTCATAGAAGCATTACAGCTTATGGAAAAAGAAAAGGGTATCAGTATGGATTATATGGTCGCCCAGATCTCAAAAGCTATTACAACAGCCTGTAAGAATGCGTATGACGGTAACGATGACATAGTTGTCCAGTTCAACAAAACAACCGGAAAAATAGAAGCAAGAATTCATAAAGTAGTTGTTGAGGAGGTTAAAAACCATAATAAAGAAATTTCTCTTGATGAAGCAATGAAGATAAATCCCACAGTAAATTACGGCGATAAAGTCGGCATAGTGCTTGATCCCAGAAATTTTGGCAGAATCGCTGTTTCTACAGCAAGAAATATGATACGTCAGGGCATCCGTGACGGTGAAAAAGAGCAGGCCCTCAACGAATATAATGACAAGCTTCAGGAAATTATTACTGCTACAGTAGAACAGGTAGATCCTGAAACAGGAAATGCTACACTTCGTCTCGGCAAAACAATAGCCATACTTCCCAAAAACGATCAGGTTCCCGGTGAAAAACTTGAAGCCGGTGACATGATAAAAGTTTATGTAGTAAGTGTTAAAACAGGTACAAAAGGCCCGAAAGCTATTATCTCCAGAACTCACCCTGATCTTGTAAAACGTCTTTTTGAGGCCGAAGTTCCGGAAATATTTGACGGTACAGTTGAGATAAAATCCATATCCCGTGAGGCAGGCTCCCGTACAAAAATTGCTGTGCTCAGCAAGAATGCAGATGTTGATGCTGTAGGTGCATGCATAGGCCCCAAGGGACAGAGAGTCGGCACTATCGTAAATCAACTTGGCGGAGAGAAAATCGATATAATAGAATATAGTGAAGATCCGGTAGAGTTTATAGGAAAAGCACTCTCTCCTGCTTCCGTTATCGGTGTAGAACTTGACCCGTCTGCTGAAAAGAATTGTAAAGCCATCGTTCCGGATAATCAGCTTTCTCTTGCTATAGGAAATAAGGGACAGAATGTACGCTTAGCTGCAAGACTGACAGGTTGGAAGATAGATATACGTCCTGAAAGCGGAGCTTTCGGAACTGAAGATAAAAAAGAAGGATCTGCCGAAGAAAGTAATGATTCAGACGAAGATGAACAAATAGATATTATTGAACCTGAAACTACAGGGGATACCGATGACAATGAACAATAATTGAATTTTGTCGCAGCTTACAGGATCTCCGGAAAATTAATAAAAACATAACAGGAGGAATTTAAAAGTGCATCAGAAAAAAATACCCATGCGAAAATGCACAGGCTGCGGTGAAATGAAAGAAAAAAAACAGCTTGTAAGAATTGTAAAAGCACCCGACAATGCTGAAAACAGCGGGGAAATATCAATTGATCCGATAGGGAAAAAACCCGGGCGGGGAGCATATATATGCAAAGATCCCGAATGTCTTAAAAAGGCTAAAAAAGCCCGGAGACTTGAGAAAGCGTTTTCTTGCAAGATCCCTGATGAAGTGTATCAGCAGCTCACTGAGGAGCTTGAGCGGAATTAAAAATACACGGTTAGTCCGGAAAGAGTGATAGTGATAAATGAATGCTAAACTGTTGTCATTTTTAGGGCTCGCAAGACGAGCGGGCAGACTTGCTTTAGGTTTTGATGCCGCTTCAGATGCGATGTTGTCCGGAAAATGCAGATTATTGATACTGACCTCTGATCTGTCGGAAAGGACAATAAGGTCTATAACAAGAACAGCAAACCAAACTCAGACCCGGACTATCGTTTCAGATATATCAATGAATGACCTGGGATGTGCTATCGGTAAACAGACAGGTATCGTTGCAGTAAATGATAAGGGTTTTGCCGATAAGCTTGAAACGCTTTTCAGTGAACAAAGACAGGAGGAATGATTGTATGATAAAATATAAGCTGAGTGAGATCGCAAAAAATCTGAATATCACCACAAAGGAAATTTCTGAGGTATTGAGCAAATATCTCAAAGTAAATAAAAAGGCTGCTGCCGTTCTGACAGAGGAAGAACTCAATGTAATTTTTGAACATTTTACACAGAGTAATATGCTTTCAAGCATGAATGAATACTATGCAAGTGCAACAGAGCCTGTTGAAGAAAAGACAGCTGCACCAAAAGAGGAAAATAAAGAAAAGACTGCCGCTCCTAAAAAAACAGAGGATAACAAAGCGGCTAAAACAGATAAAAATGCTTCACAGCAGAAGAAAAACGATAAACCAATACAGCAGCAGAAAAATGATAAACCTGTGCAGCAGCAGAAAAACGATAAACCCGTACAGCAGCAGAAAAATGATAAACCCGTACAGCAGCAGAAAAATGATAAACCTGTACAGCAGCAGAAAAACGATAAACCTGTACAGCAGCAGAAAAACGATAAACCCGTACAGCAACAGAAAAATGATAAACCTGTACAGCAACAGAAAAACGATAAACCTGTACAGCAACAGAAAAACGATAAAAAGCAAGCAAAGAAAAACAAACAGCCTGCACTCGCCAGACCAAAACAGGAAACACATATTCTTGGCAAAAAGCTTGAACAGAGCGAAACATTTACTGAGGACAGCAGCAAGGTAAGTGAAAATCGTGGACGAGTTGTAAATACCCGTGCTTCCAATGTCAACATAGACAAATATAATGAAAAATATGACCGTATGGCAAGTGAGAAGCTGCATAAAGAACCTACTTCTCAGAAACAAAAAATAAATCAGAAATCCCAGCAGAAAGGCAAGCCCCGTAATTCCCGTAAGGAAACAGAAGCTGAGAGACTTAACAGAATCGCAAATGACCGTAAAAATAAGCCCATAACGGTACAGATACCTGATGAAATAACAGTCGGAGAACTTGCTCTCAGACTTAAAGCAACCGCAGCAGAAGTTATTAAAAAGCTTATGATGCTCGGTGTAATGGCAAGTGTCAATGATACAATAGATTTTGATACAGCATCACTTGCTGCTATGGAATTCCATGCAAAAGTAGAGAAAGAAGTATTTGAAACCATAGAAGAAAAAATCATCGATGACAGTGAAGATGATGATGATAATCTCGTTCCCCGTGCACCTGTTGTTGTTGTTATGGGACACGTTGACCATGGTAAGACTTCACTTCTTGATGCTATCCGTCATGCCCATGTAACTGCTACAGAGGCTGGAGGAATAACACAGCATATCGGTGCTTACAGAGTAACAATAAATGACAGGGAAATAACATTCCTTGACACCCCCGGTCATGAAGCTTTTACAACAATGCGTGCAAGAGGTGCTCAGGTAACTGATATTGCTATACTCGTAGTTGCCGCAGATGATGGTATAATGCCTCAGACTATCGAAGCTATACATCATGCAAAAGCAGCAGGTGTATCAATTATAGTAGCGGTAAACAAAATAGATAAACCCGGTGCCGATGTAGAGCACGTAAAATCACAGCTTACCGAACATGAACTCCTGCCTGAAGAATGGGGAGGAGATGTGCCTGTAATCCCTGTTTCCGCACATACAAAAGAAGGTATAGATGACCTTCTTGAAATGGTAATACTTGTTGCAGATGTTAAAGAGCTTAAAGCTAATCCTGAAAGAGCCGCAAAGGGTACTGTTATCGAAGCACGTCTTGATAAAGGCAGAGGCCCTATCGCTACTATCCTCGTACAAAACGGTACACTCCATATAGGTGACATAGTTGTAGCAGGTACAACAGTCGGCAGAGTAAGAGCTATGACCAATGATAAAGGCTCAAAAGTAAAAGCCGCAGGCCCGTCTGTACCTGTGGAAATAACAGGACTTGATGATGTGCCTACAGGCGGAGATATATTCAATGCCGTTTCGGATGAACGTCTCGCAAGAGAACTTGTTGCACAGCGTCGTGACTCCGAAAAAGAGGAACGCTTCAATGCAAGAACAAAGGTTACCCTTGATAACCTCTTCGACCAGATGAAACTCGGTGAAATGAAAGAACTGAAGATCATAGTAAAAGCCGACGTTCAGGGCTCTGTTGAGGCGGTAAGACAGTCACTTGAAAAGCTTACAAATGAAGAAGTACGAGTAAATGTGATTCATAGTGCGGTAGGTGCAATAAGAGAATCAGATGTAATGCTTGCATCTGCATCAAATGCCATTATAGTAGGATTTAATGTACGTCCCGATGCCGTAGCAGAGGAAAATGCAAAGCGTGACGGAGTTGATATGCGTCTTTACAGAATAATCTATGACTGTATTGAAGAGATCGAATCCGCAATGAAAGGTATGCTTGCACCAAAATACAAAGAAAATGTTCTCGGTAAAGTGGAAGTACGCCAGACATATAAAATCACAAATGTCGGTCTTGTTTCGGGTTCATATGTACTCAGCGGTAAGGTTGTAAGAGGCTCTAAATGCCGTGTAGTCCGTGACGGTATAATTATAGCAGATGATACTATCGCTTCACTCCAGCGTTTCAAAGACAGCGTAAAAGAAGTTGCTCAGGGCTTTGAATGTGGTATAACACTTGAAAAATACAGTGACATTAAAGAAGGCGACATTTTTGAAGTCTACGAAATGGAACAGATAAACGAATAATAAAAGTTTCCGCCCATACTTTCAAAAGTACGGGCGGATTTATCATAATAAGCTTTAATATTTTTCTGCAATAAAACAATCGGGATCGGTTATATCAAATCTTCCTGTCTTGGCATATGCAAGGCATTTTGAGCCGCCCCTACACAGCTCTGCATACTTGCATTTTTTGCATCCGTCAGGTATGCCTACAGCACGAAGCTCTTTCATAAGCGGACTGTTTTGGTGAAGGGTCAGCAGATCAGTTTCACGTACATTTCCAATAATGAACGGAAGTCTTCTGCAAGGCATGACATCTCCGTTTGCAAGGACTATCAAAAGATTTTCTCCTGCCGAACAATTGATATACAAGCTTATCCTTGCATGGAATAAACTGGAGTGCTCTGCCGCAGAATACTTGTCCCTTTTTATTCAGACGGGCAGCAGTCCGGCAAAGCTTACGAAAATCTCCTGATGATAAAGTAAGATTTTCTTTGTCATCATCAGCAGGTATTATCACTCTGTCAAACCAAAGCTTATTCACTCCAAGTTCTTCACAAAATGCCGCAAGTTTTTTTAATTCCTTTTTATTATTGTTCTGAGCGGTAAATGACACACTTGTAAAAATACCCTGTGACCTGAGTGCGTATATTCCGTTTACAGCTTTTTCAAAACTGCCTTTTCCCCGTATCATTGACGATCCCTTACAGTACGGACAGAAGCCTACAGCATCATTTTTATCGGTAGTATCTATTTCAGCACCGCAGGATGGACATAAATACGCATAGCTGTCAAAATAAGCCTCTGTCCTTGCATCATCAGATATTCTGTCGGGAAGTGTTCCGGTCTGAAAACTGTTGCGGCAATAATCGCATACCATAAGCTGTGATGCTATATCAAACCTTAGTGGCGAACCGCAAGTCGGACAATGTACCATGTTATCACTCCTTATGATTTTATTTCGCAAAAAGCGGTTTATGAAACTTGTAAAATCATTTTATCATGTTTAACAGAATAATACAAGATTCTTATAATTGTAATATAAATTATCGACATATGAATTTCTTCACAATTCCTGATCTTATGATATTAATATTATCGGTAGTATTTGGTTACTATCTTGCAAATGTAAATATACTATGTTATAATTAAGTCATACAATAGTGTGGTTTTTTAATTTTTAAAAAACAGAAAGGAGGAAACTGTGAAAATATCTACAAAAGGAAGATATGCTTTAAGGATGATGTTAGATCTTGCTCTGCATAAGGATGAAGGTTATATTGCCCTCAAGGATATTGCAGAACGCCAGAGCATTTCAAAAAAATATCTTGAACAAATCGTTCCGCTGCTCAACAAAAGCGGTCTTTTGCGTACAAACAGAGGTTATCAGGGCGGATATATGTTATCTAAGCCCCCCGCACAATATACCGTAGGAGAAATCCTCAGACTTACCGAAGGAAGTCTTGCCCCTATTCCATGTCTTGAGCATGATCCAATAGATTGTCCGAGATGTGCCACCTGCATATCTCTGCCTGTATGGAAGGGGCTTTATGATGTTATCACAGATTATCTTGACAATATCACTTTGCAAAGTATTATAGACAATGATATTTATAAAAACGTAAATGATTATTCTATATAAACAAAAAAACGGCTGCTGTTTTGATACAGCAGCCATTGTATTTTATATCTTATTTTACTACGAAAGCAATACCATTGATACCGGTAGTACCTTCACCGCCCAATGTAAGCGTACCATCCTCGGGATACTCCATAAAGCTGTTTTCATACTGGTAGGAAATATTCTTACAAGAATAAAGCATTACCGCACCTGTTATGGAATAACCTTCCTGCATATTTATAGTATACTGCAAATAATTGAACGCCTTATCTTTTGTATCTTCCATAATAAGCTTTTGTTTAAGAAGACTGAACTCAATACTTTCAACACCGGACACAGCAAGTTCGGGTGCATCAAGAATATCACCGTAAACAGGTACACCGGTAGCATCCTCTGTTTTTTGACGTTCATTGGTACGATACCTTGCAACATTTGTATCAGGAGCCAAAGTAAGAATATAACTATCAGAATCTTCAAGCTCTACCTGAGCAGCATTCGCCGCAAGATAACCTTCCTCCGAAAAATCCTCTCCATAAGTACTGTCTATAAGATAAAGCTGAGTACATATTCTTGCATGGTTAACAATAAAATCCTCAATTTCGGTAGCAAGAGCCTGTTCTTTTGCAGTCACAGACGCCTTTGAATAGTTGGACATGGCAGAAGCAAATATACCCACACCAAATCCAGCAGTAATAGCAAGGATAGTAACTGTTACTATCAATTCTATCAATGTAAAAGCCTTTTTCGATTTAATATTTTTCACTTCAAACACACCTCCGTATCACTTTGAGAATGCAACAAATGATTCATAGATTATCGGACCACCAGCAGATTCAAAACAGGTCTTTATGGTAATCCCATCTATCTCATAATCAGTTCCCGAAGCAGTAAGCATACCCAAAGGTTTCTTTTGCTCAGGAATAAGAGAATACTGATAGCTTTCACCTGAAGGGAAACTTACCGAATATGCACCGCCCTCATATTCCGGAACAACATATTTTGCATCTGGAACCTGAGCAGCAACAGATGCTACAAGAGCGTAGGCATATGTATCATCAGCAACACTGCCCGAACTTGTTGCTGCCGCTTCTACCTCTTCCAGAAAATCAGCAGCTTCATCATAATCCGAGATTCTCATTTTTCTGACAGTATTGAAAATAATTTCATTAACAGACGCATTCAGCACTGAAGCACGGTTTTCATCGGAATTATATACCGTCGTAGTAAAACCGCCGACCATAGCACCAAGAGTCGATGCAAAAACTATTACAACCAACGCCACACCGACCAGTATCTCAACCAAAGTAAGACCTTTCTTTGATTTTATTTTCTGTTTGATTCGTTTTTTCATAACATCCCACTCTCCGTTCAAAATATGTTACATATTGCACAGTTTCTAATTAATAGTATTATACTATATTATTCCGCCAAATTAAAGTATAAATTTTTATAAGACTCGCTAATTTTTTTGTTAATAATTTGTTCATCATTTCACTAAAAGCAAGCGGTACATCGGAAATCAACCAATGTACCGCAAAATCAGCTGTTAATCTTTAAGATCAGACATTAGTGCTGCTTCCGATTACGTCGTACATACCGAACATAGGCAGGATCATAGCAACAACAACTGTACCAACAACGCCACCGATTACAACTGTCATAATAGGTGTCATAGCATCTGTAAGCTTCTGCGTAGACTCATCACTCTGTTCCTCAAAAAGTTCAGCCATTTTGAAAAGTGAATCACCAAGCATACCTGATTCCTCACCAACACGAACCATTGATACAAGGATAGAATCAAATACAGGATGTTTAGACATTGCTTCGTTGATTGTAACACCGATCTGCACATCATCAAGAACCATTTTTGCCTGTTCCTGTACATACATATTTGGTATTGCATCACAAGCAAGTCCCATAGCTCTGTGGATAGGAATACCGGCATCAGTAAGCGTTGACATCAGACGGCAATAACGAGCAAGAGCACCCTGACGAACTATAGGTCCGATAAGCGGAATCTTCAGAGATACTTTTGCAAGAAGCATCTGGAAATCTTCGTTGTTCTTCTTAAGAGTAACAAACGCAAATACTATAATAGCAGCAACAATAATTATAAGCCACCAATATCCGATAAGAACATCCGAGAAGCTCATCAAGGCTTTAGTAATTCCCGGCAATTCTGCACCGAATGCTCCGTATGTATCCTTAAATGTAGGCAATACGAAACCGCAAAGAATAATTACAAGTGCAATTACCAAAACAACAAGGAAGAGCGGATAAGTGAACGCACTTCTTAACTTACCTGAAAGGGCAATATCCTTTTTACAGATAAGTGCACATTGCTGGAAAGCATTATCAAGACGACCGTTTGCTTCACCGGCTTCTATAATACTGATATATACCTGTGGAAAACCTGCAAAGGTTTTCATAGCCTGAGAAAGAGTAAAACCGTTGTAAAGGTTTTCGTTTATTTCACGAAGTATCTTCTGCATACCGGTATCTTTTTCAGAGTCGATCATGATCTGCATTGACATTGACAGGTTAATACCTGCCTTCATCATCATACCGAGCTGGTTAAAAAGAAGGAGAAGGGTTTTCTTTTTGATTTTTCTGTTATGAATATCACCGCCAAGATCCATCTGCCAGATACTTGTAGGGGTAGAATCAGATCCGCCAGCCTGCTGTATATCCTGCACAATAAGACCCTTTTCACGAAGGATGCTGACAGCTTGATTCTGCGTTTCGGCTTCGATAGCACCTTCCTTTTTCTGGTTTCGGGAATTCATCGCAACGTATTTAAACTTCAAGACAACTCACTCCTTATCTTCTGGCATCAGTATCACCAATATCAAAGTTCCAAGCCTTTGCAACCTGTTCGGTAATAAGTCCCTGAGCAAGAAGGTTATCGATACTCTTGTTCATGGTGATCATACCGTACTGCTGACCGAGCTGGATAGACTGCTGGATATTTGCAACCTTATTCTCACGGATAAGGTTACTTATAGCACCTGTTACAAACATTATTTCAAATGCTGCAACACGTCCGCCGGTTGCCTTCGGAAGAAGTCTCTGAGAAATAACCGCTTTCAGAGAAGTGGAGAGCTGTACACGGATCTGCTGCTGCTGATCCGGCGGGAAAATATCAACAAGACGGTCAATAGTTTTCGCAGCACCCTCTGTATGTACTGTGGAGAATACCAAGTGACCTGTTTCAGTAGCCGTAAGTGCGATCTGAATAGACTCACGGTCACGCATTTCACCTACGAGAATAATATCCGGGTCTTCACGCATGGCAGCTCTCAGTGCCATAGGATAGCTGCGGCTGTCCAGACCGATTTCTCTCTGGTTTACGATACAGCGTTTAGGTGTATGCAAGAATTCAACAGGATCCTCGATAGTGAGGATATGTTTACTTTTATATTTGTTTATTTCATTGATAAGAGCCGCAAGAGTTGTTGATTTACCTGAACCTGTAGGGCCGCATACAAGTACAAGTCCTGAGTTAAGGTCGAGTGTCTTACGGATAGAGTTAGGAAGACTCAATGTTGAAAGTTCAGGTACTACACTGTTGATTACACGAAGAATAAGTGATGTACCATTACGCTGTCTGAAAGCATTTGCTCTGAAACGTCCGCACTCACCGATTTCAACAGCCGCATCGGCTTCACCTGTCTGAAGGAAGGTCTCAAATCTTGACTGATTAAGCACTGCCTTGATGATTGCCGTTACCTCTGCTTCATTAAGGGCGGGATCGTTGGTAAAAAACACATTACCGTGCAGACGGTATGCGGGATGGTTACCGGAAGCTATATGGATATCGGATGCACCCTTGGTTACAGCTTCTTTTACTAAACTATAAAAATCCATTTAATACTACCCCATTCTTTTCATAGAATTTATGTTGTGCTTACACACAATATATATGCTGATCTCAATCAGTCGTTTGAGATCGTCATGTCGATATATTCCTCATAAGAGGTAAGACCTTTAAGAACGTCGATACGAACATTTTCCTTCATCGGGATCATGCCCTCCTGTATCGCCAGATCTCTCAGCTCGTCGGTACTTACGCCATCGGTTATAGCTCTTTTCAGACCTGTAGTCAGCATCATTACCTCGTGAACCGCAATACGTCCCTTATAGCCCTTTTTGTTGCATTTTTCGCAGCCTACAGGGCGATAGAGTGTGTATTCGTCGCCGGGCTTTATCATAAGACCTATTTTTTCATTATCATCAGGCTCATATCTTTCTTTACAGGAAACGCAAAGTCTTCTTGCAAGTTTCTGAGCTATAATTCCGAGAAGTGCCGAAGATACCATGTAGCCCTCAATACCCATATCTATAAGACGTGCAACCGAACTCGGTGCGTCATATGTATGTAGTGTAGAAAGCACAAGGTGTCCTGTAATAGCTGCCTGAACAGCGATACCTGCAGTTTCGCCATCACGGATCTCACCGAGCATTATAATATCAGGGTCCTGACGAAGAATGCTTCGCAGAGCTGCAGCAAAGGTAAGACCTGCTTTTTCGTTAGTCTGTACCTGAGTAATACCGGGCTGTATCTGCTCAACAGGGTCTTCAACGGTGATGATGTTTATATCCTCACCCATAACCTCGTGCAAAGCTGTATACAGAGTAGTTGATTTACCGGAACCTGTAGCACCTGTTACAAGAATAATACCACGGTGGCTTTTTACAAGATGATTGAATTTATCAAGATTCTCCGGTAGGAACCCTATATTTTCTTTTTTAAGCTCCATGCCCAGAGAAGTCGTAATACGCATAACTATCTTCTCACCGAAAAGGCTCGGGAGAACAGAAATACGGAAGTCGATATCCTTTCCGCCGACACGGTAGTTGATACGACCGTCCTGAGGTATACGTTTTTCCGCAATGTTCATATTACCTATGAACTTAATACGTGATGTTACCGAAGGAATAAGCTCTGGTGCTGTTTCCATGTAAGTCTGAAGCTTACCGTCGATACGAAAACGGATTCTGAGACATTTCTCCATCGGTTCAATATGAATATCGGAGGTCTTTGTAAAAATTGCCTCTTCTATCATGTTATTAACGAAACGGATAATAGGCTGGTCATTTGCGGAAGCATCTTTCTGAGCAGCCTCTTCAGCTTCAATCTGAGCTTTAGTTTTTCCGCCTTTGGATTCAAGGAATTCCTTTGCGTCATCGATAGCCTTTTGAGCAGCATACATTTCACGCAGTTTTACCGATATTTTTGAAGCCTCACCTATTACAGGCTTGATCTTCATTTTTGTTGCAATAGCTATATCCTTGATACCCTGATAGTTCAACGGATCCGCAATTGCAACAGTAAGGAAACGACCTTCCTGTTCTATTGGGATTACCATATGCTTGTTGGCCATATCCTCAGGGATAATTCCGCCAAGTTCTTCAGGGATATTTACCTGGTCAAGATCCATGTACGGTATAAAGAGCTGCTGTTCAAGAGCCTTACAAACCTGTTGTTCTGTAACTATACCGTCCTCAATCAGAATATCCGCAACACGTTTTTTAGTGGTCTTCTGTTTTTCAAGTACCTGATCCAACTGTTCGTCGGTTATAGCACCTGAATTTATAAGAATTTGACCAATCCTCAGATTACCCGCTTTCATATTGTCAGCTCCCGATCAAAAGTTAAATAAATCTAAATATAGACGTGCAAGATACATAACGAAATCAAACAGAACTATATACAACCCCAAAGCAGCTGCTATATAAGGGCCGAATGCAAGGTATGAACCAAATCCAACACCTTCACTTTCATCATCGGTCTCTGCATTGTCCGATGTCTGATCCTCCCCGTTCTGTCCGGACTGCTGATCACTTTCAGGCTGCTCCGAAGCACTGTCCGGAATATCCTGTGTAAAATTTTCAGCATCCTGTTTTCCGTATGCTATCTTTGAAATAATGATAATTGCCACAAAGAAAATTGTAGCCATAATAATTGAAATAATAAAGGTATAGATTGTTCCCGGAAAACCTGTAAGCACACCGACTGCCAGAAAAAGCTTTACGTCACCGAAACCCATTCCGTCACGTTTATATACAAGCATTCCTATGAAATCTATAAGCAGCATTGCTGCCGCACCTATACCTGCACCTGCAAGAGGAGACCACCATTCCGAGTGCAATATATGATAACCTCTGACAATATCATACACGCTCAATATAACGGCCAAAACTCCGAGTACAATTGTAAACTGATCCGGGATTATCTGATACTTTATATCCGCCACCGCAATAAGCATACAGTCAAAAAGTATAAGTGCAAGAATTATAAAATAGACATCATAACCCTTATTGAACTGTAGTCTGCATAGCACAAGACCCACAACCATAACTGCGGATACAAATAATCCAGATGGCACAAACTTCACTCTTTTACCCGAAAGAAGTTCCTCTGAGGGTGTTTCATTATAATCGCACAACCATGTTGCAGGTATGCGATTTATAATGAAATAACCCAATACAGTCAGAACGATTCCGAGAGGTATACAAAGTATTGTCCATACTAATCCCGAAGGTGTAACCAAATAACTAAACGGCTGCATTCAAACTCTCTCCACTATTCCGTCTTACAATTTACTTAGAGGAAGCTGAAGATGAAGCTGAATTCAGAGATACGTCAGACATATTCGCATTCTTATTCTTAGTCATATCGAAGAAGTAAAGCTGAATTTCAAGGTTAGTTACATAAAGCCTGTCTGCTCCGTCAACTGACTGCTGTGAACCTTCAACCGCACCTGAAACTGTTGCAGTTGTAGTCTTTTTATTTTCTTCTTCAACGATTATCTTGCTTATGTAGTAAGAACCTTCTGATTCACTTTCAAAATACTTAAGTGTTTCGATAAGTTTCTTTTCTGTAGCTGTGAAAGTAAATTTGATTGATGTTACATAAAGGGGGTCACCTGTTGCAGATACACGACCCTTGCTGTCTGCTTTACCTTCTGTTACTGTAAGGCTTGTCAGATCATAATCCAGATTTTTGAGCATATCTCTTACATCATCAACGGTCTTTGAAGCATTGATCGTAAGCTTTTCGTTCATTTCATCGCAATAAGCTCTCATCTGATTGATAGAATCCTGTACCTCTGAAGCACGCTCAAGGTAATCCTTGTACATATTTATCTGAGATGTTGCGGATTCATGATCCTTGTTATATTTTTCGATCTTTCCGGAGAAAGGCATCTGTACGGCAAAAAGGAATATGATACAAACAAGGAGTATAACACCAAGCGCATACATAAACTTAGGTATCGTAAATGATTGTTTTTTATTGTCCATTATAGTTTACCTCCGTCCTTCTGTCAGCCTGCCTTAGAGGCATCGCTGCTCGCCGAGCTTGATTCTGAAGACTCCTTGGTCTTACTGCCGCTCTTATCATCTGTTGTCTTTTGGGTATCTTTACCGGCAGCTTCACTTGCAGCAGCTATTGTTTCGTCAGTCACACTAAGATTAATAGTTGCTCTGAGGAGCTGTATCGGATTTGTTCCGCCCTTCTTATTATCAACAACAGTATTGAGCTGATAACCGTCGCCTACCTTAAAGTAACCTTCAGCATTTACTTCATTTTTAAACTTTGTAAATTCTTCAATATTGTCAACATCTACTACAGTAGAAATGATATTCTTGGAGTTATCGGCGTTAAACTCAGTACAGCTCTTTGCCTTATCAACAATCTGAGCATAGAATTCGGTAACTATATCAGCAGATTTCAGATCTGTATTCGGAAGCATTTCAAGATTCTTTTCCATATTTTCCTGCTGCTTTGTCCAGAATTCTTCATCTGTTATAAGCTGTTTTGCAGGGGTATATCTCGGGTCAACAAGCTGAGAGTTATCACTGTTTTCACGCATAGCAAGAGCACCCCACCAGCCGAGAACAGCCACAATCCATATACCTGCTGCAACTCCGACACCTGCGGTGATCATTTTACCGAGCTTTGAGCCGCTGTCCTTTGCCATAGCGGAAAGGATGTTATTTTCACCCATAAGAAGGTTACCTTCTGCGGGGGGCATGGTAAGAACACCGTTAAGAGTAATGAACGATGTAGTATCGAAACCCTTTTCAGAAGCTGAAGGAGCAGCCTGAGGAGGCTGTGCACTGCCTGTAAACAGACGGGTAATATTTTCCATTTCAGCCGTAAGACCCATTTTACGGCAATAGTTAGCGATATTAGGAAGTTTAGCAAGAGCATCGACAAGAACTATCTGATCGATGTCAAGACGTTTTGTAGAAATAACCATTCGGAGATTTCTGAGAATTTCACCTGCTGCGTTATCCAGCATACCCATTGTCTGCTTCTGAGTAGACGGAGATTCGCACTTTGCACAAACACCGAGACCTTCCTGACGGATAAAGTCGATCGCACCCATCTTACTCATACCGAATTCGAGAGAAAACAACTCAGCAATATCCTCAAGAACACTGGAGAACGACTGCTGGAACACAGGTGCACCATTATGTAATACAACAAGTCTTGTTGCAGCAAAATCCATACTGATAACAGCGATAGCCTTTGTAGATGAGTTTACATCTGCCTTACAGGTATAAAGCATACCTGCAATAGGAGGAACTATCTTAACGAGACGAAGACCTGCATTTTCAAAAGCGGCTCTTATATCTGTAAGCATACCGGTATTCATAGCAAACAAAGATGCAGAGATCTCATCCGACTTACTAGCCTTACCATACTGCTGACCGTATTCAAAGTTGAGGATAGTATACTTTTCAACTTCCTGATGAAGTACGTTTTCAGCTTCAACACGAGCAAATGTAGGAAGAAGTTTTTCCTTTGCAGGAGCATGCTTATACTCTTTTGTGATAAGCACATCTTCATCTTCGATACATATAAACAAATCACCGAGCGTCAGACTTACACTTTCGGCACAGCGATTAACAAAGGCCGCAAGCTCCTCAGCCTTTTCAAACGGGTGCTCCTTCAGAGAATCATTGAGCTCAAATATCTGAGGAACATTAAACACTGTAGGTACATTAGACCCTTTGTTCTTTACAGCAAAACCGCCCTCCGGTTTATCATACTCAGCAGGAGTAAGGATAAGCAATCCACGGGTGATCTGCAGTATTGTAGCTACTGTTTTCATAAATACACCACACTCTTAAAAATTTTTTTCTCTGACTGTCGGATAAGTTTCCAAAGACGAAATATAAACCCATCGGTCAAGATAAAAATTCGACCGTGGGTTCTTTGTAAAACCGCCCTAAGTTACAATACCCTTTTTGTTATTTTATCACAAAAAATCTCAAAATACAATGGTTTTTTTATAAAACTACATATTTTATGCATATTGATTGATTTTCAATACCTATTTTTGTCATATTATACTATTTGCTTAAACTGCTATCAATTATCAATCCAAAGAAAAATACCTGTTAAAGAAAAAAGCAGTTCCGGAAAAAGTTATTATTCCGGAAACTTCTTTATTTCCAAGATAAATTCAAGTATTCAGTCCTGCTTTTCGGGTGAATTCCTCAACCGACATATTCGCTTGTTCTGCCGCCTGCACAACTGTAATAATGCCTTTTTTAACAAGATCTGCAAGTGTAGATATTACGCCTATTATTTTTCCTTTTTCTTCACCTTCTGCTCTGCCTTCCGCTCTGCCTTCTGCTCTGCCTTCCGCTCTGCCTTCTGCTCTGCCTTCTGCTCTACCTTCCGCTCTGCCTTCTGCTCTGCCTTCTGCTCTGCCTTCTGCTCTGCCTTCTGCTCTACCTTCTGCTCTGCCTTCTGCTCTACCTTCTGCTCTGCCTTCCTCTCTGCCTTTTTCCTCACCCTGTTGCATTATCCTATCATACAGTTCACACATAGCTATCTCTCCTTCCGATTTTGACATAGAATTATATTCATCCCTGAAACGATCATCACCTGAAAAAACGCTTATCATATCAATAACTTCCTCCGAATATTCAAGTTTTTTATTACTTGGATGATAATCAGTTCCGTTATTCAAAGCACTAAAAAATTCTGCTATTACCTTAAAATCAGATTTAAACATTTCTATTTGTTCCGGCGACATATCCTTTATAGAATAGAAATTCATTTTATAATCATTAACAAATGGCATAAGCACCTTTGGCGTATCAATGCAGGAAAGCAGATCCAATCCGTATTTCCAATCGTTCTTACCAAAATAAATGACAAGTGTTATTACCGGATAACATTTTTGCAGTTTGCCATTCTTTTTCAGCTTATACTGATTACGGTAAACCGAGCTGTCATAATTCATTATTCGCATCGGCATAAGTTCATCAGGTGCTGACTGATTTTCTATACCGATAAACGCAATATTAATGTTAGTGTTTTTCCAGAATTTTGATACATCCCGTTCCTGACTTTTTATTTTGCCATTCACCTTATACTGCGAATCCTTATCAGCAGGAGTAAGATCATTTTCATTGATAATGGCTTCTCCGTTAAACAGCAGACAATTTACAATATCAGCAAAAACAGAATTATACGATTCAAGAGTCTTGGTTGTTGTATCCTTTTCTGCCAACGGTAACACCCCCACATCTTTTATACTATTATTATATAATAATCATAACATTTTTTCAATATCCACTAAAGCAAAAACAGCGAACCGTTTAAAGTTCGCTGTCTTTTAATTTGCATAATTAAGTACATCAAAAGTTTCAGAGCCATCAGAAAGCTTGGTCAGATTACTGTCATTTTCGTCATAGACTTTTATATTGCCCTCTTTATCGTATGCAAAATCCTCAAGCTTTCCCATCATGCTATACAGATCATTATACTCAAGAGCACCTGCTACAGTGCAGTTCCTCGCCATTCTTGCTTTAGCTGCATTGGAAAGAGTTTTTGCCGGAATAACATCACTGCTATGAATGGGAGTGTAGTTGTCATTTGTTATCATTCCGGATTTTACTCCCATGTAATAGGTTTTACAAGCCTGATCCATCGCACTTGCATCCGACATCATCTGCGAATAGTTTGCGGAATTGATAATTCCAATAACTGCCGGAATAGCTATCGCTGCTAAAATAGACAATATTGCGATTACCACCACAAGCTCCACCAGTGTAAAACCCTTTTTATTTGACACAGGCAAAGACATTCCTTTCATAAGCTCAATCTCCTTTTACACATCAAGTTTACAGACAGGAACAAACTATACAGATACAGTCTGTTTTTCTCTACTTTCCTCAAACCTCTACATGTAACAAAAGCCCTGAGATTAGTCTCAGGGCTTTCGCCTTATGTAATTTTACTTACAATTAAGTACCCGTTAATTAAGCACCGTAAAGATCTCCAAGGCTTGTGCCCTCTGCGAGTTGCGTGTCAGCACCT
Source organism: uncultured Eubacteriales bacterium (assembly GCA_900315465.1). Taxonomy (GTDB): domain Bacteria; phylum Bacillota; class Clostridia; order Oscillospirales; family Acutalibacteraceae; genus UBA1213. The sequence continues at coordinate 408 of OMZF01000009.1, read as the reverse complement.
GTGGGCTGTGTTCCCTGACCATCCCAGAATACGATTGTACCCTTTGTGATGTGTACATCGTCATGGTCTGAACTTGCATAGTAAAGGTCATCATAAGAAAGTGATGTACCGTTGTACTTCTGAACCTGAGCAACTGTTACAGCCTTAGCAGCATCGCCTCTTGCCTTGTTTGAAGCACCCTTAGCTGCTGCCCAGTTAACGGTTGTACCGTCATTGTTCTTGTCTTCGTTTGTGATTGTACCCGACTTAACGCCTGAGTAAACTGTTTTACAAGCGTTGTTGAGAGTAGAAGCATCGGAAGCACCTGCTGACTGTGTAGCACTGTTGATGATACCGATAACTGCGGGGATAGCAACTGCTGCGAGAATTGCAAGGATTGCAATAACTACAACGAGTTCTACGAGTGTG
>OMZF01000136.1 GCA_900315465.1 uncultured Eubacteriales bacterium | reverse complement strand
CCGCCGACCTCCTTTGCAGGTGTCATTGTGGCATAGATATCAAACTCCTCACGCTCAGGGAATGCCGGGAAAATATTCGGCAGCATATCCGCCTGAATCCTTGTGGCAAGCTCCAACTCGGCACCGATACGCTCCTTTTCTGCCGTAATTCTGGTGATCTGCTCAATATAGCTGATCGACCGTTTGGAAAGAGTTGCAAAGGACTCCGCCAGTACCTCTATCTCATCACCCGTGCGGTAGGTATCATCCATTTCAAATGCAAGGTCTGTTCCGCTTATTTCGTTTATGCGTTTTGTCATATGCTCGACAGGCTTTACGATCCTGCTTGCTACAATCAGTCCTCCGATAGAACCTAAGATAAGCAGTACGGCTATCATGATAAATATTGTCTGCTTTGAATGGTTCATACCTTCATTGAATTTGTCAGTAGCATCTTCATTGATATTTTTGAATTCGCTTATCATAAGCCGTGCAGGCTGTTCTGTAATACTTTTTTCAACAAAGGATACAACTGTCCAGCCCACAGTATTCATAGGTGAACCTGCCATATAGTATTCCTTGCCGTTTATATTCACGGTTGTAAGCCCTGTCTGCTCAGTCAGAGCCTCGCTGACAAATCCTGCAAGCTCTTTGTTTTCATCAGTACGCAAATCTTTTGCGTTATTTGAGGTTTCAACGGTAAATATGACGTTGCCCTCCGGTGCAAAAATAACCTTACCCTCGTTACTGATGACAGCGATATAGCCGCCCTGACTTGATGCCGAGTTGACATAATCACTCATAGAATTGAGAAAGAGATCTGCACCTACAACGGCGATCAACTTGCCGTCCTTATACACAGGAGCAGCACACTCTATACCTATTTTATCTGTATATGTATCCGCCTCAATGCCTGAGAACCACAGTTCACCAGCATTTGCAGCACCCACATACCAGGGTCTTTCACGAACGGAAAAATGCGGGAGATTCCCGTTTTCGTCATATTTGTTTGCCGATTTGTCATCCACACAAAGAATTGTACCGTCGGCAAGTCCGATAAAACAGTTGCCAAGGTAATCCGACTGCTCACACATAGCAATCATTGTTTTGCTCATATGTGCGGCAATGCCAAGATATTCAGATTTGGTATAATCCACGCCCTCTTCATAAAGCACCTGAGCTGAAAACTGTCCGTCCTTTGCAGGATCAGGAAGCTCAAACGGGTACGGCTCAAAGTTGTCCATATGCTCAAACAGTCCCGTTGCAAGGCTTTGCAGGGTAGCAACATCCGTCTTTACATCAGAAAACATATCATCTGCGATGTATGCCTGCAAAGCGTTTGTTTTTGTCATTGAGCCATCTATGACCTGATGCATTGTGTCGCCGGATACCTTTTCGATAGATTTCTGCTGTTCGTTGCTCGCATCGCTGACAACATTATTAAGATTTGCCGACTGATAGAACCAGACTCCGGAAAATACCGCAATAAGTGCAAGCATAAAAATAAGCACCAGATTGATTATTTTCTGCTGCAATCCACCGAGGGTGAGACCAAATTTTTTTATCATCTGATCACCACCCCTTCTTTATTGTGAGAACATTGCAGCCGTCAAGATATTCATATTTTACCTCGTCCATGCTCTTTTTTACAATAAATATCCCCAAACCGCCGATCTTTCTTTCCTTTGCGGAAAGGGTGACATCCGGGTCGGGTTTTGCAAGGGGATCATAAGGTACACCCCGGTCTATGAAGGTAATCTCTGCCCCGGACGGATCACGGCAAAGCTCAACACGGATAGTCACTTCACCTGTTCCTGATGTATACGCATAATGTGCGATATTGACAAAAATCTCCTCCGCTGCAATATCTATTTGCATCTGCGGCTTCATAGGGCAGCCGATCAGTTCCAGCTTCCCGTCAATAAATTCCAGTGCCGAATGAAGATTCTCTGTGATCGCTTCTGTTTTAAATTCTTTCATAATCTTACCCTATGTTAAGTATATCTGTAAATCCTGTGATCTCGAATATCTCCATGATCTCTTCGCTGACATTTATTACCTTCATTGAGCCTTGCTTGTTCATTGTTTTCTGTGCAGACAGAAGTACACGAAGACCTGCGGACGAAATGTACTCCAGCTTTGCAAGATCAAAAACAAGCTCGGTCACACCGTCGTATGTTCCCTTCAGAGTCTCTTCAAGCTTCGGGGCTGTCGAGGTGTCAAGTCTGCCTGTGATAGCAAGCGTGAGCTTGCCTGCGTCTTTTTTGCTTTCGATTGTCATAATGATCGTCTCCTTAAAATTTTTGATTTATTATTTTAGCTCCGAAAGGAGCATTTTTACGTGAAAAAAATCTGCGATAACGAGAGTAATCCCCAATCCATTTCATTTTAGCACGAAAGGTGCAACAAATCCGCAACAAATCAAACCGTTTTTCGATATTTTTTCAAAAATTCAAAACTTTATTATCAGGTGTTTCTCTGTCGTCAGGGGCAAATATTTTTTCCGTCACTCTGCCGTAAACTGCAAATCCGATGAACAGTACGACTAAGGAAATTATTAATGAACCCACACCTATTTACTTTCAAAATCACATAAGTATAATAAAACTGTTAATAGATATTATGTTTATCAATGCAAAAAGCTCCGCCGCATCCGTATTCAGTTACAACGGAGCTTTATATCACTCAGATCAAGCAGATTTATTGCTTTTCTGTATGTTTCTTTGCTGCAAAAACAGCTATACAACAAGATACAATAACAGAGAGCATGATGACAATCGGATATGCATCGCCTGTTCCCGGTATATTGTTGTTATCGTTAGTAGTATTTGTGCTGCCGGATTCGTTTGTATTATAATTAGTATCCGTACTTTTGGATACATCTGATTTTTCAGGCTCGCTTGTTTCATCAGGGGCAGCAGAATTACCTGTATCTTCAGGTTCTGAGGTATCGAACGGTTCATTATTTTTCTCTGTATTTGTTACAAAAATACTGATCTCAATTTCTCCATCGGAGAAAATAAGTCTTAATGTGTTTTCGCCGTCTTCAAGAATCTTGTTTGCAAATTCGCCGGAAAGTGTTACTGTGCCGTTTTCAAGTGTAACGCCCTCTGTTTTATCTGTTCCGGAAACACCGCCGCCAATGCGGATTGCAACCGTTTCTGACTCAGAATTGGTTCTGATAACAATGTTGCCGCCGGAACGATCCCAGTTAATGCTTGTATGCTCTGCAATTATTTTCTTTGGCTCTTCTGCCGTATATGTCAGACCGAAGCCTCTTTGATAAAGCATCGTATCGGTATAGCTGTAATCTTCATCAAGCTGAGGAATATTTACAGGAAGCTTTGCAGTCGGAGCATCCTCATTACTGAACATCATATAAAGAGCAACAGGCATATTTGCACCGTACTTCTGTATTTCTTTGGTTTTATCCTCCGGGTCAACGGGCATTGAAACAGCAAGATATGCAAGCATTATCGCATCGGCTTTCTGGAAACGTGCTACATCGTATGGAAGATTTACGGACATTACAATGAATTTACCGCCCCTGCTATGAATATCATCACAGATAACATCCGCCATTTGAGCAATATCTCCGGACAAAGCAGAAGCACCATATATTTCTGACAGGAAGATAATATTATCAGCACCCTCGGTTTTGGGCATCATATCTTCAAGGTTTTTCTTTCTGTAAGAATAAGCCTCTATGGCTGCACCCTCCGGCAGCTTTCCGTCCTCGGTCAGCTTTCTGACAGCATAATTCATCGGAATCGTTTCATCATCATAGGGGACAAGAATAACTGTCTTTTGGTTAGGTGTAGTGAGCGGAAGGGTATCATCTTCATTTTTTACGAGGGTGATAGCCTTCTTTGTGATCTCCCATTCCTTGTCGTGGTTTTCTTTTGTTCCCACATGGTTTATTGCATATTCCACACGGCTCTCAATATCCGAACCGTCATAGGGTGTCATAAGACCGTTGTTTTCTTTCAGCGTAAGGAT
>OMZF01000033.1 GCA_900315465.1 uncultured Eubacteriales bacterium | reverse complement strand
GGAGCGTATCGGTGCCGAACTTGAGCTTGCAACTAAAATTCAGGCGGATATGCTGCCGAATATGTTCCCTGCATTCCCTGAGAGGAAGGAATTCGACATCTATGCCACAATGACACCCGCAAAGGAGGTTGGCGGTGATTTCTACGACTTCTTCCTTATTGATGATAACCACCTCGGTATGGTAATGGCGGATGTATCCGGCAAGGGCGTTCCGGCGGCATTGTTTATGATGATGTCAAAAATTCTTGTCAATAACTTTGCAATAATGGGCGGCAGTCCTGCGAAGGTACTGGAACAGACAAATGCTCAGATATGCAAAAATAATGATGAAGAAATGTTCGTTACGGTCTGGTTCGGTGTGCTTGACATAGAAACAGGAAAGGTAACGGCTGCTAACGCGGGACACGAATATCCTATCATCAAAAAAGCAAACGGCGAGTTTGAACTGTTCAAGGATAAGCACGGCTTTGTTATTGGCGGCATGTCCGGCATGAGGTACAAGGAGTACGAATTCACGCTTGAAAGGGGCGGCACTCTGTTTCTCTATACGGACGGTGTTGCAGAGGCTACTAATGCAGAAAATCAGCTTTTCGGCACGGAGAGAATGCTTGCAGCCCTCAATGCAGAACCCGAAGCAGACCCGAAAAAGCTGCTTGAAAATATGAAAAAATCCGTAGATGAATTTGTGGGCGATGCACCGCAGTTTGACGATCTGACAATGCTGGGTGTGAAGCTGCTTTGATAAATCGGAGGTAAAACTATGTACCAGATCAAAGGAAAAATTAACTCTACAAACGCCGCAGAATTTGAAAAGGAAATTATGGTCGCAAAGCCTGCAGAGCTTGATGCTTCACAGCTTGAATACATTTCCAGTGCAGGACTGCGTTTTCTGATTTCTGTGAATGATCGAATGGTCAACAAAAAAGGAATGATCTTACGAAATGTCAGAAAAGAAACGATGGAAATATTTGACATAGCAGGATTAAGCATAATACTGACAATAGAAAGGGGAGAACAAACATGAAAACAAATGAAATATATGTAAGCAATCAGGGTGCAGGGCGAGAGGAAGCACTGAATGAAACGGAAAAGTATGCCGATTATCAGGGGCTTGACCGTAAATCAAGAATGCACATAAGAATTCTTGCTGAGGAAATGCTCGGAATGGTTGAAGCAATAGCAGGAAACTTCTATGCTTATTACTGGATCGAAGATGACAGCGAAGGCTATCATCTTCATCTTGAAGCTAAGGTTGAAATGAATACAACAAAGAAGGATGCCCTGATAGATACTTCAACAAGCAAACAAAACAAAAGTGCAAGGGGAGTTATGGGCAAGCTCAGAGATGTTTTTCAGAATTATTGGATGGGATATAAAGAAACAATTAATGATTCAGCATATTATTATGACTATATGAGATACGGTATGATCGATCCGGAATTTAATAGCAGTGCAGGCTTTTGGTCGCTTTCTCAGTACCAGACTGTTGTCAGGAAGGATGACAGTAATCAGGAAGAATGGGATGAGCTTGAAAAATCTATTATTGCAAATCTTGCTGATGATGTTACAGTCGGCATAGAGGGTGATAATGTTGAGATGGTTATTACAAAAACAGGTGGTAAATGACAAATGAAAAAGAATAAAATAAAGCGTTTGATAGTATTGATGCTTGCATCTGCACTCGGAATGTCTCTGACAGGATGTGCAGGCGATTCGGTATCTACACAAACTAATTCAGCAAATTCGGAATTGACTATAACTGAATCAGTTAGCTCCGAAACATTGTCTGAGATATCTGAACAAAAAAGCACTGTATCGGAAGTTAATGTTACAAAGCAGTCCCAGCAGCTCAGAACCACCGGTATTATAAGAGCCAGAGAACTCGGCGGCTATCCGGCGGCAAACGGAAAGAAAATAAAACGTGGAGTGCTGGCTATATGAGATTTCAAAGTAATAAAATAACCAATGAAAGGAAAATCTAAAATGAAAAAAAGTACAAAAAGATTGATTACTGTTTTGCTTGCATCAATGCTGCTCTCACTGACAGCCTGCAGCGGTCAGGATGCACAAAGCTCACAGACCTCCGGCAGCACACAGAACACAAACACGGCTGCTGCATCACAGGACACGGAAACCATTTATCAGGTAGCACTTCTGCAGTCACTCACACAGGGCTACTACGACGGAATTATCAAGGTCAGCGAGCTTAAGGAGCACGGCGACACAGGTATCGGCACATTTGAGGGCGTAAACGGTGAAATGATCGTCATTGATGGTAAGGTTTATCAGGCTCTGGGTGACGGCTCTGTTAAAGAGGCAGCGGATGATGAAACAGTACCTTTCTCGAATGTCACCTTCTTTGACAGCGATGCTGCCGTTGATCTGAAGGACATAAAGGATATGGCATCCTTCAAATCCGAGCTTGATAAGACGGTTGCTGAAAAAGGCAAGAATATGTTCTATATGGTCAAGGTCAGCGGAACATTTGAAAAAATGTATGTCCGCAGTGAAATAAAGCAGGAAAAGCCCTACAAATCCCTTGATAAGGCTCTTGAAACCGACCAGCGTGAATTCAATTATGAAAATATCGCAGGT
>OMZF01000053.1 GCA_900315465.1 uncultured Eubacteriales bacterium | reverse complement strand
TTCTGCGGGCGACAGGACTTGAACCTGCACACCGAGGTAACAGCACCTAAAACTGTCGCGTCTGCCAATTCCGCCACGCCCGCATATTTAAGCAAGTTAAAACCTGTGTCAACCTCAGTTATTATACACGATATAAGTCCATTTGTCAAATATTTTTTATCAGTTTAAGTCTTTGAAGTATTTGTAATGCAATTTCAGTTTGAAAAGTGGAGTTTTGCTGCAAGCAAAGCATCACCGGATAAAGAAGGTGAAGTTGGACTATCAATCAACTCCACACTCCACCTTCCACACTCCACACTCCACACTGCTTACGCACTTTTGCTGTCTTCACTTATTTCGTTTCTGAGACGGCTGATAATCTTTTTTTCAAGACGTGATATATAGGATTGTGAAATACCGAGCATATCCGCAACTTCTTTTTGTGTATGCGGCTTTTTGCCGTTTAGACCGAAACGCAGTTCCATTATAGTAAGTTCTCTTTCTTCAAGACGGCTTACTGCCTGCAAAAGCTGTTTTTCTTCGGATTCTTTTTCAAGGTGTATATCAACGAGGTCATTATCCGAGCCTAAAATATCGGATATAAGCAGTTCGTTACCGTCATAGTCCACGTTAAGCGGTTCGTCTATAGAAACTTCATTTTTCTGCCCCGATATTTTTCTGAGGTGCATAAGTATTTCGTTTTCAATGCACCTTGAGGCATAGGTGGCAAGCTTTATTCCTTTTTCGGGACGAAAAGTATTAACTGCTTTTATAAGCCCTATAGTGCCTATTGAGATCATATCTTCAACGCCAGTACCTACTGATTCAAATTTTTTTGCTATATATACTACAAGCCGAAGATTATGGGTTATAAGAGGTTCTCTTGCACTTTCGTCTCCATCAGATATTCGTTTAAGAATTTCTGTTTCTTCTTCTGGTTTCAGAGGCGGTGGAAGTGTTTCCGGGCCGTTTATGTAGTAAATACCTTCACGGCTCAAAAGCAGAAGTTTAAGTTTTCTTGTTATTCTTGCAAGTTCAACGGATTTTTTCATATGGAACTCCTTTCATAAATGCTGTATGTTGGGTAATACAAAATAATATTAAACTTCTTTTTATGGTATAAGCTCTGCCGGGATAAGTGCATCCGTACCTTTTACTCGTTCGCTGTCACAAAAAGCCGCATAAGCTGAAACATAAAAGCTTTCTTTATCCGTTGTTATTTTCATCTTTTCTATTCTTACAGCCTTCATCAGTCCTTCACCTCCGACGGAGGTATAGGGGATAACTCTTATCTTGTTAATGACAGAATCGGAGGAAAAAATACTGTCCTGCATATCTCCTAAAAGTTCTTTTTTGAAAACTACTGCCATTTCACCTGAAAAAGGCTCTTTCAATGTGCTGCCGGAATCAATTTTACCGCTGCATTCAATATTCATTCCGTTAAGCTCAAAGCTTACCTTGCAATCACATATTCTGCTGCCTCTTGATACTATCCTTATTATAACCCTTAGAACAGTATAACAGAATACTGTGGTGATTATAAGCATAAGAGGGGAAACGGAAATATAAACACTGCTGTTGCGTATTATAAGATTTTGTGGTGAAAATAAAAGCCATACAGCAATCATAAGCCCGCAATAACCGAAGCTGATCAGAAAAAATGCTGCTGTCAGTTTCATATACATTTTAGGACTTACAGGAAAGAATGCAGCAGCTATAACAAGAAATGCAGTTATCAGGTTTACAAAGAGAGATATTCCCGATGGTACGGGAGGGAGGAGTATTACAAACGAACATATACCTCCCACTGCCGCACCCGAAATCAGCCGCAGTCTTCTGCAGTTTATTGACATGAATGTCTTTACCGTTATCAGAATAATGTAGTCAATAATGAAATTCACACAAAACAGGATATCAAGATAGATCGTCTGCATAAGTATAACCCCCTGTTTTGAAGGACTGCCGATATTTTAATAATATCATGCTGCTCAGGAATAATTTGTCTTTATTTAACGACTGAAAATATTTTATGTTGCCTGTTTATGAACATCCTGTGCTGCGAGACCAAAACTTATGGACAGAGCTTCATCAACTTTATACATCTCATACGGACTTAAAGTTCCCATTTTTTCTTTAAGGCGTGTTTTATCTATAGTCCTTATCTGTTCAAGCAGTACAACAGAATCCTTTGAAAGTCCGCTTTCCTGTGCATAAAGCTTGATATGCGTCGGAAGCTTTGCTTTTGTGCCTCTGCTTGTTATCGCAGCAGCAATAACTGTCGGACTGTATTTATTTCCGACATTGTTCTGAATTATCAGAACCGGACGGATTCCTCCCTGCTCAGATCCGACCACAGGACTGAGATCCGCATAGTAGATTTCTCCTCGTCTTACAAGCATAGCTTTTCACGCTCCGAATTTTTATTTTGTTGTGCCGATACTAATATTTTGTCCCGTACATACAGGAAATAATCACCGCCACATTATTATATTATTCAGAACTCCGCTCAATTGAGCGTATTTTGGCTGATTTCTTTATTTTTGTCACTTAAAAAGGTTTGCCGCATAAACAGATTTTTATGTATCTTCATTTTTGAAATTGTATGAAAGCGGTGACAAGATTAATATATGCAGCCCCATTGGCTTTAATGACCAATGGGGCTTGAAGTTACAAATTATTATATTTTGTTACACGATAATTACATAGACAAGTCATAGAATTATCATCGCACACCTATGCTTACAGGAAACAATATATCAAAACAGGTCGCTGTGTGTGCTTGTACGGATAAGTTCCAGCACCAATCTGTCTGAATAGACTTTATAAATCAAAAGCCAATCAGGTTTAATATGACATTCTCTCATATTTTTATAATTCCTTGAATTCTCCAATGCGTGATCTCTGTTTTTCTCGGGAAGCGTCTTTTCATTTGCCAGCATAGTAATAACATTTGTCAATTCCTTTATATCGCACCCTCGTTTAACAGCAAGCTTATAGTCCTTTTTGAATTGTCCTGTGAATTCTATTTTAAGCATTGAGTGCCTCTATCAGATCATCTACACTATCAAAAGGTCCATATACATCATTTCCCTTTTCAGCTGATTCCATCGCAGACAGGGTTACTTTATTCGGAACATCGGTTGTCAGCTCAAAAGGTATCCTTTGTTCCCTGACGACTGTTCTTGCAAAAATATTGAATGCTGCACTTACCGATAATCCTATCTCTTCACAGAATTTATCGAAAGCGATCTTTGTTGCCTCATCCATTCTGATGTTTACATTTGTCATTGCCATAACCATACCTCCTTGTTAGTTACTAAGTATATTATATGCAAATTTCAATCATTTGTCAATATATTTATAGTAATATCACAGACAAATTATAGAGTTATCATAGCATCGCCAAAACTAAAAAATCTGTATTTTTCGTCAACAGCAGTTTTGTAGGCATTCATTACATTATCAAAGCCTGCAAATGCTGAAACAAGCATTATAAGTGTGCTTTCAGGAAGATGAAAGTTAGTTATAAGACCGTCAAGCACTTTAAATTCAAATCCGGGATAAATGAATATATCTGTCCAGCCTTCAGAACGGCATATGCAGCCTTCATTTTTTGCCACAGATTCAAGGGTACGGCAGCTTGTTGTACCTACAGCAATAACTCTGCCTCCGTTTTTCTTTGTTTCGTTTATAAGTGCCGCAGTTTCTTCGGGCAGTTCATAATGTTCGCTGTGCATATGATGCTTTGTTACGTCATCGACTTTGACAGGGCGGAATGTTCCAAGACCTACATGAAGCGTCACAAAACCTATTTTTACACCTTTATTCTTTATTTTTTCGAGTAATTCCTTTGTAAAATGAAGTCCGGCAGTAGGTGCAGCGGCAGAACCTCTTTCACGGCTGTATACAGTCTGGTATCTTTCTTTATCATTGAGTTTTTCGTGTATGTAGGGTGGCAGGGGCATTTGTCCGAGTTTATCAAGCACTTCGTACAGGCTTCCCTCACAACTGAAATCAACAATACGGTTGCCCTCTTCTGTTACATCAACTACAACTGCTTTGAGCATACCGTCTCCGAAAATAAATTCTGTTCCGGGTCTGGCTTTTCTTCCGGGTTTGGTAAGAACCTCACACCTCTTATTTTCGATCTGACGAAGAAGCAGAAATTCTACAGTAGCACCTGTATCCTTTTTTGTACCGAATATTCTTGCAGGAAGAACACGGGAATCATTGAGTATAAGACAATCTCCCTCGTTAAGATAATCTATAATATCATAAAAATGTTTATGGGAAAGTTTTCCGCTTTTTCTGTCCATTACCATAAGGCGTGAACTGTCACGAGGTTCAACGGGTGTCTGGGCAATAAGTTCCTCCGGCAGATAGTAATTAAAATCTGATGTTTTCATAATTTTCCTCTTTTCCATCCTGATATTCTTAATTATAACCTTTTTCATAAATAAAATCAACAGGCAGTACGTCACTGTTCTTGACAAATGTGCTGTTTCGTAATAAAATATGAAAGTAACTATGTATCAGCAGATACGGTTAAAAAGTGTTTTTGAAAAGATCGAGAAAAGGTGAGTGAGAAAATGAAGTATGAGCAGCTTGCAGGAAAACCGGATATTTCCGAGATCCAGGAAAATACGCTCAAATTCTGGAAAGAAAATCAGGTGTTTGAAAAATCAGTAACTAAAGAATCAAAGGGTGAAGTCGTGTTTTATGACGGCCCTCCGTTCCCTACAGGTAAACCACACCATGGAACTATACTTGTATCATTCATTAAAGACATGATAGCACGTTATCAGACAATGCGTGGATATAAAGTACCAAGAGTATGGGGCTGGGACTGTCACGGTCTTCCTATAGAAAATCAGGCTGAAGTACAGCTCGGTATCAATGATAAGAATATTATTGAAAACAGTCTGGGTATAGATAAATTCAATGATAAATGTTATGAAATAGTGTCAGGCAACAACGAGGCATGGAAGGAATATGTTGAACAGATGGCTCGCTGGGTGGATTATGACGGTGCGTACAAGACTATGAATCCTACATTCATGGAATCTGTAATGTGGGCATTCAAACAGTGCTATGATAAAGGTCTTATTTATCGTGATTACCGTGTAACACCCTATTGTACACATTGTGAAACATCCCTTTCTATTTCCGATACAAGAGAATCTGACTCTACCCGTCCCCGTCAGGACAGATGGATAATTGCAAAATTCAAAACAGATGAAGTTATAGACGGCAAGCAGGTTTATTTCCTCGCATGGACAACAACTCCGTGGACACTTCCTTCAAACCTTTGTCTCGCAGTAGGTGCAGATCTCGATTATTCATTTGTTGATGTAGGAGAAGAAATATTTATTGCCTGCACAAATGTTCTCCCGAAATATGAAAAGATCTTCGGTGCAGAGCCTGTTATCGTTAAGCAGTGCAAAGGACGTGACCTTGTAGGCAAGACTTACGAGCCTTTGTTCCCGTATTTTGCCAATCTCAAGGATAAGGCTTTCAGGGTTGTTACAGCTGATTATGTAGGCAGTGATGAAGGTGTAGGTATTGTTCACACAGCTCCTGCATTTGGTGAGGATGACTATTGGACTTGTAAAAATAATGGTATTCCTCTTGTAAATCCTGTTGATGAAAAGGGTCGTTTCACCTCTGATGTAATAGACTTTTATGAAGCAGACGGTGAAAAGAATGTAATAGAGATGAATCCGACTGTTATCCGTTTCCTTTATGATAACGGTAAGGCAGTTGCAGACGGCACTATTGAGCATAACTATCCGCACTGCTGGAGATGTAAGCGTCCTCTTATCTACAAGGCTATGGATGCATGGTATTTTGATATAGGCAAGATCAAAGATAAACTTATCAAATATAACGAAGATATAAACTGGGTTCCTGAAACAGTAAAGCACGGACGTTTCGGCAAGTGGCTTGAAAATGCACGTGATTGGAATATTTCCCGTAACCGTTACTGGTCAACACCTATCCCGATCTGGGAATGTGACAAATGCGGTGACAGAACAGTTTTAGGAAGTATTGATGAAATAGAACAGGCAAGCGGTGTACGTCTTACAAACCTTCATCGTCAGTATATGGACAAGATTAAATTCCCATGTAATTGTGAAGGATGTACAGGTACAAAAGTCCGTGTTCCCGAAGTTCTTGACTGCTGGTTTGAAAGCGGCTCAGTTCCATTTGCACAGAAACACTATCCTTTTGAAAACAAAGAATGGTTCGATTCACACTTCCCGAGTGATTTCATCGTAGAATATACAGGTCAGATCCGCTGTTGGTTCTATTATCTGCACGTTCTTTCTGTTGCACTGTTTGATAAGCCATGCTTCTCAAACTGTGTTGTACACGGAACGATTCTCGCCAAGGACGGTAAAAAGCTTTCCAAATCCTCAAAGAACTATACAGACCCGATGCTTCTTATGAAGAAGTTCGGCACAGATGCATTCCGTCTCTATCTCTATCAGACAAATGCTATGCTTATCGGAGATCTTCTTTTCGATGATAACGGTATTCAGGATGCATATCAGCAGATAATCCTTCCTTACTGGAATGCCTGCAACTTCTTTATTTCATATGCAAATATAGACGAATTCCGTCCCGAAAAGCCTATCGTTCCCACGTCAGATAATCAGCTTGACAGATGGGTGCTTGCAAAGCTTTATGAAGTAACTGATTCGATTTCAAAAAGCATGGACGCATATCAGGTAAACCATTATGTAGACCGTCTTATCGAACTTGTTGACGGACTTACAAACTGGTTCATCCGCCGTTCAAGAAGACGTTTCTGGGATAAGGGAATGTCTGATGACAAGAGAAATGCTTATGAAACACTTTATTATGTGCTTGTGAATATGACAAAGCTTTTTGCACCTGTTGCACCTATTATTTCCGAAAAACTTTATCAGACACTCACAGGTAATTTCTCGGTACATCTTGATTCATGGCCGGAGATACCCGAATCATTCAAAGATGAAGAGCTTCTTGGTCAGGTAACACTCGTGCGTAATGTTATCACACTTGCACGTTCAATCAGAAATAAGAATAAGGTCAAAAACCGTCAGCCCCTCAGCACTCTCAGGGTAATTCTTTCAGACAGCAGAGATAATGCAGTAGTTGAAAGTTTTAAGGATATAATTGCTGAAGAACTTAATGTAAAGAGTGTTGAAATTCTTGAGGATGTGGGAAGTGTTGCCGAAGTAAAATATGCACCTAACTTCAACGAGATAAGAGCACGTTATCCCGACAGAATTCCTGTTATTATAAAGGCAATTAAGAGTGGTAAATTCAAACTCACAGCAGACGGTGCAGTTCTTGAAATTGACGGCAGCAGTGAAACATTTGACAGCGAGATTATTCTTGTAACATACCATGCAAAAGAGGGTCAGCACGTTGCAAGTGATAAGGGTATAGTTGTATCACTTGACCTCACAGTAACAGATGAACTCCGTGAGGAAGGCTTTGCCCGTGACATAGTACGTTCCGTACAGGATGCAAGAAGACAGCTTGACTGTGCTATTTCGGATCATATCAATATTTCACTTGAGGGAGATGTTCCTGAAAAGTGGGTTGAATATATCTGCGGTGAAACACTGAGTAAAGTAAGTGTTATAGATAATGCAGATATGAGCTTTGAAGTAAGCTATGATGACGGCAAGACCGTAAATGTAAAGATCAGTAAATAAAAATATTTTTGTAACTTGTTGTCATTCTTTGTATTTTACAGGGAATGACAACAGGCAATTTTACATACGAAAGAAGGAACGAAAAAGATGAAAAAGGATCTGCCAAAGACCTATGACCCCAAGACCGTTGAAAAAAGAATATATGAAGCCTGGGAAAACAACGGTTGTTTCAGGGGAATAAGAGATCCGGAAAAAAAGTCATATTCAATAGCGATGCCCCCTCCGAATGTAACAGGACAGCTCCATATGGGTCATGCTGTTGATAATACACTTCAGGATATACTTACCCGTTTCAAAAGAATGCAGGGTTATGCAGCACTCTGGATTCCCGGAACAGACCATGCGGCTATTGCAACAGAAGCTAAGATAGTTGAACAGATGCGTGAGGAAGGTATTACAAAAGAAGACCTCGGCAGAGATAAGTTCATGGAAAGAGCATGGGCATGGAAAGAAAAGTACGGTAACCGTATTGTTACACAGCTCCGCACACTTGGTTCTTCATGTGACTGGGAAAGAGAACATTTCACAATGGATGAACAATGTTCAAAAGCCGTTCTTGAAGTTTTTACAAATCTTTATAACGAGGGTAAAATATACCGAGGCAATCGTATGGTAAACTGGTGTCCTAAGTGTCAGACATCAATTTCCGATGCTGAGGTTGAATATGAAGAACAGGCAGGTCATTTCTGGCATATCCTTTATAAAGTAAAGGAAACAGGAGAATTCCTTGAAATAGCTACGACCCGTCCCGAAACAATGCTCGGTGATACGGCAGTAGCAATAAATGCAGAGGATGAAAGATATAAGCATCTCCACGGCTGCCATGTAATTCTTCCTCTTATAAATAAGGAAATACCGATAGTATGCGATGAACACGCAGATATGGAAAAGGGTACAGGTGTTGTAAAGATCACACCGGCACATGACCCGAATGACTTTGAAGTAGGACTTCGTCATAATCTTCCTGTTGTAAGATGCTTCACATATGACGGTCATATGACAGGAAAAGCAGATGTAGACGCATACCGTCAGCTTGTTGAAAGCGGAAGGGCATCTGAAGATGAACCAGAGGTACTTGACTGCGGCAAATATGCAGGGATGACAACATCAGAGGCTCGTAAAGCCGTACTTAATGACCTTACAGAACTTGGCATCTTAAAAGAAACAGAAGAATTGAAACATGATGTAGGTACTTGTTACCGCTGTCATACCACTATTGAGCCTATGGTATCAAAGCAGTGGTTTGTACGTATGAAAACTCTTGCCGAACCTGCTATCAAGGCAGTAGAAGACGGAGAAATACGCTTTGTTCCTGAACGTTTCACAAAGACATATCTCAACTGGATGAAAAATACACGTGACTGGTGTATATCCCGTCAGCTCTGGTGGGGACACAGAATTCCTGCATGGTATTGTGACGAATGTGGTGAAACGATGGTTGCAAAAACGGCACCGTGCAAATGCAGATCATGCGGCTCAGAAAAACTTACTCAGGATCCCGATACACTTGACACATGGTTTTCTTCGGCACTCTGGCCTTTCTCTATACTCGGCTGGCCTGATACCAATTCAGAAGATTACAAATTTTTCTACCCCACAAGCACACTTGTTACAGGTTATGATATAATCGGTTTCTGGGTAAGCCGAATGATATTCTCCGGTCTTGCATATACAGGTAAACCTCCTTTTGATACAGTTGTTATTCACGGTATTGTTCGTGACAGTGAGGGAAGAAAGATGTCCAAGTCTCTGGGCAACGGTATTGATCCTCTTGAGGTTATCGACAAATATAGTGCTGATGCACTCAGATTCATGCTTGTACAGGGAAGCTCACCCGGAAATGATATGAGATACAGCGAGCAGAAGCTTATAGCTATGCGTAACTTTACAAATAAAGTATGGAATGCATCACGTTTCCTTATCATGAATATGACCATTGACAAGGTTGAACTGCCGAAAAAACTTTCTATTGAAGACAAGTGGATACTTTCAAAGCTTAACACTGTTATTAAAGAAGTTACATATAATCTTGAACAGTTTGATATGGGTGTTGCTGCTCAGAAGGTATATGACTTTATCTGGGGCAGTTTCTGTGACTGGTATATCGAGCTTGCAAAGATAAGACTTAACGGCGATGATGAAGAAAAGAAAAAGGATGTTGAAAACGTACTTTGCTACGTTCTTACAGATATACTCAAACTTCTTCATCCGTTCATGCCGTTCATTACAGAGGAAATATATGCAGCACTTCCTTATGATAACGGTTATCTTATGCTCCAGTCATGGCCCGCATATAAAGAAGAATTCGAATTCAAGGCAGACGAGGTAAAGATGGAGCGTATCATGGAAAGTATAGGTGCTGTTCGTGAATGCCGTGCAGGACTTAAAGTTCCAAATTCCAAAAAGGCACATATTACCATTGTATCGTCAGAACCTGAACTTTACACAGACGCAAAGGATTTTCTGATAAGAATGGCATCTGCATCATCTGTTGATGTTGTAACAGAAGAGCCGGAAGATACAAAAGGTATGGTAACAGCTGCAACAGCAGATGCAAAATTCTATATGCCTCTTGCAGAGCTTGTTGATATAGAAAATGAAAAGGCAAGAATACGCAAGGAACTTGAAAAGGCTTATAAAGAAATGGAATTTGTAAACAATAAGCTGAATAATGAAAAATTCATGTCAAAAGCTCCTGCACATCTTATTGCGGATGTAAGGGAGAATGAAGCAAGAACAAAGGCACTTATTCAGAAGCTTGAGGAAATGCTTAATTCTTTATAATAATAAAAACAAACCCTTTCATCAATAAAAATGAGAGGGTTTGATTTTTTGCCTTATGGTGATATAATAAATTTATTGAAATAAAGGGGGCGAAACTTTGGAAAAAAAGGGAATTGATAAAAGAAAACAAGCAATAGCACTTATAGTTTTGTCTGCATTCTGTTTTACGATGATGAATTTTTGTGTGAGGGCATCCGGAGATCTTCCGTCAATGCAGAAAAGCTTTTTCAGAAATTTTGTTGCGATGTTTTTTGCACTTGGGGTATTGCTCAAAAATAAACAGTCATTAAAATGGAAAAAAGGAAATTTAAAATGGCTGCTTTTAAGGGCATTTCTTGGAAGTTTAGGTATAGTATGCAATTTTTACGCAATAGATCATATTCCTCTTGCGAATGCATCTATACTTAATAAGATGTCACCGTTTTTTGTTATAATATTTTCATTTTTCATTCTGAAGGAAAAACTTAAATTCTGGCAGGGCTTTGCTGTATTTATTGCATTTATCGGAACATTATTCATAATTAAACCGAGTGTGACGAATATAGATCTGATTCCTTCGGCAATAGGGCTTTTCGGCGGTATGTGTGCAGGTTTTGCATATACAATGGTACGCCTGCTTGGCACAAAAGGAGAAAACGGTGCTGTTATCGTATTATTTTTTTCAACATTTTCATGTATTTCAATGCTGCCGTTTCTGATATTTGATTTTCACCCCATGCAGTGGCAGCAGCTTTTGTTTCTTTTAGGTGCAGGAGTTTCAGCGGCAGGAGGACAGTTTTCTATAACAGCTGCTTATTGTCGTGCTCCGGCAAGGGAAATATCTGTATACGATTATTCACAGATAATTTTTGCAACTATAGTGGGATTTGTATTTTTGGGCGAGATACCCGATATGTACAGCTTTATCGGATATATTACTATATGTTCGATGGCGGTGTTTATGTATATTTACAATAACCGCAGTGATAAAGAAAATCCCAAAGTAAAATAATTTATTCGGGACATGATATTCTTGCTACTTCTTCGATAGTATGATGAAGTTTAAGCACCATATCTGTATCAGCCGCACGATAATACATTTCCTTGCCGTTTCTGTTTGCCACGATAAGACCTGCATCTTTGAGCAGTTTAAGGTGATGTGATACGGCAGGGCTTGACATATCTGTCATTGCGGCAATATTTATCACACATTCCTCACAATGACATAAGATCCAGAAAATACGCAGTCTGCTGGGGTCACCGAGTTGTTTCATAGCATCGGCAACTGTGCGTATTGTTTCAATAGACGGCATTTCTTCGACTATTCTGTTTTCGTTTATGTTGTGATCGTGGGGAAGTGGTATACGTTTTTGGTTCATTCATAATTCCTCCGTTTTTGATTGGCTATAAATATATTTTAGCCTAATTTATTGTAATAATCAATAATATTTTTTCTGTCGGTATTGACAAAAGTAAAGCATAGTGGTATATTATAGTCAACGATTAAATATATATTTAATCAAAAATCAATGGGGTGATATTATGAAAAAGACATATAAGATCGAAGTTGACTGTGCAAACTGTGCCGCTAAAATGGAAGATGCTGCTAAAAAGACCGAGGGTGTAAAGGATTGTGTCGTTAATTTCATGGCTCTCAAAATGAAGGTCGAATTCGAGGACGGAACAGACGAAACAGAAGTAATGGACAGAGTTTTCAAGACTTGCAGAAAAATTGAGCCTGACTGTGAAATAGCTTATAAATAAAATATTGTATGCACTTTCCTGAGAGAGTGCATATATTTTTAACGAACGATTAAACATTTGTTTAATCAAAAAGGGTGATAATTATGACAAAAAAGCAAAAGAAAAATCTTATCAGGATAATAATAGCAGCTGTAATGATGATTGTATTGTTATTTATTCCTGTTGGAGGCTGGCTGAGACCTGTTCTGTATCTTATACCGTATCTTGTGATAGGATATGACATTCTGATAAAGGCAGGTAAGGGAATAATAAATCTTCAGCCGTTTGATGAATGTTTTCTTATGGCACTTGCTACAGTAGGAGCATTTGTACTTGGAATACTTGAGGACGGGGATTATACCGAAGCGGTAGCGGTAATGCTTTTTTATCAGGTGGGAGAATGGTTTCAGAGCTATGCAGTGGGAAAAAGCAGAAAAAATATTTCCCAGCTTATGGATTTAAGACCCGATTATGCAAATATTGACGGAGAGGCAGGACTGCAAAAAGTTGATCCCGATGATGTTGAAGTTGGAACAATAATTACGGTTTCACCCGGTGAGAGAATTCCTCTTGATGGTGTTGTAGTAAGCGGAAAGGGTGCAGTTGACACATCTGCACTAACAGGAGAAAGTATTCCGAGGGATGTTGAGGAAGGTTACGAGGTATACAGCGGATGTATAAATCTGACAGGTGTGCTGAGAATAAAGACAACAAAGGAATTTGAGGAGTCCACAGCATCCAAGATCATGGAAATGGTTGAAAATGCTGGCTGCAGAAAATCACGTTCCGAAGCCTTTATAACAAAATTTGCAAGAGTATATACTCCTATTGTTGTAATAGGTGCGGTGATCCTTGCGTTGCTTCCTCCTATTGTGAATATGTTCATATTATCAAATGAGCCTATGTGGACACAATGGCTTTACAGAGCATTATCATTTCTTGTAATAAGCTGTCCGTGTGCATTAGTGATAAGTGTGCCGCTTACATTTTTTGCAGGAATAGGAGGGGCAGGAAGACACGGTATTCTTATAAAGGGTGCAAATTATCTTGAAATGCTTTCAAAAACAGGCACAGTAGTGTTTGACAAAACAGGAACACTTACAAAAGGTGTTTTTGAAGTAACGGATATATCTCCGGTAGATAACATAGAACCCGATGAGCTTCTTTGTCTGGCAGCGTCAGCAGAGCAATATTCAAGTCACCCGATAGCAGTTTCTCTGAAAAAAGCAGCAGGTGAAGCAGCACTTATGCCGACAGAAGATACCGAATCTATAGCAGGCTACGGTGTTAAGGCAAAAATAAACGGTGAAATTATATCTGTAGGAAATAAAAGGCTTATGGAAAGCATATCCGCTGATTATAAAGAAAATGAGCAGGTAGGAACAATAGTATATGTAGCAAGAAATGGTAAATTTTTAGGAAGTATAGTAATATCCGATATAATTAAAGAAAATTCTGTTCAGGCGGTAAAAACTCTGCGTTCCGTAGGTGTAAAACGTACAGTCATGCTTACAGGGGATAACAAACCTATGGCAGAAAAAATTGCCGCCGATTTAGGAATTTCCGAAGTACACAGCGAACTTCTGCCGGGGGATAAGGTAGATGTACTGTCCGGAATAATAGAAAATAAAAACGGTAATGAAGCTGTTGTATTTTTGGGTGACGGCATAAATGATGCACCTGTGCTTACCTGTGCAGATATAGGCATATCAATGGGTGCGATGGGGTCTGATGCGGCAATAGAGGCATCGGATATTGTTCTTATGGATGATGACCCTCTGAAACTTGTTGGTGCAATACGGCTTTCAAGAAGATGTATGCTTATAGTAAAGGAAAATATCTGTTTTGCTATAGGAGTAAAAATTATATGTCTTATACTCGGTGCACTTGGTATAACAAATCTCTGGGCAGCAATTTTTGCTGATGTAGGAGTAATGATACTGGCAGTTCTTAACGCGATACGTGCATTGATACTTACCAAAAATATTAAAAAAGGAATTTGAATTATGAAAAAGATATATCTTGCAGGTTTTGACGTTTTTTATCCCGATTCTGTGGAAAGGGGAAAGCGGCTGAAAAAACTTTGTGAAAAATACGGTTTTATCGGACTTTATCCTCTTGATAATGAATGTGATACGGCAGAGGAAATTTTTTCGGCTAATACGGAAATGATAAAGAATTGTGATATTATAATGGCAAATGTAAACTGTTTCCGTGGTAATGAACCTGACAGCGGTACTTGTTTTGAACTTGGTTTTGCTTATGCACTCGGCAAAAAGCTTTACTGCTATACCGATGATAACCGCACACTAAGACAAAAAATAGGTGATTTTGATAGTGAAGGCTTTTGTGTGGAAGATTTCGGGTTTCCTGTAAATCTTATGCTTGCAGTTCCGTCGGAAATTATCCATGGAGATTTTGAAATGTGTCTGAAAAGTATAAAAGAAACAGAAATTGACTGAAACTCTCACTTTTTGGTAAAATATTTTTCATTATTCTATAACAGAATTATCACTGCTGTTATTATTACTATAATTAATAAGATTATGTAAAAAACGGAGTGATGATAAATTGAATCTTTGGCTGATGACTGCTGTCATCATTGTACTTGTAATGTTTTCAGCATTTTTTTCGTCATCCGAAACGGCATTTTCGGCTGTAAGCAAGGTAAGACTGAGGAATATGGCTGAAAATGGAGATAAACGTGCAGAAAAGGCTATTTATGTGTCGGACAGATATGATAAGGCATTATCTACTATACTTGTTGGTAATAATGTCGTGAATATTGCTGCCTCGGCACTTTCGACACTTTTGTTTGTTTCATTTTTAGGAGATGCTGTGGGAACAATAGTAAGTACAGTGGTGCTTACACTTGTTGTACTTGTGTGCGGAGAGGTACTGCCTAAAAATTTCGCTATAGAAAATAGTGAAAAAATATGTCTTTCATCAGCATCCATACTTATTTTCCTGATGATGATATTTACCCCGATAACATTTCTCCTTCTGAAAATAAGGGATCTGATCTCAGCAATATCAAAGAAAAACAAAGACACTGAAAAAGTTCCCACTGTGACGGAGGATGAACTTAAATATATCGTTGAAAGCATAGAAGAAGAAGGAGTTCTTGAGGAACAGGAAAGTGAGCTTGTTCAGTCGGCATTGGATTTTGACGAAAAAACAGCTTATGATATACTTACACCCCGTGTCGATATGACCGCATTTGAAATAAATGATGATCCCGAAGAAATACGCCGGCTTATCATAAAAGAAAGATTTTCCCGTATACCTGTATATAAGGACAGTATTGATAATATAGTCGGAATACTTCATACAAGGGATTATCTTGAAGCTTTGCTCAGAGATGAAACTCCGGATATGAATGAACTTATACAGCCGCCTTATTTCATATACAGAAGTAAAAAGCTTTCGGCACTTTTAGCGGATTTCAAGCATAAAAGACTCCACATAGCAGTTGTAACTGATGATTATGGGGGAACACTCGGTATTGTGACTATGGAAGATCTGCTTGAACAATTAGTCGGAGATATATGGGATGAGGACGAGGAGGTTGAGCGTAAATTCCGTAAAATATCCGATAATAAATATGAAATAAGCGGAGATATGAATATTGACGATATGCTGGAGCTTATAGATAAAGATGACCGGTATATAGATTCCGACAGCAAATCAGCAGGCGGCTGGGTAATTGAACAGCTGGGGGATATTCCTGATAGGGAAGCACATTTTGATTACAAAGAGCTTTCTGTCACAGTAAAGGATGTTGAAGATCAGAGAGTACGCTCGATGATAATTGAGTATATCCCGAAAACTGAGGAATAATGATGTATACTGTACTTTTTTAGGTATGTTTTTTGTATGAATAGTAAAAAGTTTAATTTTTTAAAAAATAATATACACAAAAGCCAAAATATGTTTTATAATGTATATAGGCATATGTTATGCCATTAAATTCAATAAAGGAGTGGTAGTCATGTTTTGTCCTAATTGCGGAAAAGATTGTGAAAACGGCAGCAAATTCTGTCTTAACTGCGGAGCAAAACTCGAAGATGCATCAGCTCAGACCAGACCGGAGACTATGAACAGTTTTGATCAGTCTTCAAATGGTTTCAATGCTTATAACGGGTATGATCCTTCTCCGGCAGGGGCAGTACGTTCATCAGGCGGTGGAGCAAAGAAAATAATCATTATTTCACTTATTGGTGTGCTTGTTATTGCACTTGGTCTCGGTGCGTTTTTCCTTATCAAAAATAAGATCGCACATGACAGCATAGTAAATAATCCTACAAAGTATGTTTACAGTTCATACAGCAACTATCTTGATGAAGTAGGTGCAGAGGATGAGTTTTATCAGGCTGTTAAGGGTGCAGAAAAAACAGGCACAGTAAAGCTTACTGCAGATGCACAGATCGCAATGCTCGGCAGTCAGAACCTCAGTGCAGCATTTCAGTTTGCATATGATCAGGATAATAAAAAGTATTATGTGCTTACAGATGCTTCCGGTCTTGCACCACTTCTCATGGGAAGCAATGCATCAGGCAATAATAAGTTTGAACTTTTCACCGATTCAAAACGTCTGGACTTTGATATTGATGTAATGGGCAAGCAGGCTAAGTATTATATCGATTTCGGTAAGCTCAGAGAGCAGGCTGAAAATTCAATTTTCTCACCTGACAAGGATAATGTGCTTGGTGTTACAAAAGAACAGTTCAACGATTTCATTGATGCCTTTGAAAAATCATATCATAGCTTTGTTGAGTCAAAGGGTACATCAGATGCAGCATTTGATTATGAAGGATTTTTAAAGAAACTTGAGGAATGCTGTGTTGTTTCTGTAGAAAGCGGTTCTGTAAATGTCGGCGACGAATCCAAATCTGTTGATATTGTTACCTATACCATTGATTATGAATCAATGAAGAAGCTCATTGCAGAAATGAAAGACGAGATCGTTGATATGATGCAGAAGAGCGGTATGGAAGATATGAATCAGAATATTGACGAAATGAAAAAGTCATATGATGATATGCTCGATGAATTCAGCAAGAATGCAGATAAAGATCTCAAGATCGAAATAAAATGTTCTGTTGAAAAAAGCAGCGGCAAGCTTGTAAAAATCGAAGGCACTTTTGATAACTGTGATGAAGAAGATAAGCACATAACATTCAACGTTGAGTTTATCACAAAGCCTGATATGTGCATAAAGATGGAACTCTCAAACGGTGAAAAGACTGTAAACGGAAGAATTTACAGAGAGACCACAGGTTCTGTAACAACTTACGGTGCAGAAATGACAGGAGATACTGATGACGGAAGTAAGAAAACATACAGTGCAACTATTGTTTATGATAAGTCTGCAAAGACCTTTACTGTAAGTGTAGATGATTTTTCATTCTCAGGTACAGCAGAAGTCAAAGACGGTACATTGATCCTCGGTTATGAACAGGATCTCAGCAAGCTTTCATCAAGTATCGGTCAGGGTACAGTTAAACTCACACTTGAAATTTCATCAAAAGCAAAAATGAACGAAATTTCTGCTGAAAATAATCTGTTCTCTATGAGCAAAGAGGATTTTGAAAGTCTTTCTGAATCAAGTTCTTCGCCTGTATATGATTATGATGATTATGATTACAGCGATGATTTCAGTCCTTTTGATGCAGCATAAAGCATTATAAAAAACAAAAACCGCAGTACAGAATGATTTGAGTTCTGTACTGCGGGATTTTTTTGTTTACTCCAGATTTTTAAGCTTTTCTATTTCAGAACGGTCAAGTCTTATCTGACCGTCTTTTATTATTTTTACATCTGAAACATTATAGGTATGCGGTGCTGCATTGGGAGATTTATTGAGTGTGACTGTAAGAACTCCTGTGATAAGGTTTACATCAATTACTTTTCCTTTACCGTCAGGTGTCTCAACAATAGCATCTACTTTCGGGGTAGTTTTGAGGAGAGAAGTATAAACATCCTGTTCGTATTTCAGACAGCACATAAGTCTTCCGCAGGTGCCGCTTATTTTTACAGGGTTAAGTGACATTCCCTGTTCCTTTGCCATTTTAATAGAAACAGGCTGAAATTCCCCGAGGAATGTATTACAGCAGAAAGGCCTGCCGCAGATACCCAAGCCACCGAGCATTTTTGCTTCATCTCTTACACCTATCTGACGAAGTTCTATTCTTGTGCGGAATACATAGGCTAAATCTTTGACAAGCTCTCTGAAATCCACACGTCCGTCAGCTGTAAAATAAAACATTATCTTATTATTATCAAATGTGTATTCTACATTTACCAGTTTCATCTGAAGATCATGCTGTTTTATTTTCTGTTCGCATATAGTGAAAGCCTTTTTTTCTTTTTCACGGTTTTCTGCAACGGTTTTAAGGTCATTTTCATCAGCCTTACGGATAACGGATTTAAGAGGAGAGCTTATTTTGCTTTCATCTATCTCTTTGTTTGCTATTGCGACTTTACCGCATTCAACACCTCTTACTGTTTCAACGATAACGCTGTCACCTATCTTAAAATCAATACCTGCGGGGTCAAAATAATATACCTTTCCCACATCTTTAAATCGTACACCAATAATTGAAACCATTTTATCCTCCATTGATTTATACTTTTTCTGTTTTTTGGAACTTTTTTAAGTTGCTGATTTCAGCAAAGCCGAAAGCCATGTTCCATAGAACGAAAGATTGACATTTGTATTAAGTACATTTTTTGCACGCTGAATGTTATCCTGCACTTTAAGTATTTTCTGTCTTGTAAGCCTTGACACAGCCTTTTTTGCGGTTTCCGATGAAGTAGGAAGTCCGACAGAGGCTTTCACACATTCCGCTGAAAGCTCGCTTAATGCATCCAATACGGAGGCAGCAAATTGTCTGCTTTCTGTAAGACGGGTGTTAAGGCGGAGAATTTCATATTCCTTGCCTATAATAAGGGCATTCATAATTTCATCGGCAAGAATCGCAGCTTCTTCACCGCCTGTATTCAGAAGTTCAAGGGATTTACCTATATTTCCTTCTGAAAGATCAACAGCTCTTTTTATATCCTCTTCGGAAAATTCGGGATAGTGTGATGTGATATAATAAGAGGCTTCGTCTTTTGAAGGGGGATTGAGGGAATATATCCTTGAACGTGAACGTACTGTTTCAAGCAGCATATTTGCGGATGTGACAGTCATTATAAAAAATACGTTTGCAGGAGGTTCTTCAAGCACTTTAAGAAAAGCATTTTGTGCAGGAGCTAACATTTTATCGCAGTTTTTCAGCAGGAAAACTTTATGTTTTGCTTCGTTTGGCATTATATATGCATCCGACCTTATCTGACGTATGGCATCGACAGAAAGTTCACCGCTGTTATTTCCGTCATTGCAGCTTATATCGGGGTGAGATCTGTGCAGAGCCTTTACACAATCAGCACATTCATCACAAGGTTTATTTTCACTGCTGCATACACATGCACGTGCAAGAATATCGGCAAGCGTAGATTTACCCGTTCCCTTAGCTCCGTCAATGAGGATAGCATGGGGAAGAGTGTCAGATTCTAAAGAACGGGAAAGCATACTTATTATATTGTCATTTGAAACAAATTCATTAAGCTTCACAGTAATTCCTCACTTAAAAAACAAAATATGCACTTACCCTATTATTATAAACCATATATGAATATTTTACAAGAATTAACTCAACTGATTTTTTTATCAATATCAGGTCTTTTGATAAATCGGGAAAGCATTATAAGTGCAGTAAGGTTCGGTATTGCCATAAGACCGTTGAGAGTGTCTGAAATTTCCCATACAAGAGAGGCATTCATAATACATCCGATATATGCTGCAGCAGAATAAATTATTCTGTATGGTATTATATATTTTCCTCCTGTGAGGTATGAGAGTGAGGATTCGCCATAATAACACCACGATATAAGTGTTGCAAATGCGAAAATTATAATTGAAACGGAAAGAAAAACTTTTCCTGCCGCACCAAGAGAAGATTCAAAGGCAAATGTACTGACTTCAATACCATCATCTGATATGCTGTCCGCACCTGTCATAATAATGCACAAAGCCATAAGTGTGCAAAGTACGATAGTGTCGATGAATACCTGAAAAATACCCCACATTCCTTGAATTGACGGATCATCTGTTTCTGCTGCTGCATGAACTATAGGAGACGTTCCGAGACCTGCTTCATTTGAGAAAACACCTCTCGAGATACCGTATCTTATTGCCTGTGTCATGCCATAGCCCATAAAACCTCCGGCAGCGGCTTTTATATCAAATGCAGAAACGAATATTTTTTCTATGGCAGACGGCAAAGAGTTTATATTTATAAAAATGACGATAAGTGCGACCAAAATATATATGACAGTTATCACAGGCATTACTTTTTCCGTTATGGCTGATATTCTTTTTATACCTCCGATAATGATAAAAGCTGTAAGTACGGATATGACTATCGCACTGTATTGACAAGGTATTCCGAAACCGTTATAAATACTTCCGGCAACTGAATTTGCCTGAGTCATATTTCCCATACCAAGTGCGGCACACGTACAAATAAAAGCAAAAATTATTGCAAGAGGTTTAAGTTCAAGACCCTTTTCGATATAATACATAGGGCCGCCGATATATTTTCCGTTTTGTTTTTCACGAAATGTTATACCAAGATAATTTTCGGCATATATTGAAGCCATTCCGAAAATTGCCGCCATCCACATCCAGAATATTGCCCCTGCACCGCCGAGAGTTATAGCACCGGCAACTCCGGCAATATTACCTGTTCCAACAGCACCGGCAAGGGCAGTTGACATTGCCTGAAAAGGAGATATTCCCCTTTCTGATGTATTTTTTTCGGAAGTATGAAGCATGGAAACAAAGGTATTTTTCCACCAGAAAGAAAAATTTCTTATCTGAAAAAATTTTAGTTTCACAGTGTAAAGTATACCCACTCCCACAAATACGCAAAGCATGAACGGGCCCCAGACTATGCTGTTGACAAACTGATTTATTTTTTGTACTGTTTCCATATGCAACACCCTGTAAAGTATATTAAAAAGGTTGTGTGTTTTATTCGTAAGTTATATAATAGTAATGGATAGACAAAGAAAGGTATGATAATATGGAATTTCCGGCAGAAGTAAGAAAAAGAACAGAAGAAATAGCTTCATATTGGAAGCCCGATAAACTTAAATCAGTATCGGACGAGCTTTCGGAAAAATATAAAAATGAAAGCGGTAAGGATAAAAGCCTGACCGTTACAAAAGAGGATACAGTTGTTTATTCATTAGTGCGTATGCCGGCAACATTTTCGGCAGTGGCAGCGGCACTTGAATATACTTTTGAAATAGTACCGGAACTTAAAAACATAAAAACTGCCGTTGATGTGGGTTCGGGAACGGGAGCATCAATAATAGCTGCATATTCCATGCTTGATGATCTTAGTGAAATTACTTGTGTTGAAAGAGAAAAAAATATGCGTGAGATAGGTATTGATCTCACAGAAAAATTCTTTTCTTCATCATCTTCAGTGAAATGGCTTGGCGGTGATATTTTAAGGGATGATATTCCTCAAAGTGCAGGGCTTGTCATGGAATCATATATGCTTAACGAGCTTTCACCTGAAAACAGAATCAAAGTAATAGACAAGCTCTGGAACAGTACCGAAAAACTGCTTTTGCTTACAGAACCCGGAACACAATCAGGTTTTGAAGTTCTGAAAGCTGCAAGAACACAGCTTTTATCAAAAGGGGCATATATAGCCGCACCTTGTCCGCATATGGCAAATTGTCGTCTTTCCTTTGATGATTGGTGTCATTTTACAGTAAGAGTACAGCGTTCAAAGTTACATAAATATCTTAAAGGCGGAGATGTGCCGTATGAGGACGAAAAATTTTCCTATATGGCATTTGTAAAGGAAAAACCCGAAACAAAGGGGGCAAGGATACTCAGACATCCCTATATCGAAAAAGGCATGATAAAGCTTAAACTTTGCACCGAAACGGAAAATAAAGATATTATCATAACAAAAAAATATGGTGAAGTATATAAACAGGCAAGAAAATCTGAATGTGGTGATATAATAAAAATATAATTTTTTATGCATTAAAGACAAAATCTTTGTTGACAAAGTGTGCAAAAATTAGTATGATAGACTAAATAAGGAAAGGAGTTAAAAATTATGGACAGTGAAAAAATCGTACCTGCACATACATCAGATGATGTGGTAAAGGAACTGACTCAGCTTACACAAAAGATAAATATGAATGAAGAAGAATTCATTGATATAATAGATGAACAGCTTCTCCCTGTAGAGCGTTTTTTTGCTAATTATTCATGTGCCATAATGGAGATCGAAACAAAATTTAAGGTGCTGAATGAACAGTTTTCTCTAAAATATGACGGCAATCCGATAGAATCAATTCATTCACGAATCAAAGACCACAACAGTATAATGAAAAAGCTGATAAAGAAAAATCTTCCGAGAACACTTGAATCTATCGAAGAAAATATTAATGATGTGGCAGGAGTAAGGGTTATATGTTCATTTGTGGATGATATATACAGACTTGCGGATTGTCTGCTTAGTCAGGATGATATAGTTCTTATCAGCAAAAAGGATTATATAAAAAATCCTAAACCTTCGGGGTACAGAAGTCTGCATCTTATTGTGGAAGTTCCTATATTTCTTGAAAATGAAAAGAAAATGGTAAAGGTGGAAGTTCAGCTTCGTACAATAGCTATG
The DNA here is from genome assembly GCA_900315465.1 of uncultured Eubacteriales bacterium. Classification (GTDB taxonomy): domain Bacteria; phylum Bacillota; class Clostridia; order Oscillospirales; family Acutalibacteraceae; genus UBA1213. Next base: position 13,272 of record OMZF01000053.1, on the reverse strand, counting down.
GATTTCTGGGCAAGCCTCGAACATAAGATGCGGTATAAAAAGAATATCCCTGCTGATATGCTGGAGAAACTTTCACATGAACTTACAGACTGTGCAAATGTCAGTGCTTCACTCGACAGCAGGATGCAGAATATACGCAATCTTCTTAATTCGGCAAATGCAAACGGCTGATTTTTCTCAAAACCCCCTTGACAAGCTCGTGAAATGATATATAATAAAGAAGTACGAATTGAATATTGACGGCTGAGAAGAGAAAAAGAACATATTTCTTCACTAAAGAGAGGGGAGCGTTGGTGGAATATCCCTGTGAAAGAGTGTTCGGGCTGACTTGGAGCTGCTGTGCAAAACACAGCGTAGGACTGCGTTAAAGTCATAGAGCGGTATATACGTCAGTATATGCAATTTGGGTGGTAACACGGAGCTTTTCGTCCCATACGGAAGGCTTCGTTATTTTTTATGGGAATACAAAAATTAAGGAAAAGGTGATCAGTAATGCAATGGACAGGACTTAACGAGCTGAGAGAAAAATATCTTTCATTCTTTGAATCAAAGGGACATCTCAGACTTCCGAGTTTTCCGCTTATACCGAGAGATGATAAAAGTCTGCTGCTTATCAATTCAGGTATGGCACCGATGAAAAAGTATTTTACAGGAGAGGTAACTCCTCCGAGAAAGAGAGTTACAACTTGTCAGAAATGTATCCGTACACCTGATATTGAAAGAGTAGGCATCACAGCAAGACACGGCACATTTTTTGAAATGCTGGGTAACTTCTCCTTTGGCGACTATTTCAAGCACGAGGCTACAAAATGGGCTTGGGAATTCTGTACAGATGTGCTTGAACTTCCTGTTGATAAGATATGGGTATCTATCTATGAAAATGACGATGAAGCTTTTGAGATATGGACAAAGGAAGTAGGAGTATCAGCAGACCATATTGTAAGACTTGGCAAAGAAGATAACTTCTGGGAACATGGAGAAGGCCCGTGCGGCCCATGCTCAGAATTGTATTTCGACAGAGGTGAAAAATACGGCTGCGGCAGTCCTACCTGTGGTGTAGGCTGTGATTGTGACAGATATGTTGAATTCTGGAACAATGTATTTACCCAGTTTGATAATGACGGAAATAACAACTATACTCCTCTTGACCATCCTAACATAGATACAGGTATGGGACTTGAGCGACTTGCTTGTATAATGCAGGGAGTAGACAATCTTTTCCTTGTTGATACAGTTCAAAACATAATGAAGAAGATAAGCTCACTTGTAGGAGTAAATTACGGTGCTGATGAAAAGAGCGATATTTCACTGCGTGTTATCACAGATCATATAAGAAGTGTTACATTTATGATAGGTGACGGTGTTATGCCCTCAAACGAAGGCAGAGGATACGTTCTCAGAAGACTGCTCAGAAGAGCATCACGTCATGGCAGACTTTTAGGAGTGAAAGACCCGTTCCTCTATAAAGTAGTTGACACTGTAATAGCAGAAAACCCCTATTATCCCGAACTTGCAGAGAAAAGAGAAATAATCACAAAGGTTATCAGAACAGAAGAAGAAGCATTCGGCAGAACACTTGATCAGGGTTTTGCGATGCTTAATGATATAATAGATAAAGCTGAAGTAAACCGTATTTCAGGTGAAGATGCTTTCAGACTTAATGATACATTCGGTTTCCCTGTTGATCTTATTAAAGAAATTGCTGCTGAAAGAGGCATGATAGTAGATATAGAAGGCTATGACAAACTTCTTGCAGAGCAGAAAAAGAGAGCGAAGGAAGCAAGAAAGAAATCAGATACAGAAGCATGGCTCAGTGATGCCGTTGATTTCAGCGGAATTGCAAAAACAGAATTTTTAGGTTATAAAACCCTTACAAGTGAATCAAAGATACTTGCAATAGTAAAAGACGGAGAAAAAGTTGAGTTCGGCGGAACAGGAGAGGATGTTGTGCTTGTGCTTGACAGCACACCGTTCTATGCTGAAAGCGGCGGACAGATAGGTGACAAGGGTACAATAAAGACTGATAAAGCAGAAGTAACTGTATTTGATACCGTTAAGGATAATAACGGTATATTCATGCACCGCTGTCATATTGATAACGGTACTCTTGAAGTCGGAGAAACAGTACAGGCACTTGTAAACCCTGTATCAAGATATGCTATTATGAGAAACCATACTGCTGCACATCTTCTTCAGGCAGCACTCAGAGAGGTACTTGGTTCTCACGTTGAGCAGGCAGGTCAGCTGGTAACAGATGATAAACTTCGCTTTGACTTTACTCACTTCTCGGCACTTACAAAGGAAGAACTTAAAAAAGTAGAAAGCATTGTTAACGAGCAGATAGCATTGGCTTATGCTGTAGAAACAAAGGAACTTCCAATTGAAGAAGCAAAGAAGCTTGGTGCTATGGCATTGTTCGGAGAAAAGTACGGAGATATTGTAAGAGTAGTAATTGCAGGTGATTTTTCAAAGGAATTCTGCGGCGGTACACATATGGATAATACAGCAAAACTCGGACTTTTCCGTATCATAAGCGAAAACTCTGTAGCAGCAGGCGTAAGAAGAATTGAAGCTGTCACAGGTTCCGGAGTGATAGAACTGCTTGATTCATACGATAACACAGTAAATGATGTTATGAAAGCACTTAAACTTAAAAATTCATCGAAACTCGGTGAAGCAGCAGAGAGACTTATGGAAGAACTCAAAGCTAAGGAAAAGGAAATAGAAGCTCTTACAGCAAAGCTTTCATCACAGGGAATAGATGCTATGCTTTCATCAGCAGAGGAGTATAACGGAGTTCGTATTGCCTGCGGAAAATTCAAGGGAACAAATTCAGCGGCTCTCAAAACAATGGCTGATACTGTACTTGGAAAAGCCCCCGATTGTATTGCGGTAATGTTTGCAATAGACGGTGACAAAGCAAATCTTTGTGTTGCCTGCGGTAAAGATGCACAGGCAAAAGGTGCGAATGCCGGTAAGATAGTAAAGGCAGCAGCAGAGCTTGTCGGAGGAAAAGGCGGCGGAAAGCCTGAAAGAGCTATGGCAGGTGTAGGGGATATTTCAAAAATTGATTCTGCACTCAGCAAAGTGAAGGATGTTGTAATAAGCAGTCTGAAATAATAAAAAACAGAACTCATATCCTTATTGGGTATGAGTTCTTTTATAAGAAATATTATTAACTTATTTATGAAAAAGCTTGTCATTCTGAGGAGCAAAGCGACGAAGAATCTTTCCAGAATAACTATTATATTTAAAAGATCCTTCGCTTTTCTCAGGATGACAGCACGCTGCTGTATAAGGAGAGGTGAAAATTGGCAATAGAAATACCACAATGTAAACTTGTATACAGAACATACTTTCCGTTCTGGGAGCAGCTTACAGATGAACAAAGAGAAAAACTTTGCGGAAATACAACTACCGTAAATTATAAAAAGGGTACAAATATACATGGTATAAGTGACAGCTGCACAGGTGCTATAATGGTTGTGAGCGGATGTCTGAGGGCATATCTTCTCAGTGAAAACGGAAAGGAAATAACTCTTTACCGTTTCAAAAAGGGTGAAGTATGTATGCTTTCCGCATCATGTGTGTTGCAGTCGATAACATTTGATGTTGTCATTGATGCGGAGGAGGACAGCGAGGTATACATAGTCAGCGGCAATACAATGGCAGAGGTTGCAAGGGAAAATCTGTATGTTGAGAATTATGCCCTTGATAATGCCGTAAAAAGTTTTTCAGATGTTGTATGGGTAATGCAGCAGATACTTTTTTTAAGTCTTGACAAGAGAATAGCCGTATTTTTGTGGGATGAAATGGTACGGAGTGACAGTCTTACATTAAAACTTACTCACGAACAGATAGCAAAATATATCAGTTCTGCCCGTGAAGCTGTTACAAGAATGCTTAAATATTTTGCTTCTGAGGGAATAGTTGAGCTTTCCCGCAAGGGTATCACAATAACAGATAAGGAAAAACTCAGAGAATTGTTATATTAGTAAAATTAAGTGCCTTAGTTTTATACATTTTACCGTTAATGTCAAAAAATGAAGTTTTTTTGTTCTGATTATTCGGATTTTGTGAATATGACCTTAATAATTGCATATTTTTGAATAATTTGAAATGTGAGATTTCATTTTATCTGTTGAAAAATGTATTTTTTGAAATTAACCGTCTTGACAATGACGATGCTATGAGTTAAAATATAATATGTACTGAAAATGTGCAGCTGTATCATTTTCAGATTATTTTGAGGAGGCAGGACAATATGTCAACAAAAGCTTATTATCCTATAAACGAAATAGGAAAAGGAAAAGTTGGTTTTTCAAAAACACGTTCAATTATTGAGGGTGCTTTCTACGGCAATAATGTTGTAGAGGTAAAATCACTTGAGGAGGCTTATAACCTCGCTAAAAATTCACCCGGCACAATCGTTACAGATATGCCTGTATTTGAAGGCCCGAAGGTTGGTCTTCCTGAAGATGCAAAAGTTCTTCTTTTCAATGACGGTGCTGTAACAGGCAGATATGCTGCTGCAAGAAGAATTAAGGGCGAACCCGGTGTAGATGATACAAAGCTTGATAAGGTAGTTATGGATGCTGTTTATAAGACACGTTTCAAGAAACTCTATCATGCGTCAGCTTATATCGGACTTGATCCCGAATTTATGGTAAAGGCTCACCTTCTTATTCCTGAAGGAGAGGAAAACCTTATGTATAACTGGCTGCTCAACTTCCAGTATATCAACGAGGAATATGCAAAAATGTATGAGGGTTCACAGCCTGTAGGCAACGGCAACGAGCCTGACATTTATATTTTCTCAGATCCTCAGTGGGCTCCTACACCTGCTCCGGATGTAGATTACAGCTGTTTGAGCGATGACCTCACCTGCTGTTATTTCGACACAGAGAATAACTGTGCTGCAATACTTGGTATGAAGTATTTCGGCGAACATAAAAAAGGTACTCTTACTATCGCATGGGCTATAGCTAACCGTAACGGCTATGCTTCCTGCCATGGCGGTCAGAAAGAATATACTCTTGCTGACGGCAGCAAATATGTTGCTTCTGTATTCGGTCTTTCAGGCTCAGGTAAGTCAACTCTCACACACGCTAAGCATGACGGCAAATATCCGAACATAACAGTTCTCCATGATGATGCGTTCATCATAAATTCAGATACCTGTGCTTCAATAGCACTTGAGCCTTCATATTTCGACAAGACAGCTGACTATCCCACAGGCTGCCCCGATAATAAGTATCTCCTCAGCGTACAGAACTGCTCCTGCACAAAGGACAGCGAGGGTAAGATCCAGCTCGTAACAGAGGACATCAGAAACGGTAACGGTCGTGCTATCAAGTCAAAACTCTGGTCACCGAACAGAGTTGACAAGATTTCTTCTCCTGTTAACTCAATCATCTGGATAATGAAAGATCCTACAATTCCTCCCTGCGTAAAACTCAAGGGTGCTGCTCTTGCTTCTGTAATGGGTGCAACACTTGCTACAAAAACATCTACTGCTGAACGTGTTGCAGCAGGTACAGATATGAATGCACTTCGTATTGTTCCTTATGCTAACCCATTCAGAACATATCCTCTTGTAAATGACTATGTAAAATTCAAGAAGCTGGTTGAGGAAAAGAACGTAGCTTGCTATATCGTAAATACAGGCGATTTCATGGGCAAGAAGGTTCAGAAAGAAGATACTCTCGGAGTTCTTGAGGCTATTGTTGAGGGTACAGCTAAGTTTGAGAAGTGGGGTCCGTTTGAGGATGTTGAAATTCTCAACTGGGAAGGTTTTGATCCCGATATGAACGATGCTGATTACAAAACTGCTCTCAAGAATGCTATGATCAATCGTGTAAACGCTGTTAAGGGCTTCTCTGAAAAGAAGGGCGGATATGATGCACTTCCCGAGGAAGCACTTGATGCTCTCCAGAAACTGGTTGACGAACTTTCATAATCTGATATTTAAAAACCGATAATAATAAAGCTCCGTTCCGGAAAAAACCGGAACGGAGTTTTTGTATGTTCAGTAATTATTATATGGGGGATAATTGTTATTTGGGTAATTGTTGTTCTGAGGATTATTATATTGAGGATTCTGCCCCGGATAGTTTGTATACGGCATATTGGGATTATAATACCCATTGTTCTGATTCATCTCCTGATTATATGGCTGAGATGGGTCAAGACCTCCGTCATATCCCTTGTATGTTTGCATTACATTATTATAGGCAACAGGTGATACAGAATTATAACCTGTAGGCATATTATTGAGATTTCGTATTCTTTTATCAGCTGATTTGTTCATGGCAATTCCAAGAATTATTAATCCTATTCCTCCACCTGCAAAAATTATTATACCTACATATACACTGCTTGTTTCTCTCATACTTGGTTCATTAAGAATATAGCTGGGGTCAGAAGAATCGTAATATACAGTCATATATGTTCCCGGCTTATTATTTGATGTTGCATTATCAAGCTCAACTTCATATTCTTCACCGTCAACGGCATAAAGTACAAGTGCTACATAATGACGATTTTCATTGTCATATTTCAGTTCCTCAACAATTCCTTCAACGTGAGGGAGGTTTTTCTTGGCATCTTCTATTTCTTTATTCTGCGATGTTATACCTAATAGTGCCAAAGCTGCAAGAGTAAGCATAATTCCGCTTATTATAAACAATACAACAGAAGCAGCGTTACCTTTTTTATTATTCATATAATTTTCTCCTGATAGTAATTTACCCGTTACCATAAAGATAACGGGCATTTTTATTTTTAATGTTATCAGTCAACCAAGTCGGGGTTATAGCTTTCTTTCCATGGCAGACCAAATTTATTGAGCGCATCCATAAACGGATCAGGGTCGAATTCTTCGATATTATGTACACCGGGAGTATTCCATTTGCCTGTGAGCAGCATAGCAGCACCGATCATTGCCGGAACACCTGTTGTATAGGAAACAGCCTGAGAGCCTACTTCCTTATAACATTCTTCATGGTCGCATACATTATAAAGATAATATGTTTTATCCTTGCCGTCTTTTTTGCCGATGAAGATACAGCCGATATTTGTTTTACCCTTAGTTCTCGGGCCGAGTGATGCAGGGTCGGGAAGAACAGCTTTGAGGAACTGGAGAGGAACAATCTGTTTGCCCTCAAATTCGATAGGCTCGATGGAAGTCATACCTACATTTTCAAGGCATTTCAGATGTGTAAGATAACTCTGACCAAATGTCATAAAGAAACGTATACGCTTGATACCCTTAATATTGAGTGCAAGGGATTCAAGTTCTTCGTGGTGGAGGAGGTACATATCCTTTTCTCCGACTTCAGGGAAATTGTATACACGCTTTATCTCCATTGGTTCTGTTTCGATCCATTTACCGTCTTCGATATAGCTGCCCTTTGCAGATACCTCACGTATATTTATTTCCGGATTGAAGTTTGTAGCGAAAGGATAACCGTGGTCTCCGGCATTACAGTCAAGAATATCAATATAATTTATCTCGTCAAATTCATGTTTCATAGCATAAGCACTGAAAACACCTGTTACACCGGGATCAAAACCGCTGCCGAGAAGTGCTGTTATGCCAGCCTTTTCAAAACGCTCACGATATGCCCACTGCCATTTATATTCAAACTTAGCTGTATCAAGGGGTTCATAGTTAGCTGTGTCAACATAATTAGTCTTTGTTGCAAGACAGGCATCCATGATAGTAAGATCCTGATAGGGCAGAGCAAGGTTTATTACTACATCAGGCTTGAATGAATTGATAAGTGCGATAAGTTCATCCACATTATCAGCATTTACCTGAGCTGTAGAAATTTTTGTTTTACCTCCATCAAGTTTAGCTTTGAGGGCATCGCATTTTGACTTAGTTCTGCTTGCAATGCATATTTCCTCAAATACATCAGAATTCTGGCAGCATTTGTGTATGCAGACGCTTGCCACACCGCCTGCTCCGATAATCAAAGCCTTTCCCATTTTGAAAACCTCCGTTTTTTAAAAAATTATTCATTTTCCAAAAGCTGTTTGGTAACATAGGTTGGCAGTGCAAAACAGCCTTTGTGAAGTCTTGTGTTATAATACTGAGTATCTATCCCTAAAACATTCCATGCACTTTCGTTAAGATCATTGGTAGGATGGAATTTTTTTGAAGCAAATCCGAAAAGCCAGTGTCCTGACGGATAAGTGGGGATATGTGCCTGATATACCTTGCATATCGGGAAAAACTCCACTAATTTTTTGTGAGCCTGACGCATGGCTTTTGAATAAGTTTTGTAATATGGACTTTCATGCTGATTTACAAGAATACCGTTTTCGTTAAGGGCTTTGAAACAGTTTCCGTAAAATTCCGTAGTAAACAGACCTTCGCCCGGCCCTATGGGATCAGTAGAATCAACGATTATAAGATCATATTCATTTTCAACACGTCTTACAAATCTCAGTCCGTCATCTATATGAACATGAACTCTCGGGTCACTGAGTCTGCATGAAACCGTGGGAAGAAATTCCTTGCAGACATCTACTACCATGCTGTCTATTTCTACCATATCAATATTTTCAATAGTTTTATATCTTGTAAGTTCCTTTACAGTACCGCCGTCTCCTGCACCTATGACAAGGACATTTTTTATAGACGGATTTGTTGCCATAGGCACATGGGTTATCATTTCATGGTAAATAAATTCGTCCTTTGTTGTCAGCATTATACGGTCATCGAGAACGAGGACATCTCCGAATTCGGGGGTGCTGAATATTTCGATACGCTGATAATCCGACTGAGCGGAATATTTTTGTTTGTCGCATCTTATAGAAAAGCGGACATTTTTAGTCTGCTCTTCCGTATACCACATTTCCATGTTTACTTTCCTTTCTAATGCTTTTTAAAGCATTATATTTATTTTATCCGTATTCATATCTTCTGCACCTGTAAGGTTACAGCCTTTGATTTTGGCGTATTTTATATATTCGAGTGCATCCTTTGTTATAAGCTCACCGGGGGCGAGTATTGGTATTCCGGGAGGGTAGCACATTACAAATTCAGCACATACTTTGCCTAATGTATCATCAAGGGGGAGTTGTTTTTTATTGCTGTAAAATGCTTCCTGAGGGGAACATTCAACATGGGGTTCAATATATTCGTGGTCGAGCATACCGGCAGGATTTTTTGTATAAAGACGTTTTATTTCATAAAGTGCCGATATAAGTCTTTCGACATTAAGTATACGGTCACCAACTGAAACTATAGCAAGGATATTGCCTATATCACCGAATTCTATCTGAATATCAAAGCGGTCACGCAGAATATCATATACTTCTATTCCGGCAAGACCTATGTCTCTCGTATGTACAGAAATTTTAGTCGGGTCAAAATCAAAAATATCGTCACCATTGATAAGCTCTCTTGAAAAAGCATACAGACCGCCTAATTTGTTTATTTCCTGAATACCATAGGATGCGAGAGAGGTCACACGCTCAAATATTTTTTTGCCGTTAAGTGCGAGATTTCTTCTTGCAATATCAACAGATGAAAGAAGAAGATAAGAGGCACTTGTGGTCTGAGTAAGATTTATTATCTGACGTACATATCCGGGATTCATTGAAGACCCGAGAAGCAGGGCAGAGCTTTGTGTAAGAGAGCCTCCTGTTTTGTGCATACTTACTGCCGCCATATCTGCTCCCACACTCATAGCGGAAAGAGGCATATAATCACCAAAATAAAAATGTGTGCCGTGAGCCTCGTCAACAAGTACCTTCATACCCGCCTGATGTGCGATTTTCACTATCTCACGCAGATTTGAGCATACGCCGTAATATGTGGGATTGTTTACTATAATAGCTTTTGCATCGGGATGTTTTGCAATAGCATTTTTTACGGATTCTACTGACATACCAAGAGGAATACCGAGCTGCTTATTTACACCGGGGTTTACATATACCGGTACAGCACCGCAGACTATAAGTGCATTGATACTGCTTCGGTGTACATTTCTCGGCATGATTATCTTATCCCCACGCTTGCATACACTCATAACCATAGCTTGTACAGCACTTGATGTACCGTTCACCATGAAGAAAGCATTTGCAGCACCGAATGCATCAGCCATTAGTTCTTCGGCTTCTTTTATTACGCTTACGGGATGACAAAGGTTATCAAGGGGTTTCATGGAATTTACATCCACACTCATACATTGTCTGCCCAGAAATTCGGTCAGCTCAGGATTTCCCTTTCCCTGTTTATGACCGGGTACATCGAATGATACGATACGATTTTCTCTGTATTGGCTGAGTGCCTCAAGTATAGGTGCACGTTCCTGTGAAAGCTTCATTTCTTCAATCCTCATTATAGACATTTGAACCGCTGAATATTTCAATCATTTCTCTTCGCAGACTGTTTGAAATAGCAAGACGTTCTTTGGGTGGAATTTCGTATACATCTGTTTTGAACAGATAGTTCTGCAGTTCCAGTTCTTTTATAAGCATCTGGGTATGGAAAATATTAGCCTGATATACATTAATATCCACAGTATCATATCTTTTTAAGGTTTCATCCTTGATATAATCCTGTATAGATGTTATTTTGTGGTCTATAAAAAGCTTTTTTCCGTCAGTATTTCTGGTAAAGCCTCTCACACGGTAATCTATAGTTATAATATCGGAATCAAAACTGTCGATAAGGAGATCAAGGGTGTTCAGAGGGGAAATAGTGCCGCAGGTGGAAACGTCAATATCCACACGAAAAGTTGCGATAGCATTACCCGGATAATATTCGGGGTAGGTGTGTACTGTAACATGACTTTTATCTAGGTGAGCGGCAATAGTTTCACCTGTGGGGGTTATAAATTTTCCGCCGCAGTTGCATGACGGGTCTACTTTTTCAGGCAGACCTTTTTCGGATATCAAAAGGGTAACGCTTGCCCCCTGAGGATCATAATCCTGCTTTGAAATATTAAGGACAGTAGCTCCTATCATTTCGGTCACCCTGCAAAGTATCTTTGTAAGACGTTCCGAATTATACTGTTCATCAATATATGCTATATAATCCTTTTGTTCACGTTCCGTTTTAGCGTAGCAAACATCATAGATATTGAAGCTAAGGGTTTTTGTAAGATTGTTAAAGCCGTAAAGCTTGAGTCTTTTATCCAAATCAACATCCCTGCCTTAAAGGTATATTATTCTTTTTCTGAAAGCTTTTTGAGTAACATATTTGCACACATATAAATATTTCCGCCGCCGATGGTAATGACTAAATCTCCTTCTTTGGCTTCTTTTGCAACATAATCGGCTATTTCGTCAAAGGTTTTAAACCATACACAGCCGTCGATTTTATCCGCAAGGTCTTTTGCATAGATATTCCACTGATTTGTTTCTCTTACGGGAAGAATTTCCGAAAGTACACATTTATCGGCTATTGACAGCACCTCTGCAAATTCATTGAGGAACTGGTAAGTTCTTGAAAAGGTGTGTGGCTGGAAAACTGCCCATACACGTTTATAACCCATTCCCATGGCAGTGGTAAGAGTTGCTTTAAGTTCTGTGGGATGATGTGCGAAATCGTCTGCAATAGTAATGCCGCAGGGTTTGCCGAGAATTTCAAATCTTCTGTGGGCACCGCTGAAAGCTTCAAGAGCCTTTGCAGCCTGTTCGGGACTGACACCGAGTGTAATTGCGGCAGCAGCGGCAGCAAGTGCATTCATAACATTGAATTTACCTGGAACATTAAGCTTTACAGAAGCTATTTTTTTGCCTCTGTGAAGAATATCAAAGCTGTCAAAAGCCTGTTCACCGCTGTTTGTAAGAACTGCACGGAAATCGTTATTTTCACCGAAACCGAAAGTAATGACCTTTTTGCCTTTTTTATCCATATCATTTACGCACTGCATTGTATTTTCATCATCACCGTTTACAACAAGTGTATCGGAAGTCTGGTCTGCAAATTTTGTAAATGATTCTTTTATTCTGTCGAGAGTACCGAAATAATCAAGATGATCTTCATCCACATTAAGTATTACAGTAAGTGCAGGATAGATGTGGAGAAAAGTATCCACATATTCACAGGCTTCACATACAATTATCTCAGACTGACCTACACGGCTGTTGCCTCCTATGAAAGGGAGTTTTGCACCTATCACAGCGGTAGGGTCAAAGTTGGACATTGTAAGTATCTGTGTTATCATTGAAGTTGTGGTAGTTTTGCCATGAGTACCGCATACAGCAACAGACTGTTTATATTTTTCCACAACTGCACCGAGCATTATACAGCGTTCTATAGTTCTGATACCCTTTTCTCTTGCACTTACAAGTTCGGGGTTATCAGCTTTTACGGCAGCTGTATATACCACTAAATCCGCACCAATGACATTTTCGGGAAAATGCCCCATTGTAACGGGTATACCATAGGAACGTATTCTTGCAAGTGTATCAGATTCTGCAACATCAGAACCTGTGATATTATATCCGCCGTGGTGAAGTATTTCGGCAAGAGGACACATACCCGATCCGCCGATACCGACAAAATGTATTGTTTTTACACCATCAAGCAGATGTTCATACATTTTACTCATATTATAAAGCACTCCCATCATAAAAAAGAATATCTGTATTCAAGAGTTTATAACTGCATAATTTTGCCGTATAACATTATATTCATTCAAACGACAAAAAATCTGCACTTTACCTATTATATAATAAAACCTTGATAATTTCAATATTATCGGACTTAAAAAAATAATATTGGCATTATGTAACGTAAATGAATAAGAGTGTTATATAATTGATTGACATAAAGATGTTAAAGTGGTATAAATATAATAGTATTATCGCTGATGTAATAAAAACTATTATGCAAAAATACTATTGATAATAAATAATAAGCCTGCCCCTGTTTTTAGGAGGATAAATAAAGCTGCTGCCAATGTATCATCAACGGTACATTGGCAGCAGTTGTTTTATGAATGTAATGAAAAAATTTTTAGTAACTTCTAAAATAATAATTTTTTCTGGTTGTCAGTTATTTCGCTATTTTCGGTTTTATTTGACCGATAAGTTTTCTTTTTAATGAATAATGAAAAATGAATAGTGAATAACGAATAATACAGAAACGCACTACAGCTTCATTATAAATTATTCATTATTCACTATTCATCATTCATTAAGCCCCTCGGCGTAAGACGAGGGGCGTTTCTGGGGGAGGGCGGATTCGAACCACCGAAGCCGAAGCAACAGATTTACAGTCTGCCCCATTTGACCGCTCTGGAACTC
>OMZF01000146.1 GCA_900315465.1 uncultured Eubacteriales bacterium | reverse complement strand
TTTTGGAGCGTGATTACAATGGCATTGGTAAATGCAGCAGAAATGCTTAAAAAAGCAAAAGCAGGTCACTATGCAGTAGGTCAGTTCAACATCAACAACCTTGAATGGACAAAGGCTATCCTTCTCACAGCACAGGAGCTTAACAGTCCTGTTATCCTCGGTGTATCAGAGGGTGCCGGCAAGTACATGACAGGTTTCTCAACCGTAGCAGCTATGGTAAAGGCTATGGATGAATCACTCGGAATTACTGTTCCGGTTGCTCTGCATCTCGACCACGGTACATATGAAGGATGCTACAAGTGTGTTAAGGCAGGCTTCACATCCATCATGTTCGACGGTTCACACTATCCATTTGAGGAAAACCTTGCAAAATCAAAGGAACTCGTAAATGTAGCACATAACCTCGGTCTTTCAATCGAATGCGAAGTTGGTTCAATAGGCGGCGAAGAAGACGGCGTTGTAGGTATGGGCGAATGTGCAGATCCCGACGAGTGCAAGACTATTGCTGATCTCGGCGTTGATATGCTTGCAGCAGGTATCGGCAACATCCACGGCAAATATCCTGCAAACTGGAAAGGTCTTTCTTTCGAGACACTTGACGCTATTCAGGCTAAGACAGGTGAAATGCCCCTCGTTCTCCACGGCGGCACAGGTATCCCTGCTGACATGATCAAAAAGGCAATCTCTCTCGGAGTTTCCAAGATCAATGTTAATACAGAATGCCAGCTTTCATTCCAGGAAGCAACAAGAAAATATATCGAAGAGGGCAAAGATCTTCAGGGTAAGGGCTTCGATCCCAGAAAGCTCCTCGCTCCTGGCTTTGAGGCTATCAAGGCTACTGTTAAGGAGAAGATGGAACTCTTCGGTTCGGTCGGCAAGGCTTAATCAATAATTTATATTCTCTAAACAAAAAATACTGCGATTCGGTTCACCGGATCGCAGTTATTTTTTACCTTAACACTTCTGTGATATACTCACACCGTCTTAAAGGCAAGGAATTCTTGGTTAATTTGGATAAAATCAGGAAACTGTCTTAAGGTATTTTTCTGTATGCTCCATTTTTTCAATAGGTAGATCAATGGAGTTTATAGACATATTCTGCACTTCCTCTGACATAATTATACCACCTTTACAGAAATTTCCAACCGTTTCAGCGGATTTTTCAACGGCAGTATTTTCAGATCAAAGCATAATTAAGAAAATGCTGTGCAAGGCTATCGGGCTTTATTTCTTTTTTAGCTTCATCAAGCGTATACCACTTTGCATAATCCACTTCCTTTTTGTTTACGCCGCTCAGGTCATCGGATAATGCAGTACAGCTGAAATTCAGCATAAGAGTATTTGTGGGCTCGAAATATGCACTTTTGTTAAAATGAAAATCAGAGGATTTAAGCCCTGTTTCTTCCGTAATTTCTCTTGCGGCGGCCTGTTCTGCCGACTCCCCCTTATTTATATAACCGGCAACCAGTATATTATGCGGTCTGCCGTACTGTCTTATAAGAAGTATTTTGTCTTTTTGAGGGGAAAATACTATCATGCTTACAGCTGCCGAAAATATAGGAAAACGGTATTCGCCGCATCTTTCACAAAAAGGAATAATTCCTTCTCCATCAAGTTCTTTCGGATAAAGCTTTGTACCGCAATTATAACAATACGTCATTTTCCTCACCACATTCCTTTTTACTCAAATGCTTACGCACATAGTCGTAAATTATTACAGCCGCAACAAAAATAACAATTCCTGCTCCCGACTGCAAAGGATATGTCACAACAGCCTGATGCGGCAGTATAAACGGCAGAACTGCCAAAGCCGCAGCCGGTGGGAACGGCTTTTCAAGAAGTGTCAGAACAAAGAAAGATGCCGCCACAGCAACGAATACTCCAATAAATAATGGTAATTTTGCCGTTTCGCATAAAATAAGCCTTGCGGCAGTTCCGCATATACAACACATGATAACCGCTATGATAAGTATAAGCGGTGATTTTTTTGCCGGACTTTCGGGATATGATATTTCGGCAAATGCCACAATAAGCGGCGGTGCTATCAGATATGTAAATCCCGAGGATACAGAAATTGCCGTAACTATTGCAAGTACAGCCGTTACAAAAATAAATCTTGTTATTTCGTCACGCCTTGAAAGCTTTTCTTCTTTCGTTTTTTCAGAAGTGATGATACCCCATTTTTTAAATAAAAAACGTATAAGTATTATCTCGGAAGTAAGAATTATCACCGAAAGAGGATAAAGTATGCTTTGTGCATTAGTAAGTATAGGCAGTATACAAGCAGAGAGTACTGGCAGCATGGTGCTTTTTGTTTTGATAAGCAGGATACTGCATATGATAAACCCTCCCATAATTCTTATAAATACAGGTATACCGTCCACCTTAGCTAAAAACCAGCCTAAAAATGCGGATATAGTCATAAACACCGCCATTTGCAGTGTTGACACCCTCCACGGCATACGCTCACATATTACTGCACCGAGTGCAAGTGCTGCAAGTTCAGGGAAAATAATCTCCTTTTCGCCCGAAATATCGGATATAAACACCATTAAAGTAACTACAGCTACAGCCGCTGCTGTTCTTAACAGATATTTTCTCTTTTCGCTTAAAAAAAATTTTTTTATCATTTAAACCTCTTGTTCAGGAGTATCAGACCATGTATTCTTTTCTTTTACCTTGGAGTACATCATAACTGTATCATTTTCCATAAGTATAAGATCACCTTTCGGGATAATGGTCTTTCCGTCTCTTTTTACCATGATTATAATTGACTGGCGGGATATATCCAGATCTTTTATTTTCTGACCATTCCAGCTGTGATTTGTACGCAGAACTATTTCTTTAAGATAAACAGGCTTCTCTCCCTTTATAGACTCAGCACCAAGCACCAGCTTATCACCTGATTCAAGACGTACTGACCCCTTCGGAATAACTGTATTATCTCCCCTTTGTATCACTGCAATTATCATTCCATGTGGCAGTGACAGGTCTGCAATACGTTTTCCCACCCATTTATCTTTTTCCTGAAGTTCTATTTTAATGAAGTGTACATCTGATTCAGATGCATTGTCAATATTTGAAAGACGTGAATATTGCTCTACAAAACCTGCTGAAATAATACCTGTAGGTATCGCTACCATACCTACACCGAGAAATGTTATACATATCCCCACAGCCTTTCCGAGAGTTGTAACGGGATAAATGTCACCATAGCCTACAGTAAGCAGAGTTGATGCTGCCCACCATATACCCGAAAAGGCATTTGCAAATACATCAGGCTGATACGGATTTTCAATACTGTACATACAAAGGCTTGCAGCAAGCATAAGAACAAGGATTATAAAAACAGATGACATAAGCTGCTGTTTTTTTCTCTGCAAAACCTCGGCTATTACATTAAGCGAATCATAATAGGCATTTATCCTGAAAAGCCGGAATATCCTTGCCACACGGAACATTTTGAAAACCGCTGCACCTGCAGGGAAAAATGACGGGAGATAATACGGAAGAAATGACAAAAGGTCAATAATTCCCGTAAATGAAAAAACATATTTTACAAGAGATTTCCATTCCCCCTTGTATGGATAAAGGCAATTTGCAGTATATAATCTGAGTATATAATCCAAGGCAAAAAATGCGATAGTCACCGCCTCAAGATAATCGAAAACAGATCCGTATTTCAAATCAAGCTCCGTAAAGGTACTAAGCACTGTAACAACGATATTCAGCACAAGAGCAAATGTACTGATAATATCGTACATCTGATTTATAAAATCATCCACAACACCCACAGAAACCATTTTGAATACTTTTCTCCTGAAACGCTCGTGATGAGTAATATCAGTAGCATTATCCGGATAATATTCATCGGGATTTATATCGGCTGTTACCGACGAATTATCAATTTCATTATTATTCATGATTTTCAGAACTCCATACCTGACAGTAAATTTTTTATATCACTTATTCTTGTTCACCCAGTTGGCAGGGTTAAGAGCAAGGATCATGGGAAATATTTCAAGTCTGCCGAGAAGCATTGCAAACGACAGCACTATAGTTGAAAAATCGGAATATCCCGAATAATTACCCGAAGGGCCTACTGCACCAAATCCCGGCCCTACGTTATTGACACAGGATACCGCTGCTGTAAGATTTGTTTCAAATCCGAAAGGCTCAAAGGATATAAGAAGAAATACAGCTACTATAAGAAATATATAAAGTATGAAATATGTGCTTACACGCTGTGTCGTATTCTTGTCAACAGGTTTGCCGTCAATTTTAAGGGATGTAACGGAACGTGGATGAAGCTGCTGACGTATATCATTGATAACGGTCTTTATCATTATAAGTATACGGGAAATTTTCAGACCGCCTGCTGTAGAACCTGCACAGCCGCCAACAAACATCAGTATGAATATTATATCCTTTGAAAGCACAGGCCATTTATCAAAATCCGCTGTCGAATATCCTGTTGTTGACATTATGGAAGTCACCTGAAAGAATGAATGACGCACACTGTCACCGACATTATTATAAATTCTGTATATATCAGCGGCGATAACAGCAGTCGAAACGATTATCATTCCGAAAAACAGCCACAATTCCGTATTTTTTACGGCTGCAGAAAATTTCTTCATCAGAATAAGATAATACAGGTTAAAGTTTATGCCGAATATAACCATAAATACAGCTATCACCCATTGTATATAGGGACTGTAGCCTCCGATGGAATCACCCTTTATACCATAGCCTCCCGTACCTGCAGTACCGAGTGCATGAACAATGCTGTCAAAAACAGGCATTCCTCCCGCAAGCAAAAAAAGAGTTTCCAGCACAGTTATACCAAGATATATAACATAAAGTATCTTTGCTGTATCCTTGATTTTGGGAACAAGCTTTCCAATAACGGGCCCTGCCATTTCGGCACGCATTATATGCATTGAACGTCCCGAATCTGTGGGAACTATTGCCATTATCAGAACAAGTATCCCCATTCCCCCCATCCAGTGGGTGAAGCTTCTCCAGAAAAGCATACCATGACTCATTTTTTCGACATCGGGAACAAGTGAAGCTCCTGTTGTGGTAAAACCACTGACCGTTTCAAAAAAAGCATCTGCCGCATTTGGTATTTCTCCGCTTATGAAAAATGGTACAGCACCGAAAACAGACAGCAGTATCCATGCAATAGTAACAATTGAAAAACCCTCTTTGGCATACATCAGATTATTTGACGGCTTGAATATAAGTATCATCAATAAGCCGAGTACAGCTGCCGCCGCAGCGGATATTGCAAAGCAGCCCACACCTCTCCATTCCGCATAAATGGCAGCCACTGCAAGAGGAATGAGCAGCAGCACCGCCTCAAGCTCAAGTATCTGACCGACTCTGTATACAACCATTCTACGATTCATATCAAGTACTCCTTACGCAAGAATATCAGACAGGTCATTAAGTCTGACACCTGCCGCAACAACAATTACTCTGTCACCCTGAAGAATCTTATCATCTCCGGTAGGTATTATCGCCTTACGCTCACGGATTATACCGCCAATAAGTATATTTTTTCTGAGTCTGGTATTTTTAAGCGGAACGCCTATTCCCTCAAAATCGGAATTAGCATTGAATTCAAGCACTTCCGCATTATCATCCATTATCTTATACATAGTTTCAACATTGCTTCCTCTTGAATTTTCCAGAGCCCTTGCATAACGTACAACAACATCTGACGCTATGCGTCTGGGAGAAATAATACAATCAAGTCCGAGCTGGTCAGCCATACTCATAAGCTCCTTGCGGTTTACCTTTGATATTACCTTGGGAACTTTGTTTACCGATGCAAAAATCGAAAGAAGTATATTCTGTTCATCCATTCCCGTAAGAGCTACAAAAGCATCTGTAGTATTAAGACCTTCTTCCATAAGCACCTCCTGCTGTGCCCCGTCATCGTTTATTACAACGGTTTTATTAGGAAGCATGCCTACAAGCTCCTCTGCCCTTTCAGTATCACGTTCTATAAGTTTGACATTATTACCCGCAGCAGAAAGCAATTTAGCAAGATAGAAGCCTATACGGCTGCCACCGAGTATCATTACATTTCTTGCCTGCTTGCTGTCAACACCTAAAGCTTTCATAAGATTTTGTACTTCTATCGGAGATGCTGTAAGTCCAATCTTATCTCCCTTGCGAAGTATGAAATCACCGCCGGGGATAAATACTTCGTCACCCCTCTGAACAGCCACAACAAGAAAATTCTGCTTGAAACGGCTTCTTATGTCCATAAGCTTAACACCCGTAAGAGCGGATTCCTCTTTTAGTATTATTTCCACTATCTCAAAGCTTTTTCCCGAAAATGTTTCTATTTTCACAGTATAAGGAAATCTCAGTATGTTGAACATTTCTCTTGCGGCAAGCATTTCAGGATTAAGAGCCAATGACAGATCAAGCTGCTGACGCAAAAAGCTTATATTATCTGTATTATATTCGGGGCGGCGTATTCTTGCGATAGTATGCCCTGCACCGAGATTTTTGCCTATATAGCAGCACAGCATATTAAGTTCGTCAAGGCTTGTGACAGCTACAAGGAGATCGCAATGCTCTATACCTGCTTCCTTCAGTGTTTCACAGTCTGTACCGCTGCCGCATACGCCCATAGCGTCATGTATATTGGTAATATTGTCAATAACTTTCTGGTCTGTATCTATTACCACCACATCGTGCCCTTCATTTGCAAGACTTTCAACGACTGTTGTACCTATTTTACCACATCCAACTACAATAACTTTCATCTTCTTCATTTACCTTTCTATTATCACTACCGGAAATCAGTCTGACAAAACACACAAACTCACAATATATAATATAACAAACCGTAAAAAAGTGCAACAATAATAAGAAAAAATAATTTCCATTCAACAAAACAACAAAATTGTAAAACAAAAATATGCAAAATGATATTCCATATAAATAAAAATCACATGAATTTTTTATAATTTATATTGAAAACATCAATAGTTTTTGATATAATAGTGGAGAATGGAGGTATCGATATGGAATCATGTTCCCAGTTGTACACACGAAAAATCGTCGATTCAATAGTTCATGGACTTGAACAGCATCACAGCAGTATTCTTTTTGTTAAACACTATAATACTTTGAGTCTTTCCGTAGAATCTATTCAGGAGGCTGTAGATAAATGCAAAAATAAGATCGACTTCCTTTATCACGAATTTTCGGCAAATAAGATGCAGGAAGCATACGAGCCTTTTTTAGGCTGGATAAAACAGCTTTATCTGAAGTATTATTCAGAAATGCCGATAGATGACTTCCTTGATGCCACAGATGTATATTATCTGAGCAGACCCACACTCAAAAGCTATATCATGCAGGGGGAGTGTGAACGTACCGAGGAAATAATTGTCGTTGAAGTCGAATATGAAAGGAAAATGTTTGCGAATTCTCTGGTGAATATACTTTCATATATTTCAAATGACCATACACTGTTTTTTGTTCTCAACAGACTCCATTTGGCAGAAAGCAGTACACTCGAATTTCTAAGACATTTCATAACCAAAAGCTATGACAATATTTCCCTGCTTGCCAACTATAATGAAGCATATGTAATACCTGCATACGCATCTGCAATATGGTCGGAGCTTGTTCGTGAAATAGAAGAACTTAATTTCATGCTTGATTGGAATATTCAAGACCCTCAGGCTACCGTGAATATTATAGAAAGCTTTGAACCTAATCTTAATGATTTTGCAAATTACCTTTCAAAAATAAATAATATGATACTTACCCTTGCCGAACGACAGGCTATGTATTATCTTGACATAATATATAACCGGCTTATTACGGCTAAGACTAACATAACAGCGAAAAATCTTGTGCGTTTTTACATACTGTATGCTACAGCAGCAATATACAGCAAAAACTATACTCAGGCACTTATAATGTGTGAACGCCTGAAAAATGTTAATAACAAACATCCGAATATAAAATATACATTCCGCTATCATTATCTGCTTACTGTGTGCGAGGTTTACGGCGGTCAGCCGAGTCTTGCAAGAAAAAATGCGGATAAATGCATGAAAATAGCTAAAAAAAGCGGTTCTGAAAAATATCTTCTTATGTCTGAGATAATAGATTTTATGTGCCTGCTTGACGGCTGGACTGCTTTCATGTGGTATAAGATCGAGGGTAAAGTAGATATTGACGGCTTCAAGAAAAGAGCATTGAAATTTGAGGCATACAATCACCTTGCACATATTCTTTTCTACGGCTTCGGCAACCAAAAGGAATATTTTTCGGGTGACGCAAAAAAATGCGAAGATCAGGAAAGCTTCTCAGATGCTATGAATCTGGCAAATAAGCTCAAAAATGAACGTCTGATAATCAACGCATGGAAAAAGAATGTATTTCTTGCTCAGGGCTACGGTTTCTATTCATTTGTTGACTATTACTATAAAAAGTGTCTTGATATTGTAACAAAACAAAATGACAAGGTAGAAGAAGCATCCATATATAATGGTCTCGGATTCAACCGTATAGTAAGCGAGCAGTTCAATCAGGCAAATGATTATTTCAATCGTGCATTGGAACTTTTCTATAAACAAAAGGATGCCTATAACGTAGCCGAAACGCTTTATAACATGGCTACAAACGCCATACTTTCAAATAACTATGATATAGCATACAATAACCTTCTCCTTGTACTGAAACTGCTTGATTCTGTGAAAATGCACCGTATGAGAATATGCAACCTCTCCAAAGTATACGGAATGATAGTATATTGCAGTTACAAAATGGGTATAGAATATAATGCACATTTTTACCTGAATAAAATGGAACGTGTGCTTTATCATCTGCTTAGTTCTGAAGACCCCAGCTATTTCCTTTGGGATGACGATATGTTCTTCTACAATTTCGTATCCGGACTTCTTGAAAGAAGTGAGGATATGAAAAAGGCTCAGGAATATATGGATAAAGCAAGATTCCATATGTACCGCACGGAAGGTCTGCGGTTCTTCGTATATGCGATGTTTGCGGAAGAACAGTATGATATGTATGTCGAACAGGGTGAAATAGAAAAGGGTGAAGAAATACTCAATCTTGCCATAGAATATTGTGAAAAACACGGTTATAAACATAAAGAAGAAAGACTTTTCGCAAAACTTCATAAAAAATCATTTATTGAAAAGCATATTTCACTGAGACTTGATAAAATAGATAAATATCAGATAGAAGAGCTTACCCAGATCTCCGAAATGCAGACAATGCTCGGGGACAGAACCAAGGGTATCAATTTCCTGCTTACATGGCAGGAGCTTCTTAATAAAGCGACCAGCACCATAGATAACATTATTGATGATTCTATGGTAACACTCCAGAATAACTATAATGCAGACTATATACTTTATGTTGATGTCGTTGACGGCAATCCGGTTATCAGATATAACAGCGGTGATCTGGATATATCTGATGAAATGCTGTACGGTGTGGCAAGCTATCTGAAACGGCATAAAAAGGAATTCGTTGCATCACGTTTTGACAGGGATTTCTATGAATATACCCCCGTTACTCAAATATTCGGCGTGAATAATATCGTTTCATTTGCCTGTGTACCTATAACGATGGGCGATGAACTTACAAGCTTTATGATAGCCTGTATAGAGCTTCACGAAAATATGACAGGTAATTTCATATTCCTTGACAGAAACGACCTTACTATATTCAAATTTGCCCTCCGTCAGATGAACGACACTATCTACAGACTTAAAGCCCGTGACGAGATCAACGAAATGAACCACAAACTCCAGCAGAGTGCGGTAACAGACCTGCTTACAGGACTCTTTAACAGACAAGGTTTCACAAAGAAAATCGATGATTACACAAATCTTGTCATTCAGGGCAAGAGGGATAATATTTCTGCGACTGCTATTTATCTTGACCTTGATAACTTCAAATTCTGTAATGATACATACGGACATGATGTAGGTGACGAAATACTTATATGTTTCTCAAGACTGTTTGAAAGAGTTGTCGGCACAAAGGGATATATTGTACGATACGGCGGTGACGAATTTGTTATCATACTCCCCGGTTACGGTACAGATGAAGGTGAAAAGATTGCAAAGGCAGTATATCAGGGAATAGAAGATAGTAATTATTTCATACCCGAAATAGAAGCCGTGATCCATGCAAAAGCCGATGTACCTGAAAATCATCGTGTATCATGTTCCATAGGTATTGCGGGTATGCCGATATACGATCAGGTGCATATGAATATAGCACTCAAACACGCTGATACCATGCTTTACAATATCAAGAAAAACGGCAAATCCAATTACATGATCTGGAACGATGACATGGACAAAGAACCCGATTGATTGGTTTCTCAAATTTAAACAAAGGCTGTTGTACTTTTGTGCAGCAGCCTTTTATACTGTTCTGGTTTTAATCAGCATTTTTAAGATTCTTCGTTGTTTCGTGCCCCAAATGCATTTCCTACGGGCACATCTCAAAATGACACCGGCGTGCCGCCGGTGTCGATTACCGCTACGCAAAGTTTATTTTTACAATGAATTTGCTTTGATACAAAAGTATAGGTGTTGTCATCCCGAACGAAGTGATGGATCTTTTTCATTGTAACTACTAACTGGATAAAACGCCGATGATGCGGTACAGGCAGAAAGCCCATACCGCATCATCGGAAAAGGAGTTATTAAAACATGAAGAAAAACTCTGATTATTTGCCGAGGAAAGCAGCACCGATAACACCTGCATCGTTGCCAAGCTCAGCTATGCAAACTTTAGTCTGTCTGTCATTATGTTTTGTATAACGGTCATGCTCAATAAGCTTCATAAGGGGCTGGAGAAGGAAATCGCCTTCCTTGCTTATACCGCCGCCGATACAAAGAATTTCGGGCTGGAATACGTTAATGATATTTACAAGACCGCATCCGAGATACTCAAGATAAGTATTAATAACCGACTGTGCAAGAGGACAACCCTTTTTTGCAGCATCAAAAGCAGTTTTACCGTCGATCTTGCTGAGATCTCCGCCGATGCTCTGATAAAGCAGATACTGAGGAGCCTGCTGGATAGAACAAGCCTCTCTTGTCATGTTAATAAGACCTGTAGCGGATGAATAAGCCTCCCAGCAGCCTTTTCTGCCGCAGGTACAAAGACGACCGTTATGCTGGATAACAGTATGTCCTACTTCTGCACCTGCATAGTTTGAACCGCTGTAGATCATACCATCAATGATGATACCGCCGCCAACACCTGTACCGAGTGTGATCATAACAGCATCATTTGCGTCTTTTGCTGCACCTACACAGAATTCACCGTACGCAGCAGCATTAGCGTCGTTCTCAACATATATCTCAACACCAAGACGAGCTTCCATCATTTCTTTGATCTTCCAGTTGTGAAAACCAAAGTTATTAGCAAACTCAATAATGCCTGTTTCACTGTTTACAGCACCGGGAGCACCGATTCCGATATACTGAACGTCCGCAGTTGTAAGTCCTGCATTCTGAAGAGCTGACTGAGCAACAGAAGCCATATCATCACAGATAGCCTCCATTGTACGCGGAACACTTGTCTTGCACTTAGCCTTGACAACGATCTTACCCTCTTCATCAACAACACCTGCGACGATATTGGTACCGCCGAGGTCTATACCCAAATAGTACATAATAATAGCCTCCAATACAAAAAATTTCCTGAACCTATTATAACATATGTAATAAATTAATAAAAGAAAAATCTGAAAATATTTTATTTTTATCACTTTAAACAATGTTTCATAGTATTTGATGGTTATTTTGACCAATCACTAATAAATAAAAAAACACTGTACAGACTTTCGCCTGTACAGTGCGATAATTAGTATTTACAAGAAAACGGAATTATTCGTAGATCTTGGAAACAACGCCTGAACCTACTGTGTGGCCGCCTTCACGGATAGCGAAACGGAGACCCTCTTCCATAGCGATAGGCTTAATAAGCTCAACGTCCATGTTTACGTTATCGCCAGGCATACACATCTCTGTTCCCTCAGGAAGAGTGATAACGCCTGTAACGTCAGTTGTTCTGAAATAGAACTGAGGACGATAGTTGCTGAAGAAAGGTGTTGAACGTCCGCCTTCATCCTTTGTCAGTACATAAACCTGACCCTGGAACTTTGTGTGGGGATGAACTGAACCCGGCTTTGCGATAACCTGTCCACGCTCGATCTCGTTCTTCTGAACACCACGGAGAAGTACGCCTACGTTGTCGCCAGCCTCTGCGAAGTCAAGAGTCTTTCTGAACATCTCAAGACCTGTAACAACTGACTT
>OMZF01000091.1 GCA_900315465.1 uncultured Eubacteriales bacterium | reverse complement strand
TTGATGGTTAGCTCAAATTTACTACGCTGAACTAAAATAATGATTGTTATAGTTTTTAAAGATTCTTCGCTTCGCTCAGAATGACAGATACGCTAAGTTTCTCAGAATGACAAGTTGACTGTCATCCCGAACGAAGTGAGGGATCTTTTTAAGAAATGGTATAAACCCAAATAAAGAATAGTAAAACGAATTTGAACAGTCACTAATTAAATAAAAGCGGCAGATCGGGGACACCACTTTTTGCCGCTATATAAAAATAATGCTATGAAAGGATGTATCAGATGAAAACAGCATTATCAATCGCAGGAAGCGATTCCTGCGGAGGCGCCGGTATTCAAGCAGATATAAAAACGATCACCCTCAACGGTGTTTATGCAATGAGTGCAATAACCGCACTCACGGCACAAAATACCACAGGAGTAAGAGGTGTATATGAAGTTTCACCGGAATTTCTCGGACACCAGATCGATGCAGTTTTTGAAGATATTCGTCCCGATGCGGTAAAGATCGGTATGGTATCATCAACAGCTCTGATCGAAATGATAGCAGAAAAGCTGTCTTTTCATAAAGCGGAGAATATCGTCGTTGATCCTGTTATGGTCGCAACAAGCGGAGCAAGGCTGATAAGCGAGGATGCTGTCAGTGTGCTTAAAGAAAAATTATTGCCCCTTGCCTGCGTAATAACCCCGAACATTCCCGAAGCGGAAGTTCTTGCGGATATGAAAATATGTGACAAAAACAGCATGGAAAAAGCAGCGGAATTTATTGGTCAGAAATACGGGGTCTGCGTACTTGTCAAAGGCGGACACAGTATAAATGATGCTACCGACATTCTGTACCGTAACGGTTCTTTTACCTCTTTTGAGGGAAAAAGGATCAATAATCCAAATACTCACGGAACAGGCTGCACACTTTCCTCGGCTATTGCAGCAAATTTAGCAAAAGGCTATTCTGTTGAAGACGCTGTACAAAAAGCGAAAGCATATATTTCGGGTGCATTATCTGCCATGCTCGACCTTGGGAAAGGTTCAGGCCCTATGGATCATGCTTTTGATTATAACGGTCAGTTCAAAAACTAAAATATAAAAGCTTGAAAGGAACATGAATTATGAAAACTTACAAAACACAAATGGAAGCCGCTAAAAAGGGTATTATCACACCCGAAATGAAAATCGTTGCAGAAAAAGAGTACACCACTCCCGAAAAGGTAATGGAAGCTGTTGCTAAAGGAGAAGTGGCTATTCCCTGTAATGTAAACCACAAATCTATATCACCTGAGGGTATCGGTGCAGGTATGCGTACAAAAATAAACGTAAATCTTGGCATATCGGGTGACTGCAAAAATTATGATGTTGAAATGCAGAAAGTAGATATGGCTCTGAAATTCGGTGCGGAGGCAATAATGGATCTGAGCAACTACGGAAAAACAAACACTTTCCGCCGTGAGCTTATTGAAAAATCCCCTGCAATGATAGGTACTGTACCCATGTATGATGCAATAGGCTATCTTGAAAAAGACCTTCTCGAAATAAAGGCAGAAGATTTCCTCAAAGTTGTTCGTGCACACGCTGAGGAGGGCGTTGACTTCATGACAATTCATGCAGGTATCAACCGCCGTGCAGTAGAAGCATTTATGCGTGACAAAAGAAAAATGAATATCGTATCCAGAGGAGGATCTCTTCTTTTTGCATGGATGATGATGACAGGAAATGAAAACCCGTTCTACGAATATTATGATAAAGTGCTGGATATACTTGAGGAATTTGATGTAACGATAAGTCTTGGCGATGCACTCCGTCCCGGATGCATTGACGATGCTACGGATGCAGGACAGATCTCTGAGCTTATCGAACTCGGTGCATTGACCGAAAGAGCATGGGCAAGAAATGTACAGGTAATGGTAGAAGGCCCCGGACATATGGCTATGAACGAAATTGAGGCTAATATGAAGCTTCAGAAACGTATCTGTCATAATGCACCGTTTTATGTACTCGGCCCGTTGGTTACAGATATTTTCCCCGGCTACGATCATATCACTTCTGCTATCGGCGGAGCTATAGCAGCTGCAAGCGGAGCAGATTTCCTTTGCTATGTAACTCCGGCAGAGCATCTCAGACTACCCGATCTTAATGACGTAAAAGAGGGTATCATTGCAAGCCGAATTGCTGCCCACGCTGCCGATATTGCAAAGGGTGTACCCCATGCAAGAGATAAAGATAATGAAATGGCAGAGGCAAGACATAAAGTAGAATGGGAAGAAATGTTCAAAGTTGCCGTTGACCCCGAAAAAGCAAGGGTATATTTTGAAAGCACTCCCCCTGCTGACAGACATACCTGTTCAATGTGCGGTAAAATGTGTGCTGTAAGAACAACGAATATGATACTTGAGGGAAAGAAAGTAGAATTCTGTACAGAAAAATAATAAAGCACAATCACAGGCTTTTTACTTTTATAGCAAATTAAGTATGATATATCAATAAATTCGAGTAGCGGTAATCGACACTGCCGGCACGACAGCTGTCATCCCGAACGAAGTGAGGGATCTTTTCAATAAATCAGTTTTGTTTAAAAAGATTCTTCGTTGCTGCGCTCCTCAGAATGACAGGCTTTTTCGTTCCAAATAATAAAGCTGCTGAATGTAATACGTAACGACTGTAAAAGCAAATACTTAAATTTATTATTTTCTTACAAATACAAAAACAGCTCCGGACGAATCCGGAGCTGAATTTTTTATTTATTATGTTACATTCTCAGTTACAAAACTGATTTTCATTACATCTATGTTTCCCATTATTTCTTTAATAGCTTCATCTGCATAATTCAATTCTTTTGAAGCATCCGCATGAAGTTTTATCTTCGTTTTTTCCGAAGTGCCGTCATTGAAATTGACCGTAAGCATCACTGAAATATCCTTATATCTTTCGTTTATTTCATCTGCATATTCCTGCATAAGAGCATTATATTCTTCTACCGCTTTCTTATATTTCTCTATACGTTTTTCTGTTCTTGCTAACTGTTCACGTATATCTTCCAGATCACCCTCCAGTTCATTTCCGGACTCTATTTGTTTTATCTGCTTTTCAAGACTTATCTTACCAATTATTGAATCCTGCATTTCATCTACCTGAACGCCCAGATAACAAAGTTTGCCGTCTCTTCCGTACTTCTCAGTGTATTCCTTCTCTTTTCTTGCAAGATACTTTTCATTACCTTCCAGATGTTCAATGGCACAGTCACTTCCGATCCCATTTTTCCAGTTCTCTATATTATTTCTTGTTGACTGAAGAGATCTTGCTGCATCTTCCATTTCCTCCGTTTCCTCACGTGTTGGAATAATGATTGACCCGCCCGGTTCTTTTCCCATAAAAGTCAGCATCAGACGTGGAATCGGACTCCAGCTGTCTCTGTTATCTTCCGAAAGAGCATAGGTATTCATTATAAGCGACATATCTTCAGGGGTAAGTGTAACTGATGAATAAAAATCAGTATCACGGTGCTTAAACACAGTACCTGCAGTTCCGTATTCGCGACAACCTGTAAAGTATATAGTACGCGAATCTCTATAATCTCTATAGTTATATTTCAATAAAGTTCCGTCATCAAATTCTGATTTTTTTATTCCGTTAATATCATATTTCTCATATCCGCCCAGATAGTCAACAATAATGGCTGTATCACCCTCTGCGGTAACAGTAACTGATTCAACATTTTTGCCGTTGCACATGAAATCAAACGGAAAGTAAAAATTATCAGGATCAAAATCTTCATATGAAAACATTCTTCCTGCTTTTTGATACATATAACTACTTTCTCGCCCGAAACATATATCTCCCTCTTCATCTGATGCATTGACATTCATAGCGAAGGTAAGTTCATAACTATTATCCACCTTTTCCGAAAGAAAGTACATACCCGATACAGTTCCTCCGACAGTTGCGGCAACTGTCAAAGCCGCTATGGCAGACATTCTCCTTTTTTTCTTTTTTTAACAATCGTGCTGCCGTTTCTGAACACATTTGCAAGGATTTCATCAGATACGGTAATATTATCCATTTCTTCTGTATATCTGTTTTTTTCCATAGTCTTATCCTCCTTCAATCAGTTTTTTAAGTTTTTTTCTTGCTCTTTGCAGCTTTGAACTGACAGTATTCTAATTCTTATGCAGCAGTTTTGCAATTTCAGCGATAGTAAAGGATTCATAATAATACAAGTAAATAATATTCCTTTCATCCTTTGGCAGAAGTCTGATCTCCTCTATAACACTCGTTTCTTCCTCAGCAATCAGTTCTCCATGCTGCTCAATGCTTTCGGTATTTTTGTGCCAGAAGGAACGGTGCAAACTGTTGCATTTATTCAGAGTTACTCTTATCAGCCAGTTTTTCAAATGCTCCTCGTCCTCCGGGACTCTTTTCGTCAGCAGCACAACATACACCTCCTGAAGAATATCTTCCGCATCCTGTACAGAACGTACATTATGTAAAGCTATACGGTATATCATATCTGCATATTTTTCAGCAATTTCCTGTGCCCTTTCGGTACTGAGTTTCATTTTACCACCCCCGATCAACACACTTCCGCATTCAGACTGTATCTGATATATGGAAGTCAAAACCGAAAAAACATAAATTCAAAAAGTAATCAAGCACCGGTGCTTTAACTAATAATACGTTTGAGAAAGGCTTTTTCGTGCATTGAATAAAAAAATTGGTTGTTGTACCGTTTTCGATGATACAACAACCGATATTTTTATAATAATAAAAATGCAAACTATATTCCATATGAAAAGAACGGGATATATGGTGAAACCGAAACTGCAACAGTTCCGCATATTATCCCTAAGACCATGCCTGCAATAACATCTGTGGGATAATGTACAAGCAGATACATTCTCGAAAATCCCATCAGACACGCATACACCAGAACAGGAACAAACAGCACCGGCATCATAAAAAACATTACCATCGTCACCGCAAACGAAGACGAAGTATGTCCCGATGGAAATGAATAATGTGCAGGATGTTTTATAAGCAGGTCTTTCCCGAAATCCTTATTACATGGCCGTACACGACCCACAATATGTTTTATAGTAATTTCTCCCGACAGACCTGAGATAAGCATTGATAATATAGTCGTATATCCCACAAGCCTGAATCTGTTAAAAATCAAAAGAGGAATTGTCAGTGCAAACCATACATAGCCGTTGTTACCCGTTTTTGTCACAAACACCATTATCCTGTTAAGACTTTTGGTATGTTTCTGTGAAAGCTTTGTAAGAATACGGTTATCCCATGCCTGTATACGTTTAAGCATAACTCTCCTCCCTTCTGACCTACAAAATCACACCACTATTATAACATATTTTTCGTCTGAATAAAAGGAATTTTTTAATAAAATATTACCAAATCCGCAAACCTTTAGGATATTTATTTTTAAGTCTGCCGCCCGAACATTTTCCAAAACCCACAGTCATGTTTTCTATTGCGACTGCCGCATAACCTTTTTCACATTTGCAGTCTGTTTCGCACCCATGAAGAAACTGTACTGTACGTTCATCATTAAGTCCGAGATTTTCAACACGCCTGAACATATCAGCGGGATATGATGTAAAAAGTGAATGACAAGGCTCTATCCTGTTTTTTATTATTTCCCCTGCAAGTACACCTGCCCTGAGTATTCCGCTTATATCCGTCTGAGGAAGTGTGGGCGGCTGAATATATATCTTATTATTTGATATTCTTATATTGCCGTCGGGTATTTTAACGAATATGTCGTCAAGAAAATCACGAATAAACTTTTCCGTATCTTTGGAAAGATTTTTTTGATATGCTTTTTCCACGTAAGCTTCAGCAGTTCCTTTTTTTCTGAA
Organism: uncultured Eubacteriales bacterium; assembly: GCA_900315465.1. Lineage (GTDB taxonomy): Bacteria > Bacillota > Clostridia > Oscillospirales > Acutalibacteraceae > UBA1213. The sequence goes on along the minus strand of OMZF01000091.1, from coordinate 22,059 downwards.
ACGTGCCGCAAAATGCCCCTCTCCTTTTTCCAAAGGGGTTATGCGGACAGCATTTGAAAATTCTGTTTTTCTTCCGAATATATCTTCAAACGGATATTCTTCCATTTCGGGACACATTTCAAGCAGTCTTTTTACATTTTCCTCATTTTCTTCGTAAGAAAAAGTACAGGTGGAATAGACAAGCGTTCCCCCGTTTTTAAGACATTTTACCGCTGACAAAAGTATTGCAAGCTGTCTTTCACTGCAAGCCGCAACATGTTCCCTGCTCCACTCACCTATCGCATCATTATCCTTGCGGAACATACCCTCTCCCGAGCATGGTGCATCAACAAGCACTTTATCAAAAAAGCCCTCAAACTTTTCCGACAGAATATCTGGATGACAGCTTGACACAACACCATTACAAATACCCATCCTTTCAAAATTTGAAAGAAGTATCTGAGCACGGCTTTTTACTATTTCATTAGACCAGATAAGCCCCGTACCTCCTAAAAGTGAAGCTATCTGAGCAGATTTTCCTCCGGGGGCGGCACACATATCAAGTATCTTTTCACCCTTTTGTACATCAAGCAGACTTACAGCCGACATTGCAGACGGCTCCTGTACATAGAATGCCCCTGCATGATGAAGCGGATTTTTTCCTATACCCTCAATACCGGACGGAATATAATATCCGTCTTTATAAAACTGACACTTTTCAACCTCAAAATTCAGCAGAGGCAAAAGTTTTTCGGGTGTTGTTTTAAGCCTGTTCACACTTATGCCTCTGAAAGACGGTTCTCCAAAAAGGCTTATATACTTTTTGAAATCATTTTCACCAAGTATTATTTTAAGTTCATTTTTAAAATCTTCGGGAAGATTCATATTAATCACCATCTAATAGATCAAATCCGAAAGCATACGGAAGAAGTTCCTTTAATTTGAGCGATTTGAAATCGTCTTCACTTCTTACAGATAAAATAACAAAATTTTCTGCGCAGAATTCGGACATAAACTGTCTGCACATACCACACGGCATACAATAGCCTTCAGGCTGTTCACCTGCTTTTCCTCCTGCTATGGCAATCATCCTGAAGCTTCTTTTACCGTCAGACAGAGCGGCAGCAAAAGCAGACCTTTCCGCACATATCCCGACAGGATATGACGAATTCTCCGCATTGACACCCGTATATATTTTTCTGTCATGAGTAAGAAGTGCCGCCCCCACCGCATAATGCGAATAGGGGGCGTATGAATTCTTTCTTATTTTAAGTGCCGCTGATATTAATTTTTGTATTTCGTCAGATGAACGTATCATAACAATTCACCATTATTCTGTAACGATTATCGTACCGTTGGGAGTATCTTTTATAGTAATTCCCTTTGCTTTCAGTTCGTCACGGATACGGTCAGCCTCTGCCCAGTTTTTATTTTTTCTTGCCTGATTACGCAGATCGATAAGTTCCTGAACATCTTCATCTATACCCTTTTCCTTTTCTGTATAAAGAAGTCCCAGAACATTTGCAAGTTCATTATAAAGACCGAGTGCAAAATCACAAAGCTCCTTTGACGGTGCTGTACGGGCATTGAGCTTTGAATTAATATCGCTTGCAAGCTCAAACATAGCCGTAATTGCATTTGCTGTATTCAGGTCATCATCCATAGCGGCGATAAAATCATCCTTATGACTGAGAAGTGACTGTTTGATTTCTTCTTCACCCTCTTTAAAAGTACCTGTACTGCTTTGTGCAAGGAATGTAAGGTCTTCACGGCAGTTATAAAGTCTGTTGAGAGCGGACTTGCATTGTTCAATTATCTCAACCGAGTAGTTTATCGGACTTCTGTAGTGTGAAGATACCATCAGATAGCGGATAGGCTCATAGCCGTATTTTTCGGCAACATCACGTACAGTAAAGAAATTATTCAGTGATTTTGACATTTTCTTATTATCGACATTGATATAGCCGTTATGCATCCAGTAATTTGCAAAGGTAACACCGTTGCTGCATTCACTCTGAGCTATTTCATTTTCATGGTGAGGGAAGATAAGATCCTGACCTCCGCAATGAATATCAATAGTATCTCCAAGATACCTTTTAGCCATGCACGAGCATTCGATGTGCCATCCGGGTCTGCCCTCTCCCCACGGAGAAGTCCATGAAGGCTCACCGGGTTTTGCACCTTTCCAGAGGGCAAAATCCATCGGGTCTTCTTTTGTTTCGCCTATCTGTATTCTTGCACCTGCCTCAAGATCTTCGAGGGGCTGATGTGAAAGCTTGCCGTACTCTTTAAATTTATTTGTACGGAAATATACATCACCGTATTCTGTGGAATATGCATAACCCTTTTCCTCAAGAGTTTTTATCATATCTATCATCTGAGCTATATTTTCCGTAGCCTTGGGATGAATCGATGCATCACGCACATTAAGCCCCTTTGCATCTTTTTTATATTCTTCTATATATTTTTCGGAAACGGTTTTGTAGTCGCTGTTTTCCTCGTTTGCTCTTTTGATTATCTTGTCATCAATATCTGTGAAATTCTGCACAAAAGTAACTTTATAGCCTCTGTATTCAAGATACCTTCTCAGAATATCAAAAACGCATATAGGACGTGCATTTCCTATATGGATATAATTATAAACTGTAGGACCGCAGGCATAAATTTTTACTTCCCCGTCATTTATAGTTTTAAGTTCTTCCTTTTTGCCTGACATAGTGTTAAAGATTTTCATAAGTATCTTCCTTTCATATCATAATTTTCAATCATATCCCTGCACCATTTTCAAAATTATCGAAAGCAGATTTAAGTTCTCGTATACGTCCTTCGATCTCACTAAGCTGTTCTGCAACCGGATCCTTATAATGTATCTGATCAAGATTTGTACTTGAACATACGACTTTTTCACCGTTTACTCTTACAACCTTTGCAGGCACACCCACAGCAGTAGCATTTTCGGGTACTTCTGTAAGCACCACAGCTCCTGCGGCAATTCTTGCATTATCCCCTACTTTAAAAGGCCCTAAAACCTTTGCACCAGACCCCACAAGTACATTATTTCCGAGTGTGGGATGACGTTTACCGTGATCCTTACCGGTACCGCCTAAAGTAACACCCTGATATATGGTACAGTTATCACCTATTTCGGCAGTTTCACCTATTACCACTCCCATCCCGTGATCAATAAAAAGACCTTTTCCTATTGTAGCACCGGGATGTATTTCTATACCTGTTTTAAATCTTGCGTGCTGTGAGATCATTCTTGCAATGAATTTCATATTATGCCTGAAAAACCAATTAGCTCTTCTATAAGCCCTCACAGCCTTGAAGCCCGAATATAAGAAATAAACTTCCAATCGGCTTCTTGCAGCGGGATCTCTTTCCATTATCGAATCAAGTTCCTCACACAAATTTTTAAACATTTCTCACCAACCCTTTTATCAATTTGCTGATTGAATCAAAAAGCACCCCACTGTATACAAAAAATATACAATGGGGTGCAGTATGCACGGTTCCACCCAATCCAACGAACAAAAGTCCGTCCTTATTTCTCTTTAACGCAGATCAAACGGATACCGCTAATAGAAGCCGTTCACAGTATCAGCTGATGGAGTGCATTCGCAAAGGGTGATGTTAATGCCTTTCACCGCACGGCATCTCTCTGAAACACACCATTTTGTTACTATTCTCCGTCATAGCAGATAGATATTCGCTTTTCTAACATTATACACGATAAATCGTCAAATGTTAAGGGGTTTTGAAAAATTATTTTGCATTTTTTATAAACTCGAAATTCTGCACCATATATATAACCCCTGAAATAACCGTAAGAGCCGCAGATATCCATATAACAACTTCATCTGTTATCATAAACCAAAATGCAGCCTGATCATAATTTGTAATGCTTATTATTTTCATTGCATCAAGTTCAAGTATATACTGCAAAAGCATCACAAGAAGTACAGCAGCTATCTGACTTATAGTTTTTGCTTTGCCCCAGTTATTAGCGGCAACTACTTTTCCTTTTGCCGAAGCAACAAGACGTATTGCTGTTACCATAAATTCTCTTGAAACTATAACAGTAAGCACAACTGCATTCGTAAGCCCAAGCTGTACAAAACAGGCAAGTGCCGCAAGTATCATGATCTTATCGGCAAGCGGGTCTGCAAATTTTCCGAAATCGGTTATAAGGTTATGTTTTCTTGCGATCTTTCCGTCAAGGTGATCGGTATAAGCCGCTGCCGCAAATATAATAAAAGCTATAAGATAATGGTGAGGTATCATCGGCATAAGCAGAAAGAAAATATAAAACGGAACGAGTATTATACGCATCAGTGTAAGTTTGTTAGGTAAATTCATAGTCAATCCTCCGAAATCATTTCGCCCATCAGGTCGCAGTCAACAGAATCAGTTACAAGAACGGTAACGGTATCTCCTATTCTCGGTTTCTTCCCATTATCAACAAAAAATACCTTTGCATCAACATCGGGAGCATCAGCCGCAGTTCTTCCGAACCAACAGCCTGTCATATGGTCAAAACCGTCAATGAGCACCACAACTTTTTTATCTATGAATTTACGGGTATTATCAGCCATTATCCTTGACTGCTGTTCCATTATAATATCACGTCTGTGACGTTTTACTTCCTCGTCCAGCTGATCTTTCATTTTAGCCGCAGGAGTATCCTCCTCCACAGAATATGCAAAACAACCCATTCTTTCAAATTTCATTTCCTCAACGAATTCTGAAAGCTCTGTGAACTCCTCTTCTGTTTCTGAGGGGAAACCGGTCATGAATGTAGTTCTTATTGTAATACCGGGCACTCTTTCACGGAGTTTATTCACAAGTGCAGTAAGACTTTCACGGTCTCCATGTCTGTTCATAAGTTTAAGTATTCTCTTGTTACAATGCTGCATGGGAATGTCGATATATTTAAGCACTTTTGGTTCTGTGGCAAACACATCTATAAGTTCATCCGTAATTCTTTCGGGATAGCAGTAAAGAACACGGATATGTTTCAGTTTCTCAATAGCACAAAGCTTTCTGAGAAGTTCCGGAAGTTTTGAACAGCCGTAAATATCTTCCCCGTAACGTGACGTATCCTGTGCAATAAGAATGAATTCTCTTACTCCTTTTCCGCTGAGTTCTTCTGCTTCACGGATAATATCATCCATAGGTCTGCTTCTGAAACGTCCTCTTATCATAGGTATGGCACAATATGTACAGTGGTTGTCACACCCTTCTGCAATTTTGAGATATGTATAATAAAAAGGGGTTGAACGTACTCTGCCGCCGCATATAGGCAGTTCGTCCTTATCAGGAAAAAGTTCTTTTTTCTTTCCCTCAAGAACTTCATTTATCACCTTTGCTATATCCTTGTTTCCTCCTATACCGACAACAGCATCAACTTCATAAAGCTCCTTCATTACTTCGCTCTGATACCTTTCGGCAAGACAGCCGGTAACTATTATTGCTTTTATACGGTGTCTGTTTTTAAGACGCACAAGATCCAGAATTTCATCTATACTCTCCTGCTTTGCATCCTCTATAAATCCGCAGGTGTTGACTATCGCAACATCACAATACTGAACGTCCTTGACAAGTTCAAAACCTGCCTCTCTGAGAGTATACATCATCATTTCGGCATCGACACGGTTTTTGGCACATCCTAAACTCACCATTCCCACTCTTACCGGCATATATATATCATCCTTCCCATGCACATTGTGCAGTATCAAATTTCTACATCAAGCTCGTACATAGCCTGTTTTATATCATCCCAGCTGTAGCCCATTGTACGAAGCCCGTTTATTGTCCGCTTTAAACCTTTTTCGTCATCAAGCGAACGAAAATATTTTTTATTTATAACATCAATTATCTGCTGTACTGTATCGACCTCGTATTCTTCAAGTATTTCTTCTGCCAGATCTTTGTCAATGCCTTTTTTTACAAGTTCAAACAAAGCTCTTTTTCCTGACAGTTTTTTTACTTCAATAATACTTCGTGCATATTCCCTTGCAAAGCTTTCATCATCTACAAGACCAAGCTGTTCAAGACGTTCTATAGCTGCCTCTGATGCTTTTTCTCCAAAAAGAGGGATAAGTTTATCCTCTATTTCCTTTCGGCTTCTTTGACGGTATTCTATCAGATATAAAGCTTTTTCTTTTGCACGGCTTATATTTGAATTTTCTATAAGGTCATACAGTTCTTCATCGGAAATTTCACTTCCGACCTTTTTTCCCGAAGAAATGAGAGTAACGGTGTCTATGCTCACCGCATATTCACCGTCAATGAAAAGAGCAGACATACTCTTTTTTCTCTCTTCTATAGCCGTTATCAGCATATCAGTCCACCATTATATCAATATCGGTTTCAGATGTGCGTGATTCGGATTTTTCCTCAGCAGGAGGCGTTTCAACAGGAGTTGTTTCAGGACGCTCCGGAGTATCTGCAACATCTGACTCTCCTGAGCTTTCACTGTCATCTTCGCCCTTCTTTGTTTTTGTCTTTTTGGAGCTCTGGCGTATAAATGCAAGCTTGTCCTTATTTGCCATTACTTCCTCTTCCACCTTTGCGGAAACATCAGGATTATTTTTAAGGAATTCCTTTGCATTATCACGACCCTGACCTATTCTGTTTCCGTCATAGGAGAACCAAGCACCGCTCTTTTTTATTATATCAAGAGAAACAGCCATGTCAAGAAGTTCACCGGTTCTTGATACGCCCTTACCGTACATAATATCAAATTCAGCTTCTCTGAAAGGAGGAGCAATTTTATTTTTAACAACTTTTGCACGTGTACGTGAACCTATAACTTCTCCGCCGGATTTAAGAGTATCTATTTTGCGTATATCGATTCGTACTGACGAATAGAATTTCAATGCACGTCCGCCGGGAGTAGTTTCAGGGTTTCCAAACATGACACCCACTTTTTCACGAAGCTGATTTATAAATATTGCCACACAATTAAGCTTTGAGATAGAGCCTGCAAGCTTTCTGAGTGCCTGTGACATAAGTCTTGCCTGAAGACCTACATGGGCAGCACCCATTTCTCCCTCTATTTCTGCTTTTGGAGCAAGTGCTGCAACGGAGTCAACTACTATAATATCAAGAGCTCCTGAACGTACAAGTTCCTCAGTAATTTCGAGTGCATCCTCACCTGTATCCGGCTGTGAAACAAGCAGTTCATCAATATCTACTCCGAGAGCCTTTGCGTATATAGGGTCAAGAGCGTGTTCAACATCAATGAATGCCGCATATCCTCCACGCTTCTGAGCCTCTGCGATACAATGAAGTGCAAGAGTTGTTTTACCTGATGATTCAGGCCCGAATATCTCGATAATTCTTCCTTTCGGAAGACCGCCTATACCGAGTGCCATATCAAGTGAAAGAGAGCCTGTAGGGATAGCATCCACCTGCATAGCGGGATTTTGTCCCAGTCTCATTACTGCACCCTTTCCGAACTGCTTTTCTATCTGACGAAGTGCTGTTTCGAGTGCTTTCTGTTTATCTACCGCCATTATGTTACATCCTTTCGTTTATTTATTGTACCCTCATTATACAATTTTAAATCGTTAATTTCAAGCATATAACTCATTTAGCAAGTCCTGATATGTACAATTTATAGTACAAGATTTTATTTTTTTATTATATCACATCTGTCCAAATACTGAATATCCTTTAAAATACGGATATACTGAACTTTTCCAAAAAGCTTTGCAACAGCTTCTGCCTGTGTTTCTCCTACTTCGAGGGACATTATTCCTCCCTTTTTAAGTTTAGGAAACCATTTTTCGACAATGATACGATAAAAGTATAATCCGTCTTTACCCCCGTCAAGTGCCATAAAAGGCTCAAAGCTTATTTCCTTTTGCAGTGTACTTATTTCATCAGTACATATATATGGGGGATTGGAAATTATAACATCAAAGCTTTCATCCTCAAAATCATCAAAGCACAAGGAAATGTCATCTTTTTTTGCTGTGATATTATTACAGTTGTTGCGGGAAATATTTTTTGTAAGATATTCAAAAGCCTTATCGGAAAGCTCTATTGCAGTAATATCAGACAGAGGATATTGTTTACTTAGTGCTATTGCAATACAGCCGCTGCCGCTGCAAAGGTCTGCTATTTTTATATTTTTGTTATCCTGAGAATTTAATTCGTCAATAAGTCCACGCACACATACCTCCGTATCGTCACGGGGTATAAGCACACCCTCACCTACTGAAATATCACATCCCATAAAACTCCATTCACCGAGGATATACTGCAAGGGATAACCTTCTGATCGTTTTTTTACAGCTTCATTGAATTTTTTTATTGAGACCGGATCCAGATCTTCAGGAAGAAATTTATAGACAAGTTCTTTTGCATCCACTTCGGGAGATTCAATTCCTGCATCACCGAGTATTCTTTTTGCAAGATAAAAAAGTTTAAGGTGCATCATCATTTGATTATATCCTCTCCGTTTTCGGGGATAACATCCTTCATGGCAGCTATAGCTACTTCTATCATATCGTCCTCCGGCTCTTTTGTGGTTATATGCTGCATCCATACACCCGGAGCAGCGATGATCCTTGTGATGATATTATCATTTCTTGCACATATTTTTATAAGCTCGTATCCTATGCCAACAGTTACGGGAAGAAGACAGAATTTTACCACAGGTCTTATTATGGGATGGTTTATGGGGATAAAAAGTCCTATTATTATGCCCACAATAAGCATAAGCACAAGAAAACTTGTACCGCATCTTGGGTGAAAACGAATTTGTTTTCTTACATTTTCCACTGTAAGCTCAAGACCTTTTTCATAACAGAAAATGGTTTTATGCTCTGCTCCATGATACTGGAAAACTCTTTTTATATCCTTGTTGAGAGTACAAAGACTCATATATATCAGAAACAGAATAACTCTTACAATACCTTCATATGCTGACTGCCAGAATGTAGGAATACCCATTACAGGCTCTTTCATAAAGGTAAGTGCCTCCGATGACATACGGAAAAGCCATGTCGGGAGAAAATAAAATAATCCGATACATATAATTACAGCAATTACAGTTGATATTGTCATAATGACATTTATTATCTTATCACCGAAATGTTTATCCAGCCACTGATCAAGCTTTGACGACTCGCCTTCTTCTTCCTCAGTACCCTCAAGAGCTTTGTCTGCCGAAAGCATAAGAGCCTTTTCACCCGTAACAAGTGAGTCTATCATATTGACGACACCTCTGATTATAGGCAGTCTCAGTATCTTATGTTTTTTGCCCCAATCAAGCGGATGTATTTCCTCAAGCTCTATTGTACCGTCTGCCTTTCTTACGCCGACAGTAGTTTTAAAAGGGCCACGCATCATAATTCCTTCCATAAGAGCCTGACCTCCGATAGAAGTGACCTTACAGATCTTATCCTTATCCTTTTTCATAAATTACCTCCTCAGTACATTAAGAAAAATCATGCTTTCATTCCGAGTTTCTGTTCGATCTCACTTGCTTTCAGTTCAAGAAGTTTTGAAATACCCCTGTCCTGCATGGTGACACCGTACAATACGTCAGCTTCCTCCATAGTACCTCGTCTGTGGGTAATACAGATGAACTGTGTCCTGTCATTCATGCGTCTGAGGTATTCTGCGAAGCGGTATACATTTACATCATCAAGTGCTGCTTCTATCTCGTCCATTACACAGAACGGTGCAGGACTCACTTTCATTATAGCAAAATAAAGCGCGATAGCAACAAGAGCTTTTTCTCCGCCTGACAGGAGTTCTATATGTGAAACTATCTTTCCGGGCGGTTCAACTGATATTTCTATACCTGTCGTAAGCACATTTTCGGGGTCACTCAGAGACAGTGAAGCTCTTCCTCCACCAAAAAGTTCCGTAAAGGTCTGTGCAAAGTTTTTGTTTATCATTTCAAAACTTTCTATAAATATGTCACGCATTTGTTTAGTGAGATCATTTATAAGTTTAAGAAGTTCAGATTTGGATTTTTCAACATCACCGAGCTGATCTTTAAGTTCAATGTACCTTGCATTTACCTCTTTGTATTCCTCTATCGCACCGACATTGACAGAGCCGAGATTTCTTATTTTCTGCTTCAGTTCATTAAGTCTTTTCTGTGACTTTGACTGATCCTCTATCGGTATTGCAATACGTTCCGCTTCACGTCTTGTAAGATTATAATCTTCCCAAAGTTTCTTTTCTGTTTCATCGAAAGCTGCTTTCAGATTATTTCTTCTTTCCTCAAGCCTTGCAATATCCCTTGAGATATGTTCTTTTTCTTCGATTTTGCCCTTTTCTTCCTGACGAAGCTGATTTGACCGGTTTTCAAGCACAAGCCTGCTTTGAGTAATATCATCGGCATGGGAGCGTTTGATTTTTGCTTCATCTGATTTCTTCGCAGCATCGGCAGTATATCTTTTTATATCCGAATCGAGAGTTTTATTAAGTTCTTTCAGACGTTTTGCTTCATCATTTTCAGCCTTTATCTTGTCATCTGCACCATCTCTTGCAGCTGCTGAAGATGTAATAAGGTCATTTACATTAGTTTCATCCTTTTCAAGAGATAGTATCCTGAGCTTTATATTCTGTAATTCTTCGCTTAAAGCTTCTCTTTTTTTGGTAAATTCCTCTTTTGATCCTGTGAGTTCTTTTACGGTTTTTTCCTGTTCAGAAATTTGTTTTCTGTAATCATCAAGGAGTTTTCTTGCGTCCTCCATAGTTTCGGTAAGTTCATCGAGTTTGCTGACGGAATTTTCTCTTTCCGACATAACCTGAGCAAGCTGCTGCTGCGTAGATTCAAGCTCCGAACTCCTGCTTCTCATTTCAGCGGAGAATTTTATTTTATCGGCATTTATTGTATTTTGTTCTGCCGTAATAATTATTATCTCCTGTTCATCTTGTCTTATTTTCTGCTGAATATCGTCAAAAGCTTTTTTGAAACCGTTTCCTTTTTGATTCATATCATCGGATTCGGCTCTGAGCTTTTGAATTTCCTCAGTTCTGCCGAGAAGACCCGTATTTTTCGACAGCGAACCTCCTGTAAGTGAACCTCCTGTATTTATGACCTGACCGTCAAGAGTAACGACCTTGAAACGATAACCGTATTTTTTCGCTATTGCATTAGCACTGTCAAGGTCTTCAACAACTACTATCCTGCCCAAAAGATTCATAAGAATATCCCTGTACTGTTCTTCACAGCTGCAAAGCTCTGCGGCTATTCCGATAAATCCTTTGCAGTTTTCGATACCTTTTTCAACAAGTTCCCTGCCCTTTATAGTTGACAGCGGGAGAAAGGTTGCACGTCCTCCTCCGCTTGATTTAAGATAGCGTATAGCTCTTTTAGCATCTTCATCGGTAGAAGTAACTATATTCTGCATAGCAGCACCAAGTGCAATTTCTATTGCCGTACTGTAACGAAGGGGAGTTTTTATTACTCTCGAAACAGGCCCGTGAATACCTCCAAGACCACCCCTTTGTACTTCCTTCATTATATTTTTTACACTCTGAACAAAGCCTTCGAGGTTGCGTTCAAGATCCTCAAGCATTTTCGCTTTATCTGAAAGCTGACGGGCTTTCAGATAACACGAATCGAAATTCCTTTTCAGTTCTTCGCTTTTGTTTTTGTCCTGCTGTAAAACATTCTGAGCTTTTTCTTTCCTTGCAGAAGCATCCTGAAATTTTGTATCACATTCCTCTATTGACTTCTGATAGGAGCTTATAATATTTTTAAGGGTAGTTATTTTTGATTCATTAGCCTTTATAGTATTTTCGATCACCTCTCCACGTTCAGTAAGCTGAGTTATAGAAGCGGAAGAAGTCATAAATTTTACTTTTGCGTCAGATGCTTTATCTGTAAGACCTGTCAGAACAACATTTACTGCCGTTATCTTATCTGCCGAATCACTTTCTCCGCCTCTCAGGGTAAGAAGTTTATTTGTACATTCGGTTTCGTTTTTGCGTTCTTCTTCAAGCTTTTCGGATATTTTTGAAAGTTCATCCCTTTTTTTTACAATAAGATTTTCATGTTGATTTCTTGAAGACGAAAGCTCCTTTATATCCTTGCCTATTCTGATTATTGTTTCTTCGTTATGTTTTATATCATTGCGAAGGACTTCCGCTTTTGAACGAAGTTCAGCCGATTTTTCCTCACAGGATGATATTTCACGTCTTAAAATATCAATATCCGCATTACATTTATTTCTTTCATTAAGATTGTTTTCAATTTCGGAGGAAATACCCTCAAGAGCCTGTTCAATTTCGGCAAGCTGTGCATTTGCTATTGCAAGATTATCCTCCTGTTCCTTTACGGCAGCATCGGATTTATCCAGATTTTTAAGCCACAGGGCAATTTCAAGACCCTTTTTTTCTTCTTCGTATGTAAGAAATGCTTTTGCCTTTTCGGACTGTATTTTAAGAGGGCCTACTCTGCTTTCAAGTTCGGATAAAATATCCCTCAGTCTTAAAAGATTATCTTCTGCTTTATCAAGACGGCGTTCAGCATCCGCTTTTTTATAACGGAATTTTGATATACCAGCCGCCTCCTCGAATATTTCTCTTCTGTCCTCTCCTTTTGTGGCAACAATAGAATCGATTTTGCCCTGACCTATCATAGAATATCCGTCACGTCCGAGACCTGTATCCATGAAAAGCTCATGTATATCCTGAAGGCGTACTGTTGTATTGTTTATAAGATATTCACTGTTACCGGAACGATAGTAACGTCTTGTTATTGCTACCTCGTCGCCGTCAAACTGTAAAGTTCTGTCGGCATTATCGAAAGATAAAGTTACCTGAGCATAACCCGCCTTTTTTCTTTCCTTTGTTCCGTTGAAGATAACATCCTCCATTTTGGAACATCTCAGAGCTTTTGCCGACTGTTCGCCAAGTACCCAACGTATGGCATCACTTATATTACTTTTTCCGCTGCCGTTAGGCCCTACTACTGCGGTAATACCTTCGGTAAAACTAAGTTTTGTTTTTTCGGGAAAAGTTTTAAAGCCCTGTACCTCCAATGCTTTAAGTCGCACTTTTTTCTTCCTTTCCTGTTTTCAGTAAAACATCATATTTCCCCAGATCACTGTCAGGAATAAGTTTTACTTTTATACCTTTTTTCTCAAATTCAAGCATATTACAGCGTTTTTGCCCTGTCATTCTCGAAACGGATGAAGGATTAACGGCAAAAACAACTTCATTTTCCGTATTATTCTCACTTATCAGTTCCATAGCCTTTGAAAGCATCATACGGCTTTCGCAAAGCTCCCTTAGTGCAGGATGAAAAGCACCTGCCGCATAATTTTCTCTGAGACTGTCACTGTCATGCAGTCCGAGCCTTATGACATTTATACCTTTTTCTTCAAAAAAAGAAAGAAGTACCGCACATAACGATACTGCCTCCTCTACTGTCTGAGGTTTATATTTTCCTTTGATATAAAGATCATAAAGTTCGGTATCTTTCAGCACAACTGTAGGATATATCCTGACTGTATCGGGAGAAAGTGACGCAAGCTTTTTTGCTGTCATAATATCCTTTTCGTCATTGCTGAGATAAAGCCCTGTCATCATCTGAAGTCCGAGAGAAAATCCACTCTTTTTTATAAGCTCTGATGCTTTTATTACATCATCGCTTGTGTGACCTCTTTTATTACCGAGCAAAACTTCATCATCCATACTCTGAGCACCGAGTTCTATTGCTGTTACACCATGTTCATGTAGTATGGAAAGTATTTCTTCGTCAATTGCATCAGGTCTTGTTGATATTCTGATACCATAGAATTCTCCGCTTTTTACAAAAGGAGAAGCCGCATTCAGAAGCTCAAGCATATAATCTCTTTCGATAGCCGTAAAACTGCCTCCGAAAAAAGCTATTTCCGCCTGTTTTGTTTTTTCTCCAAGACTTTTTCTCGCAATTTCTAAAGCATTTATAACATCTTCCCTGTGCGGCTGAAAGCTCTGACCGGTTATTTCCCTTTGATTGCAGAAGCTGCAGCAGTGAGGACAGCCGTTATGCGGAACGAATATTGCAATATTTGCGTGTTTCATAAATAAGTTCCTCTCGTCATCAGTAACCCATAAGTTTCAGAGCTTCTCTTGCAGCCTGTTGTTCAGCTTCTTTTTTACTTCTTCCTCCGCCCTTGCCTATGACATTATTATTAAGATGCACTTCAACAAAGAAATGCTTGTCATGGTCGGGACCTTCATCTCCGACAAGAACATATGAAAGATGTTCTTCGGGATTTTTCTGTACTATTTCCTGAAGCGTAGTTTTATAATCCTTGAATGCACGTGGTTTAGGATTTTTTATTTCAGGCTCTACATATTTAAGAATGAATTTTCTTGCTTCCTCCATGCCTCCGTCAAGGTATATTGAGGCTATAATAGCCTCAAATGCATCCGCAAGGATAGAAGGTCTTTCGTGACCTTTAAGATTTCTTTCTCCTTTTGAAAGTTTCAGGTGATCCCCCACTCCCAATGCTGAAGAAAAACGACAAAGACTTTTTTCACACACAAGAGATGCCCGAAGCTTACTGAGTTCACCTTCAGGCAGTTTCGGACAATTTCTGTAAATATAATCCGAAACAACTATACTCAGTACGGCATCTCCCAGAAATTCAAGTCTTTCATTACTTTTTACACCGTTTCTTGCTTCATTTGCATATGAAGAATGTGTAAGTGCATTTTCAAGATACTGAATATTTTTATAATGATAACCTATCCTTTTTTCAAGTTCCTTCATTGTCATTTGTCCTCTTCACCTTTGAGTTCTGAAATTTTCTTTTCGATAATATCTATAGCACCCGACTGGGCAAATTCAGCAGCGGCACGTATAACTGCCGATACTGCAACAGCATTTGCACTGCCGTGTGTTTTAAGTACGGGTTTTCTTACTCCTAAAACAACAGCTCCGCCATAGCGGTTATAATCGAAATACTGTTTAAGTTCCATAAGTTCTTTTTTGATAAGAAGTGCTGCTATTTTTGTCCGGAGGTTTTTGTAGAAAACACCTTTTATTTTTCCGAAAAGTTCTTTTGCCGCACCCTCATACATTTTTGCTATTATATTTCCGGTAAAACCATCAGCAACAACAACATCCGCAACACCTGCCGGAATATCCCTTGCCTCTGTATTTCCCAAGAAATTTATGCCTGATGTTTTAAGAAGTTCAAAAGCCTTATGCTGAAGCGGGCCGCCTTTATGGTCTTCTGTACCTACATTTGCCAGAACAACTCTCGGATTTTTCACTCCTAAGATACTTTCCATATATACTGAGCCCATGATACCGAACTGACGGAGCATTTCGGGTCTTACCTCAACATTTGCACCGCCGTCTATAAGCATAAAAGGCCCGGCGGCAGTAGGCATAATGGGAGCAAAGGCAGGTCTGCTGATGCCCTTTATTCTTTTCACTATCATAGTCGAACCAAGTATCACAGCACCGCTGTTTCCGGCACTTACAAAAGCATCTGCATTATCTTCCGAAAGAAGTCTCAATCCTTCCGATATGGAACTGTCCTTTTTTTCTTTCAGTACAGCACCCGGTTCATCATTCATAGTTATTTCACTTTGTGCCGGAAATATCTTAAAGCTTGAAATATCAAGTCCGTTTTCCTTTGCACATTTATTTATTTTCTCCTCGTTCCCTACAAGTGCGACATCTATTCCGGGATTTTCCGAAAGAGAAAGAATACATCCTTTCAAAACCTCAAGAGGAGCTTTGTCTCCGCCGAAAGCATCTACAAGTACCAGCATATATAAATACCACCTTTCTTTTTCATCAGTTATAACCGAAACATAAACTTCTTATGATAAATAGTATAATAAAATGAACAGGATATGCAGCATAGAAAATATATTTTGCAGTCTTTGATCTTATAAAACCTCTTTCACCGTTATAAAGATTTATCATGGCAAAAGCAGGGATCACCTTCCATGGCTTACTGAAAAAACAGCAGCCGACAACACCTTGGATTATCCTGTTATTTTTTGCAAGATAAAGAGCAATAATGAGTCCCACACCATACAGCCCGTAATCTGAATTAAGCAATATTCCCGAAATGACCACAAATAAAAGAGACAGCAGAAGTTTTACTTTGTTTTCCGAAAAATTCTGTATACAGTAAAGAGCCAGCCACCCGAGAAACAAGGTAAAAAACACATTCTGACTTTCACAAAAAACTGTGCCTGTATGAACCAGATTCCACGGTATTTCGGAAATCAGAGCAAATATAAAAAGATTCCTTCCGTATTTTTTCGTATTTTTTGTGTGGATAAAACCTTCGACTATCAGGAAACAAAATATAGGGAAAGCTGTTCTTCCGATAAGCCGAAAAATATAATAAAGAGAAATTTTCTCCGAGCTCAAGACAAAAAAGGGAGTTACCGCAAATTTCATCTGACTGAGAAGAATTGCTCCTGCATGGTCAATAAACATTGTAATAAGTGCAATAAGTTTAAGTGTACTGCCCGAAAGAATTTCATATTTTTTTCTTTGTTTCTCCATAAAAATTACTCCTGATTTCTCCCATTAAGTACCCTTTCAAGAGAATTTATCGCACGTTCGGAATAAGCCGCTGCTCTTTCCTTTTTATCCCTGATATGAACATCAAGGGCAGGCAATATTCCGAGATTTGCACCCATAGGCTGAAAATCCTTTGTAACGGAATTTGATATATAATCAGCCAAAGCCCCTGTCATAGTATCAACGGGCAGTATAAAGGCAGATTCACCCTTTGCTCTTCCTGCTGCATTTATACCGGCAATAAGACCCGATGAAGCGGATTCCATGTACCCTTCGACACCCGTCATCTGACCTGCAAAAAATATATCCGGATTCTCTTTCATAGAATAATCGGCATTAAGGAGCTTCGGAGATTCAAGATATGTATTTCTGTGCATAACGCCATAGCGTACATATTCGGCATTGTGTAAAGCCGGTATCATTCCGAAAACCCTTTTTTGTTCAGGAAATCTGAGATTTGTCTGAAATCCGACTAAATTATACATGGTTTTTTCCGCATTTTCGGTACGCAGCTGAAGAACAGCCCAGGGTCTGTGACCGGTTTTGGGGTCTTTCAGTCCCACAGGCTTCATAGGCCCGAATCTGAGGGTATCAAGTCCCCTTTGAGCAAGTATTTCAACAGGCATACAGCCCTCGTATACTTTAGGATTCATAACATCAACATCATGTCTGGGTGCTCTTTGAGCGTTTACAAGAGCTTCATGGAAAGCTTCATATTCTTCCTTATTCATCGGGCAGTTGATATATGCATCATCCCCGCCCTTATCATATCTTGATGCTGTGAAAGCAAAATCCATATCTATACTTTCGGCAGTTATAACAGGTGCTGCCGCATCAAAAAAATGCAGAGGACTTCCGCACATTTCTGCTATTTTCTCAGCAAGTGCATCACTTGTGAGAGGCCCTGTAGCTATAACTGTTATATTATCTGAGGGAATATTTTTTACTTCTTCCTCAATTATCTCTATCAAAGGATGTTCACGAAGTCTTCTGGTAACACCTGACGAAAACTTATCCCTGTCAACTGCCAGAGCACCTCCGGCAGGCACAGCACATCCATCAGCCACTTCCATAAGCAGTGACCCCATTCTCCGCATTTCCTCTTTAAGCAGACCTGCGGCACTTTCGAGTCTTGATGCTTTAAGAGAATTTGAGCATATCAGTTCACAAAAATCGTCACTCTTATGTGCAGGAGTTTTCTTTAAAGGTTTCATTTCATATAGTTTTACTTTTATACCTCTTTTTGCTATCTGCCATGCAGCTTCACTGCCTGCAAGACCTGCACCAAGTACATTTATAACCATTAATCTTATCCTTTCCCGTACATATTCCACTTAATTCTACCACAAAAAGCTGATATTATCAACAATAATATCTTTATTTTACCCGAAAATAAGAAAACACCTCTGACCATTCAAAAGTCAAAGGTGTTATTTTTAGTTTATTCTTCTTCCTGAATATCCTTTTCAAAACCGCATCCGTCACTGTTACAGAAAAGTTTCGGCTTTTTGCCTTTTTTCTTAAACAATACACTTCCGCAGTTCGGACATTTTTCGGCAGTCGGTTCGTACCATGAAACAAAATCGCAGTCGGGATAATTTGAACACCCGAAGAACTGTCTGCCCTTTTTGGTATTTTTGGAAATAACATCTCCTCCGCATTTCGGGCAGGGTACACCTATTTTATTGAGCATCTTTACAATGTTCTTACAGTCGGGATAACCTGAGCAGGCAATAAATCTGCCGTAACGACCGTATTTTACAACCATTGGCTTACCGCACTTATCACATACCAGATCTGTTTTATCTTCTTCAAGCTGAATTTTTACATTCTTCATTTCTTCCTTTGCAGCTTTAAGAGTTTTGTCAAAATCACCGTAAAAATCTGTAAGGAGCTGTACCCATTCATATTTGCCTTCCTCTACTGTATCGAGGTTCTGTTCCATCTGAGCGGTAAATTTCACATTGGCAACATTCGGAAAACGTTCCTCCATAAGCTTTGTGGAAACCTCTCCGAGTTCTGTAGGAACAAGAGACTTTGCTTCTCTTTTCACATAACCTCTTGTAGTAATGGTGCTTATTGTAGCGGCATATGTGGAAGGTCTGCCTATGCCATATTCTTCAAGAGCCTTGATAAGACTTGCTTCTGTATAACGTGCGGGCGGCTGTGTGAAATGCTGATTAGGTATCATTTCCTTTATTTTCAGCGGCATATCCTTATAAAGCTCGGGAAGTTCGGATTCCTTTTCATCATCAGGAGTATCATTACTTTCAACATAAAGTATCGTATAGCCGTCAAAATCGACAACATAGCCTGATGCTTTGAAGATATAATCCTTTACAGCAATATCAGCCTGAGTTGTTTTCTGAATACATTCAGCCATCTGACAAGCAATGAATCTCTCCCATATCAGCTTATAAAGCTTATATTGGTCTGATGTAAGATTAGCTTTTATATTATCAGGCTCAAGATCTGCCATTGTAGGACGTATTGCTTCATGTCCGTCCTGAGCATTTGAACGGGATTTGAAATGTCTGTGTTCCTTCGGAACATATTTATCTCCCCATTTATTGCGTATGAATTTCTCGGCAGCATCAAGAGAATCCTCAGAAAGTCTTAGTGAATCAGTTCTCATATATGTTATAAGACCAACTGCACCCATTCCGTCTATTTCAATACCTTCATAAAGTTCCTGAGCAACTTTCATTGTTCTTTTGGACTGGAAACCAAGTTTTCTTGAAGCTTCCTGCTGCAAAGTTGATGTTATGAAAGGAGGAGCAGGTTTTTTTCGGCGTGTTCCATGCTTTACATTCTCAACAACAGGCTGTGCATCTTTCATATCATCAAGAAGCTTCTGAGCCTGCTCACCTGTTTCAATTTTTATCTTGCCGTTTCTGTCTCCGTAAAAAGCGGCAGGAAAAGCCTTGCGGCTGCCCTTTGGAATGAATTTTGCATCAATGCTCCAATATTCTTCGGGCTTGAATTCACGTATCTTCCTTTCACGGTCAACAATAATTTTTACCGCAACCGTCTGCACTCTGCCTGCCGAAAGACCCTTTCTTATTTTCTGTGAAAGAAAAGGACTGAGTTTATATCCCACAAGCCTGTCAAGAATACGACGTGCCTGCTGTGCATTCACAAGGTCTATATCGATTTTTCTCGGTGAACTCATACCTGTGCTTACACCTGTTTTTGTTATTTCGTTAAATGTAACACGGTTCTTATCGTTTAGATCAAGCCCCAAAAGATATGCAAGATGCCACGAAATTGCCTCTCCCTCACGGTCAGGGTCAGTTGCCAAATATACATAATCGCTTTTTTCTGCAAGCTTTACCAGATCATCAGCGAGTTTTTCCTTTCCCTTTATTATCTCATATTTGGGTGCGAATTTCTTTTTCACATCAACACTGAGTCTGTTGGGGTTAAGATCTCTTATATGTCCCATTGATGCAACAACTTCAAACCCCGATCCTAAATATTTTTTTATAGTTTTAGCCTTTGCAGGTGACTCAACTATTACAAGTTTAGACATTGTTTTTCCTCCGGATAATTATTTTCTTATATATCTTCTTCCAGGCAGAGGGGTTATATATCCCATAAGCTGCAATTCCGTAAGTGCAGAAAGTATCTTATGCATATCAAGTCCCAGCCTCTCCCTTATTTCATCTACATGAACAGGTATTTCCGAAATTGTATCATACACCGAAAGAGCATCAGATGTCAACTGCTCTGGGGAAATTTTTTTATTTTTTTTGACTTTTTGGAGATTTTGTCCTTCTTTTTCAGGTACTTCGGGAAACTTTTCGACCTGTTTTTTCTTTTCGTCTTTCTTTTGGATGAGATTTTCAGAAATCCGCTTTACATTTTTTTTACTGTCAGAATGTTTTTTTGCCGGCTTATTTTTCTTGTCATTAATTATTATGCTCTCAGTTTCTTCATCATAATCAGGATTAAGTCTGAAAGGAAAAGAAGCAAATTTTCTGCGGTATGTATCACCCGCAAAAAGCTTAAGTTCGGGATCTTCTTCATAATCAGTAATTTTATTATCATCAGTTTCAAAAAGACTTAGGAGTTCTTCTTCAGAAAGAACATGAACTCCGCCTTTAAGGTTAAGTTTTTTCTTGAGATAATTAATTTCTTCGGCACGTATATATTCATCGCTTTGTGCGGTCAATGCTTTTTTTCTCAGAAATTCTTTTGTAGGCGGTTCTGGCTCTCCCCTCATAGCTCTTCCGATAAGTTCATCAAGACGTTTTTCATCCTGTTGTCTCTGATAATCTGTATAACCCGTATTTTTTTCTGAAACATCCTTACCGAAAGATTTATTTTCAGGAATATAATTTTCCCGTGGAGCTTTTATATCCAGATCAAAGAAACCGGGAAATGATCTTTCTGATATTTCTTTGCAGAATCCGTAACAAAGAGGGATAGTATAATGTCTCGAATTATCTTTTTCCGGATCCTTTTCCGGCTTTTCGGAAATTGTTCTGTAAAATTCCACTGTAGGAACGGGATTATTCACTCCGTACTGTTTTCTGTTGTTATACCACGACAAAATATCACCGCAGCATAAAGCTGCAGAAAATCCGCTGCGGATAAGATAATTCGTTCCCACACCATTTCTTGCACCCATACCTGACGGTACAGCGAATATTTTTTTATTTTGTTCCAAAGCATATTTTACAGTATGCATTGCACCGCTGCCGAGTCCTGCCTGAACGACTATCGTACAGTCACTAAGCCCTGATATTATCCTGTTACGCTTAGGGAATGTATATTTTGTAGGAGGATATCCGGGTGGATATTCCGACAAAATAACACCATTCTGAGGAATAACTGTTTTTATATATTCACCGGTTTCTCCGCTTAACTGATCGATACCGCTGCCGATAACACATATAGTCTCACCTTTTCCGTCAACAGCACCCGAATGGGAAGCTCTGTCTATACCAATAGCACCGCCGCTGACTACTACAGCATTTTCGGCTGCAAGGTCATATGCAAAGTTATAAGCTGTATTTTTGCCGTCATTATCGGGATAGCGAGTACCCACCATTGCAACGTGCATACACCTCGTATCCGGCATTGTTCCCCTTTTATAGAGAACTACCGGAGGAGCGGATATATCATTCAGCCTTGACGGGTAATCATCGGAATAAAGGGGAATTATATCAATATCCTTGTTTATACAGTTATTGATGGTATTTTCGCTGTATTCCCAGGACTTATCACACATTCTGGTAATTTCCTTTTCTGTAAGGAAATCTATCATTCTGAGTTCATTCTCGTCTGACATATATACTGCCCTGGCATCTCCGAATATATCGAGAATTTTTTTTACATTAAGATTTTCCGCTCCGAAACACCATTGTAACCAAACCCAATATTTTACCGATTCATCCATTGTGTCCGTTACTGAAAACTTATAAAAAGTTATAAAAACAACTTTTATGTTCCATTCCTTGTTCACAGTGTCCATTTTTGATAATAAATCTACTCATGTTTGATATGACACTCCAAAGGCGTAAATTCCCCACTAACGTATGGGTACATATTAA
>OMZF01000175.1 GCA_900315465.1 uncultured Eubacteriales bacterium | reverse complement strand
TGATGGACACCATCTCGCGGCATATGAAGGAGATGGGGATATGTTAGAGTTGAAGAAAGTTGCGCAATATGTAACAGATAAAATTGATGTTGCTTTAATAAACACACCTGAATACATCACGACGGATAATATGATTCCTAATCGCGGTGGCGTTATCGAGTGCGAAAGTTTACCTCAAGCGTCAAGAGTAACCAAATATGCTCCGGGAGACACGCTCGTCTCGAACATCAGACCGTATTTTAAGAAAATTTGGTATGCAGATAGGGTGAGTGGTTGTTCTAACGATGTTATAGTGTTTAGGCTCATAGATGAAAGCTGGAATAAAAAATTTTTGTACTATGTACTTTCTCAGGATGCTTTCTTTGATCATATGATGTCTGGAGCTAATGGCACAAAGATGCCGCGTGGTAACAAGAAAATTATTCCGGATTTTCTTGTTCCAGATTTTGATTATGAAAAACAAACCAGAATTGCCGAGGTACTATCTGCATACGATAGCCTCATCGAAAACAATCAAAAGCAAATCAAGCTGCTTGAAGAAGCGGCCCAACGGCTTTATAAGGAATGGTTTGTCGATCTCCGTTTCCCCGGATATGATGACACTCCCATTGTGGACGGTGTGCCAGAAGGATGGTCTTTAAGACCAATTTCGGATTTTGGAGAGGTTGTAACTGGTAAAACCCCTTCGACAGAGAAAAAGGAATACTATGGAGGTAACATTCCGTTTGTCAAAATTCCGGATATGCATGGATGTGTTTATCCTGTTATAACAGAATCCTCTTTAACGGAAGCCGGTGCAAAGACGCAAATCAATAAGTTTATCCCCCGTAACGGCATTATGGTTTCCTGCATAGCAACTGTAGGATTAGTGAATATTGCAGTTGAAAGATGTCAAACAAATCAGCAGATAAACTCAATAATCTTGTCTGACGAAAGAGATCTTTATTATGTGTTTTCTGTTATGAAGCGCTTGAAAGAGTTATTGGAAGGCGTAGGTAGTAACGGCGCAACTATGACTAATGTCAACAAGACGAAATTTGCGAGTCTTCCTGTTTTATATCCATCAGAAGAATTGCGTGATTCGTATTACAGCTTTTGCAAACCGATATTTGAGAAGATCTATAATCTCAGTTTGAGTGTAGTGAGGTTAAAAAAATCACGTGATCTTTTGCTGCCAAAGCTGATGAGCGGAGAAATTGAGGTGTAAAATATGTATATTAATGATGTAAATGAAATTAAGGATATTATGGAAAAGAGTGGCTTTCTCAAAGCATACATAAAGCTTGAGGCACAGACACATAACCCAAGCAGAGACGGCATGATCGATGCTTTGAAAGAGGCTTTAAATGTTGCATGGACTGATATAAAAAGCGTTGAGGTAAGCCGCGGCGAAACAACTCCAACTCCGTGGGAGAAAATTCCAAATGACGTATTATTTGGAAAGCTTGCTGAATATAAACAAGGAATGTATCAGCACGCAGTAAATAAATACGGCGAAGAAGTTGTCAAAAAATTACTGGGGCAGAATATGTAGTAATCCGATATTTTTTTTCATTAATCGGAGGGAATCACATGTGGAAAATCAATCTTAAGTCTATAATTGTTGCATTACTCATTACTATTGTTGGAATAGTTTTAGTACTGATAAACAATAATGCTTGTGTAAGTATTGGATGTTCGCTTATAGCTTCAGCTGTTTTTTCAGTATTGACAGTTTTAATTGTAGATGTTAAAAAAACTGATCCTTTAGAAGAATGGAAAATCTCAAAAATATACTCAACTCGCGCCGAAAAAAATGCAGATTCAGATCCAAACTTGGAAAGGGCAAAATATTGTGTTGATGTTGTTGCATTTGGCTTATCAAGTTTTCGCTCAAAATATAGCAAAAAAGTTGAACAAGCATTAAGAAAAGGTGTGAATTTTAGAATTATTACTATGGATCCAGAATCTGAATTTATTTTTGCAAGAGAAAACGAAGAAGGAGAAATAAAAGGTAGTATTCAAAAATCTATCAACGATCTTGTAAAATGGGCAGATGAGAAAAATAAAAAAAGTAGTAAAGGGAAAATCATCATAAAAGCATATAATTGCATGACATTAGATTTCTATTGGAGAGTTGATGATACTTTATATATCGGTCCATATTGGTTTGGCTATAAAAGTAGTGACACTATTACATATTGCTTTAAAGAAGGTGGTAAAGCTTTTACCCTCTATACTGAATATTTTGACACATTATGGGA
>OMZF01000040.1 GCA_900315465.1 uncultured Eubacteriales bacterium | reverse complement strand
GGTTCAGGCTCGGTCTCAGATTCGGGTTCGGATTCCGGTTCTGACTCAATTTCAGGTTCTGTCTCTGTTTCTGAAACGATTGGAATTATATTTTCTTCATCATCAGATGATATTTTAAGGGTTTTTGAAGGTATTTCATAATCTTCATCATCTTCGTCTGTTTCAGTATAGGTTGCTTTTCTGAGCATACCTGCAACAAAGAATATTGCATACAGGCAAAGTGCTATGTCGGCACTGCAAGTAAGTATTCTTGCAAGCGTAGGCTCTACCACAAAGGTATCAATATTGCTTTCCTTTGCAGCTGGGTAGAACATTTTGATAAGAATATCCGCTGTTGTGATAAGTCCGCATATGGAAAACGAGCAGCCGTAAAGTGCGGAACGCTTTACAGCACCATTCTGATTTAACTGAGAAAAGTACAGTGCATGATAAAACAGGAATAATGAAAGAAGTGAGTATGAAATAACATCATACATTTCTGTTGCATGAACAGAAACCTGTTGGTAATCGAGAAACAGAAATGCCAGTCTTGTACATGACCAAACAGGGAGTGCAAGGGCAGCAAGCGGCATTTTTTTAATACCGTTATTTCCCGTAAACGAAATACATGATTCATACAGCAGAACCATACCGCCTGCCAGAGAGGTAATTCCGTTAAAAAGGCTTGCTGTCATTGAAGCAGTTGAGCCTAATGAAAGGAATGTTATAACTCCGCATCCGATTATTGCAACAGAGGCAATAAAACCAAAAAATCCTGCGGCTGCATTTTTAGACGGAGTACTTTCAATATCCAGTTTTCTGTCAGATATAAGTATAATTGCACCGATAATAAGCAACAGGATTATGGAACATACAAAAATCGCATTACAAGCCGAGGAATTCAGAATAAAATGACTGTCTTCCCTGTTCATCAGAGTGTCACCGATTTTTGCAGCACCGCCGATAATACCGAATAATAAAGCCGGTATCCATAATTTTTTTATATTCATCCGCTTTTTCTCCTTTTCAGAAAATATCAAATATTTCAGTCGCCTGTTCTGTTATCAATAGGAACATAGTTTTTGCTGTGAACCATAGAACGATAAGCAGGTCTGATTATTCTTCCGCCGTATGTGACCTCTTCCATTCTATGAGCACACCAGCCGGCGATTCTTGATACCGCAAAAAGAGGAGTAAACAGATCACTCGGTATACCCAGCATATCATATACAAAGCCTGAATAAAAATCGACATTTGCACATATGACCTTGTCGCTTTTCTTTATTTCCTTCATTACTTTAGGGGTAAGCTTTTCAACGGTTTTATACAGATTGAATTCATCGATCATATCTTTTTCTTTTGCAATTTTTTCAGCTGTACGTTTAAGCATTACAGCTCTGGGGTCTGAAAGTGTATATATAGCATGACCGAAACCATATATCAGACCTGTACCATCGCCTTTTTCCTTACGGATAATGGCAGCGAGATGATTATATACTTCGTCTTCATCCTCCCAGTTTTTAACACTGTCTTTAAGTTCCATCATCATGGAGCGTACACGAAGGTTAGCACCGCCGTGACGAGGGCCTTTAAGTGAGCCGATAGCAGCTGCAATAGCAGAATATGTATCTGTCCCCGATGAAGAAAGCACTCTTGTTGTGAATGTCGAGTTATTTCCTCCGCCGTGTTCGGCATGAAGTATCATACAAAGATCAAGAAGCTTTGCTTCGGAGTCTGTGAATTTCATATCAAATCTCAACGCACGGAGTATTGATTCACTTGTTGAAAGATTGAGGTCTACTGGGTGGAAGAACATACTTTCTTTATCAAATGCACGTCTTTTTACCTGATAAGCATAAGTCATTATGGTTGGCAGACAAGCTATAAGCTGTATTGACTGACGCATTGAATTTTCAAGTGAGGTATCATCGGGATTGGGGTCTGTTGTATAAAGACCTAAAACAGAGTGAGCCAATTTATTCATAATATCGGCAGAAGGAATTTTCATTATCATATCTTCCGCAAAATTATTTGGCAGTTCTCTGTGATATCCGATAATATCCTTGAAATGATCGAGATGTTTTTTATCGGGCAGACTTCCGAAAAGCAGAAGCCATGCAACTTCTTCAAATCCGAAACGATCTTCCTCCACACACGCATTTATAATATCATAGACATCATAGCCTCTGTATGTAAGTTTACCTTCATCAGGTATTCTTTCACCGTCAGCTATCAGAAAGCCGTGAACATTACATATATTAGTAAGACCAGCCATAACACCTGTTCCGTCAGGATTTCTCAGACCTCTTTTAACACCGTAGGTCAGGTAGTCCTGAGGATTGAAGCCATTATGTGAACGGTATTCATCACAAAGCTCTGTAAGCTTATTACTTTGTACCGTATTCATTTCAGCCATTCTTATTCCTTCTTTCTAATCAGATTTATTATAGTAACTGTCACTCAAAAACTCCCATTGTCATTCTGAGCGAAGCGAAGAATCTTTTGGAGATCCCTCTGCCCTGCATAAGTTCGGGATGAAATTGAGCAAATATATATGCAGGTTACTATAAGTGTTGTAATAAAATTATACCATGACACATACAATAGTCATAACTTATATTTTAACTTTTTTTTCGTTCCATGTCAAGAAAACACGTCAATATTCTTTGATTTTGCTGAATATGACCATCATGTACGGGAGAAGTGCTATGAAAAGGATAATATTTATTATAATTGCAGGGTTGTTTTTAATGGCGACATTACCGGTTGTTTCGCTTATAAGCACATCGGAAAATAAAGATATTTTACCTTCTGATGAAAGCATTGTAAAAGAGGTCATAGCAGAAAGCAGTATTGAAGAAAAACAGGATAATATATTCAAAATACTTGATACATCTTCAGGAAAAATAATAACGATAGATGACAAAGAATTTTGTTATGGTGCAGTTGCCTATGAAATGCCGCCGGGATTTGAGAATGAAGCACTTAAAGCACAGACTGTAGCACTATATACATTCTTTTCACGAAAAAGACAGATACAAAGGCAAAATCCTGATGGGACATTAAAAGGTGCAGATTTTTCGGCAGACCTTTCGGAAGGACAGTTTTATATAAGTGATGAACAAAGAAAAAAGAATTGGGGTACTCTTTATGATAAGAGTATGGAAAAAATAAAAAAAGCAGTTGACTCGGTTTTTGGTGAAGTCATAGTTGACAGTAAAGGCGAACTTATTGATGCCTGCTATCATTCTGCATCGGCAGGCAGTACGGAATCAGCAGAGGATATTTTCAAAACCGAAAGGGATTATTTACAGCCCGTTCCAAGTCCGTGGGATGTGGATTCTCCTGATTTTATAACGAAAGTGACGGTATCCGAAGATGAATTCATTAAAAAAATGAAAGAAAATTCCCCTGATATAAAATTCTCTGACGATCCTGAAAAATTTATATCTTCAATAAAAAAGACCGCTTCAGGTTCTGTAACTGAAACGGTCATAGGAAATGAAAAATTTACAGGTTCGGATATAAGGGTAATATTCGGTCTGAAGAGTGCGGCATTTGATATTGTCTATGCCGACAGGAAATTTACTTTTACAGTAAGAGGTTATGGTCACGGTGTAGGACTGAGCCAGTGGGGAGCAAACGGAATGGCAGCTCAGGGGTCTTCATACAAGGAAATACTTTCCCATTATTACACCAATACAAAAATAATCAAACAATAAACTGTGTTATTTCCTTGGGAGTATTAACAAAAACAGGCTCACCGTATGTATAATATTCAACCATTTCTTTACGATTGCCGTAACCGAAAAGACAGCCTATAAATGCCGTTTTGGCAAGGGATGCACCCTCGGCATCAAAACGTGTGTCGCCTATCATAACTATTCTGTCATTTTCAGATTTTCTGAGTGAATCAATGACATAATTCATTACTTCGATTTTATCATGTCTGGGTTTTTGAGTATTATTGCTGTCGGCAGTAAGTGAAATTGAGCCGCCTATAACATCAAAATACTCAGCTATTTTCAGCATATGTATTATCTTTTCAGTAAATGGCTGATATTTGGTTGAAGCAACTCCAAGACGAACTCCGTTTTGTTTCAGTACGGATAATACCTCAGGTATTCCGTCATATACCTTATTTTTATATATTCCGCTTTCCTCGAAATTCCTTTTGTATATCTCTACACCTTTTACAGCATCTTCTTCGGAAAATCCGCAGCGGTGCAGACTGTCATACATCGGCGGGCCTATAAAGCTGCGTAAAGTGGCATCATCGGGAAGAGGTCTGTTCATTTCGCTGAATACCATTTCAACACAGCTGAGTATTCCCTCAGCAGATTCACTGAGAGTGCCGTCAAGGTCAAAAAGTGCTATATCAAATTTATTCATATATTCCTTCCTTTTATCAAAGCTTCATTGTAAGAGAAATTCTTCCTTTTTTCTCGTCAACTGAAAGTATCTTTACAGTAACAATATCGCCAACGCTTAAAACATCTGACGGGTGCTTAATACGTCTGTTGCTTATCTGTGAGATATGTACAAGTCCGTCCTGATGCACTCCTATGTCTACAAAAGCACCGAAATCAATTACATTTCGTACAGTGCCTTTCATTTCCATACCTTCCTTGAGGTCTTTTATATCCATTACATCTGTACGGAGTATAGGGGGAGGCAGTTCGTCACGGGGGTCTCTGCCGGGTTTGGTAAGTTCCTTTACTATATCATTAAGTGTCGGTGTTCCGATACCGAGTTCCTCTGCGATATTATCAGCACCTTTTTCTTTTACCCTTTCAGGCAGAAGTGCAAGATTTCCTGCCTTTACGTCATCCAATGTATAGCCGCATATGGAAAGCAGTTTAAGTGCGGCTTTATATGATTCGGGGTGAACGCCGGTATTATCGAGGGGATTTTCACTTTCAGGTACACGAAGAAAGCCAGCACACTGTTCAAATGCTTTAGGCCCGAGTTTATCTACCTTTTTAAGCTCTGATCTGCTGGTGAAAGCACCGTTTTGTTCACGGTAGATTACTATATTTTCGGATACTTTTTTGTTTATTCCAGCAATATGTGCAAGAAGTGAGGGAGAGGCTGTATTAAGGTCTGCACCTACGGCATTCACACAATCCTCGACTACTCCGTCAAGAGCGGCACTGAGCTGTTTTTGCGGCATATCATGCTGATACTGTCCGACACCTATTGACTGGGGGTCTATTTTAACAAGTTCTGCAAGAGGGTCTTGCAGTCTTCTTGCGATAGATACAGCACTTCTGAGTGTTAAATCAAGGTCGGGCATTTCGGCAGCGGCAAGCTTTGATGCCGAATAAACAGAAGCACCTGCTTCATTTACTATCATATATTTTGTATTTCCGTCAAGTGCTGCAAGAACTTCGGCTGTAAATTTTTCTGTTTCCCTTGATGCAGTTCCGTTGCCTATTGCAATAGCCCTGACACCGTATTTTTTTATCATTGAAGAAAGAATCTTTTTTGATTTTTCTACCTGAGCATCGCTGTGGGTCGGGTATATTACAGCAGTATCAAGCACTCTGCCTGTGGGGTCTACTACGGCAAGCTTACAGCCTGTACGGAATCCGGGGTCAAGACCTATTGTTGTAAAGCCTTTTACAGGCGGCTGCATAAGGAGACCTCTGAGGTTTGTTTCAAATACGGGGATAGAGAGGTCAGTAGCATTATCCGTCATTTCTCCCCTGAGTTCATTTTCAAGAGAGGGGAAAAGCAGTCGGGTGTAACAGTCATCGCATACCTCACGAATCGTATTACTAAGCTCACCATCCCCCGTTACTTTCAGTCTGTACATTATATTAAGACATTTTTCCTGCGGTATATCTATATTAACTTTCAGAAAACCCTCTTTTTCACCCCTGTTTATAGCAAGCAGACGGTGGGGAGGGATATTTTTCATTTCCTCAGAATAATCATAATACTGAGTATATACACTTTCCTTTTCCTCGTCAGCAGCCTTTGATACAAGACGTGCATTAAGTCTGATGATATTTTTCATACGCTTGCGTATATCGGGGTCATCGGAAAAGTTTTCCGCAATAATATCCATAGCACCTTTTATGGCATCATCGGCAGATTCTACGCCTTTTTCAGCGTCGACATATTTTTCAGCTTCTGACGAAAGACTTTCACCCTCCTGAGCGAGAATATATTCTGAAAGAGGCTCAAGTCCTTTTTCCTTTGCGACTGATGCACGTGTACGGCGTTTCGGGCGGAACGGGCGGTAAATATCCTCAAGTTCCGAAAGAACAGTCGCATTTTCGATAGAAGCCTTGATTTCATCAGTCATTTTTTCCATACCGTCGATAAGGTTATATACTTCCTCACGGCGTTTATCAAGATTTCTCAGATATTCAAGTCTTTCACTGATAGCTCTGATAGTCTGATCATCAAGAGTACCGTGCATTTCTTTACGGTAACGTGCGATAAAGGGGATAGTATTTCCCTCGTCTAAAAGAGTTATTATGTTCTGAGCGTACTCAGGTTTGATTTTGAATTCTGATGACAGAACACTTACATGATCCATTTCTTTGATTTCTCCTTTTATTTTAAAGTTTACTTTGTACTGAACGGAAAACCTTCCTTTATTCCGAGATAAGAAAGTATTATCTTATATTCACCGTCAGAGCGTTTTTTGATTTCATAGGTACCGTTGTGTGTAGGTATTTTGATAAGTCTTTTTGCAAAAATACCGTTTACGGAATAGACATCAACATCATAATAGCTTGGCATAGTGGAATGGAATTCACTTCCTATTGTAACGGTCTCACTTTTTGCCACTAAGAAAACAGCACCGTCATCCGCTTTTACTTCTTCTTTGGAATAAACATGATATGACGGAGTAACGAGATCCATAACGCTCAGTATGAGGATAACTGCGGTAAGTATGGAAAGTGCGATAAACCATATCTTATCCTTTTTTTCCTGTACATTATGTTTTTTGGCAACGGCAAGAGATATTCCGAGACCGATAAGCATCATTGCACAGGGTACTAAATAGGCAAAATTGAAATATGATGTACAAAAAACTCCGCCTATGATAATTTCGAGTTTAAAAAATGTTTTTGCGGAAAAAAGCATAAGTATAAGCAGAAAAAATATCAGGCTTATATCATATACTTTATGTGCTGTGCGGTAGGTTTTGTTACCCTTGAGATTGTATTTTTCCGTAGTTTCTTCTGATACAGGTTCTTTTTCGTTTTCCATTTTGTTTTCCTCCTCAACGTGAAATAATGAATTTTATTCCCTCACACAATCCGAAAATGACAGGCTGATGAAGGAGATATATTATAAGAGCATTACGTCCGATAAAAGACAGGAACGGAACGTGTTTTTTATATGAAAATTTCGGAAATTTTTTCTGAACGGCAAGTCTGCCGAAGAATCCCCCTGCAAAAAACAGGAATATCCATGGCAGGAGAGGGAAATAATCCGATGAAATAAAATTGGAATTAAAAAAACCGAGGGGATAGAGAAAATCGGTCTGATATAAATTATCGGGGAGAGTATAGTTCCATATAAAAGGTATTCCGACTGTATGAAGTGTTGAAACATTGAATGTAAGTATAAACAGACATATTTCCAAAGCGAAACCCAGCCAGAGAGGGATCATTTTAGTAACCTTTGTAAGTATTCCGAAAAGCATCATACATATTGAGAGCATATGAAGTATTCCGAAACGTATCACAGCACCGCTGCCCACAGCCATATATGAAATGACAGTAACTATATACGATATGAAAAACAGTTTAGCACCGCGTTCAATATTTGAATGACTTAGATTTGAGGAAATACCGGAAATAAATATAAACATTCCTGCAAAAAACGGTTCAGCAGGAGTGAAAAAATTAAGCAGTGTCATTCCGAATTCCCAGTTAAAGAACACCCCTACAGTATAAAATGCATGGTAGAAAACCATACAGAACACGCAAAGACCCCTTATTTCATCCATAAGGTGAATTCTGGCTTTACCCTTTGGTTTGGATTTTGGTTTTTGTTTTTGTTCAGAAGTCGCTTCTGCCACAGCAGGTTCCTCCTTTAAAAAATATACCGGCATAATTTTCCCTCCGGAAATTGTGTAAGAAAATACGGTACTTTAATATTTGGTGGTCACTAATAGATTATAGCAATTATTTAATTCAATATCAAGGAGGATAAAGAATATTTGGTCAAAACATATAAAAAAATCAGCTCCCGACTGGAAAGCAGGAGCTGTAAGAAATTTTAAATTTTATTTATACATTGAATCTGAACAGAACAATATCTCCGTCCTGCATTACATAATCCTTGCCTTCGGAACGTACAAGACCTTTTTCCTTTGCGGCGGTCATATTTCCACATTCCATAAGGTCATCATATGCAACAACTTCTGCACGGATAAAACCACGTTCAAAGTCTGTATGAATTTTACCGGCAGCCTGAGGAGCTTTAGTACCCTTTGTAATAGTCCATGCTCTTACCTCCTGTTTTCCGGCGGTAAGGTAGGATATAAGACCTAAAAGATCATAGCAGGCATTTATAAGTCTGTCAAGACCCGACTGCTGAAGTCCCATTTCTGAGAGGAACATTTCCTTTTCATCGGGTTCCATTCCCGAAATTTCAGCCTCTATTTCGGCACATATCGGAAGTACAGCGGCATTTTCACTTTCTGCTATTTGTTTTACAACATCAAAATAGGGATTACCCTCAACTTTTCCATCCTTGAAATCTGTATCGCTGAGGTTAGCAGCATAGATTATAGGTTTGTTGGTAAGAAGTGAAACAGAGGCAAGAATTTCTGCTTCTTCCGGAGTACATTCAACAGAACGGGCAGCTTTGCCTTCGTCAAGAGCTTCTCTTACACGTTTGAATAAATCGAGGTCAAGCTGATATTTTTTATCACCCTTGAGAAGTTTCTGAGTTTTGTCAATTCTTCTGTCAAGCATTTCCATATCTGAGAGGATAAGCTCAAGGTTGATAGTTTCAATATCTCTTTTTGGGTCGATACTGCCGTCAACATGGATAATGTCATCATTTTCAAAGCAGCGTACAACGTGAACTACTGCATCTACTTCTCTTATGTTTGCGAGAAATTTATTTCCAAGACCTTCGCCCTTTGATGCACCCTTTACAAGACCTGCAATATCAACGAATTCTATTGTAGCAGGAGTATATTTTTCAGGGTCATACATTTCAGCGAGCTTATCAAGTCTTTTATCGGGTACAGCAACGACACCGACATTCGGCTCAATGGTACAGAACGGGTAATTTGCAGATTGTGCACCTGCATTTGTTATAGCATTGAACAGGGTACTTTTGCCGACATTCGGCAAACCGACAATTCCTAATTTCATATTTATATAAGTCCTTTCAGTTAGTGTGGAATGTGGAGTGTGGAGTGTGGAGTTAGTGGTTATTCTGCTTTGATTTGCTGTTATTACTTTATGTTTGTATAAGTTTTTTTCATCTATGTTAACAGGAGCAGACAGAAAAAACTAACGATAATATAAAACAAGAAAATCAAAATGAAATTGGATCGTCACTAAAACTCCAAACTCCACTCTTTACATATGAAGTGTGGAATGTGGAGTGTGGAGTTAGTGGTTATTCTGCTTTAATTTGCTGTTATTACTTTATGTTTGTATAAGTTTTTTTCATCTATGTTAACAGGAACAGACATAAAAAACTAACGATAATACAAAACAAGAAAAGCAAAATGAAATTGGATTGTCACTAAAACTCCAAACTCCACTCTCCACACTCCAAACTAAGTTACACTCCAAACTCAAATTTATTTAAAGTATGCAACTCCGCTTTCAAAGAGTTTCTGATCTTTTTCAAATGGTGTATTGAAATAGAGATTTTGTCCTTTACGCTCGGAGTGACCCATTTTACCGAGTACACGACCATCAGGACTTGTAATGCCTTCAATGGCACATACAGAACCGTTTGTATTGAATTCTATGCTGTCTGAGGGCTTGCCGTCAAGGTCAACATACTGAGTAGCAACCTGACCGTTTTTGATAAGTGTGTCAAGCATTTCGTCTGATACAACAAATCTGCCCTCGCCGTGTGAGATCGGAATTGCAAATACATCACCTGCGTTTACGGATGAAAGCCATGGTGACTTTACCGAAGTAACTCTTGTGTATGCCATATGTGAGATATGTCTGCCTATGGTATTGAATGTGAGAGTAGCGTCATCGGGTTTAAGCTCACGGATTTCGCCGTAGGGAACAAGACCGAGCTTTATAAGTGCCTGGAAACCGTTACATATACCAAGCATAAGACCGTCACGGTTTTTTAGCAGATTATTTACAGCTTCACTTACTTTGGGATTGCGGAATGTTGTTGCAATGAATTTACCTGAACCATCGGGTTCGTCACCGCCTGAAAATCCTCCGGGAAGCATTATCATCTGTGAGTTATTGATAAGTTCAACCATTTTGTCAATAGTTTCCTCAATAGCTGAGGGGGTAAGGTTGCGTACAATAAGAAGATCAGGTTCTGCACCTGCTTTTTCAAATGCTCTTGCTGTATCTACCTCGCAGTTTGTACCGGGGAATACTGGAATGAATACTTTTGGTTTTGCAGTTTTGATAACAGGAGAAGAAGTATTTCTTTCTGTATAGAGAGGAATGTCACGGGACATTTTCGGACATTTTGCTTTTGTCGGGAATACTCCCTCAAGTTTTCTGCCCCAAATATCTATAAGTTCTTTAATATCAAAGTCTGCACCGTTTACAGAGATGATACTGTTGTCTGTTGTTGTACCAAGGTCATAGTAAAGAATATCAGGAATTTCCGCACCATCTGCAAGTTCAAGTATAAGTGAGCCTGAAAGGGGAGCAAAAAGTTCGTCTTCTGTAAGTTCTTTTGCAAATTTAAAGCCGATAAGATTACCGAATGACATTTTTGTAACAGCAGCTGCTGCACCGCCCTCTTTTACAGTAGAAGCGGAAAGCACCTTGCCGCTGCTTATAAGTGTATAAACACCCCTGTACATCTTTTTGAGTTCTTCCCAATCGGGCATCATTTCAGCTTTATTTTCGGGTACAGGGATATATATTACACGGGAATCTGATTTTTTGAATTCAGCAGAAATTGTTTTTGAAGCCTTTGTCATTGCTACAGCAAAGCTTACAAGAGTGGGTGGAACATCAAGGTCTTCAAATGAACCCGACATACTGTCCTTACCACCAATTGAGGGAAGACCAGTGCCGAGCTGTGCTGTCAAAGCACCGAGGAGTGCAGCGGCAGGTTTACCCCAGCGGGACGGTACATCGTGAAGTCTTTCAAAATATTCCTGGAAAGTAAGTCTTGCTGTGAGAGGATCTGCACCTATAGCAAGAAGCTTTGAAAGTGATTCAACAACAGCAAATGCTGCACCGTGGAACGGACTCCATTTTGCTATGCCGGGGATATAGCCGAAAGACATAGCTGTAGCATCATCTGTTTCACCGTGAAGAACAGGGATTTTTGCAGCCATAGCTTCTTCGGGTGTGAGCTGAGTTTTTCCGCCGAAAGGCATCATTACAGTTGCTGCACCGATACTTGCATCAAAGCGTTCTGCAAGACCTCTTTGTGAGCATACTTCAAGTCTTTCGAGGTTTTCTTTGAAACTGTCGCTTATATTTTTGTTTCTGAGGATTTCGGGAGCGTGTGTGCGGTAATTATCCTCTGCTTTCGGGGCGGTGATATAAGCACTTGCCACCTGAGTTACACCGTTTGTATTAAGGAACTCACGGCTGAGGTCAACTATTACATCTCCACGCCATGTCATTGTAAGTCTGGGAATTTCTGTTACAACTGCAACTTTTACAGCCTCAAGATTTTCCTTGTCTGCTTCCTTTATAAAGCTTTCAACATCCTTTGGTTCAAGAACAACAGCCATTCTTTCCTGTGATTCGGAAATAGCAAGTTCTGTTCCGTCAAGACCGTCATATTTCTTTGTTACTTTGTCAAGGTCAACTGTGAGACCGTCTGCAAGTTCGCCTATAGCAACGCATACGCCGCCTGCACCGAAGTCATTGCAGCGTTTTATCATGGTTGAAACGGTTTTATTGCGGAAAAGACGCTGAATTTTTCTTTCTGTGGGAGGATTACCCTTTTGTACTTCTGCACCGCAGGTCTCTATTGATTCCATAGTGTGAGCCTTTGAAGAACCTGTTGCACCGCCGCAGCCGTCACGGCCTGTTCTTCCGCCGAGCAGTACAATTATATCTCCGGGAGCCGGTACTCCTCTTACGACATTTTCTTTTGGTGATGCACCGATAACGGCACCTATTTCCATACGTTTTGCAGTATATCCTCTGTCATACAGTTCTGTTACCTGACCTGTAGCAAGACCTATCTGGTTGCCGTATGAGCTGTAACCCTGAGCAGCACCTGTGGTTATTTTTGCGGAGGGAAGTTTGCCTTCCATAGTTTTTTCAAAAGGAACAGTAGGGTCACCCGAGCCTGTTACACGCATAGCCTGATATACATAAGCACGGCCTGAAAGCGGGTCTCTGATAGCACCGCCGAGACAGGTTGCAGCACCGCCGAAAGGCTCAATTTCTGTGGGGTGGTTATGTGTTTCATTTTTGAACTGAACGAGCCACTGTTCTGTTTTTCCGTCTATTGTAACGGGTACTTCTATTGAGCAGGCATTTATTTCATCACTCTGATCAAGATCCGGTATCATGCCCTGTTTACGAAGAAGTTTCATTCCCACAAGAGCCATATCCATAAGTGAGACATCTCTTGTGCTGTTTTTGCCGTAAATTTCGTCACGGCTGTCATAATAAAGCTGTAAAGCCTTTTCGATAGTTTTGGTAAGTTCTGATTTTTCTATTTCAATTTTTTCAAGTCTTGTAAGGAAAGTTGTATGACGGCAGTGGTCAGACCAATATGTATCAATAACACGGAGCTCTGTAACCGTAGGGTCTCTGTGTTCGTCATCACGGAAATAATCACGGCAGAATTTAAGATCAGACAAAGTCATGGCAAAACCCATACTGTCAAAATAATTCTTCATTTCGTCATCGTTCCATTTTGTAAATACGTCAACAACCGCCACATTATCCGGTATATCAGCTTTCATATTAAGAGATTCGGGTTTGTCGAAAGATGCCTCACGGGATTCAACGGGGTTGATAAGATAATGCTTTATCTTATTCATATCATCATCAGTTATATTGCCCTTTACGCCGATAAGCTTTGCGGAAACTACCTGAGGACGCTCGCCTTGAGTGAGCAGCTGAACACACTGAGCTGCTGAATCTGCTCTCTGGTCATACTGTCCGGGAAGATATTCCATAGCGAAGAAGCGGTATGCATCATCCTGAGGAAGAACTTCATCTGTTACAGTATCGGCATTTGTTTCACTGAGTATAGTGGTTTTCGCCCTGTCGAAATCCTTATCATCAAGACCGCTTATATCATAGCGGTTGATTATTCTTACTTTTTCAACTGCTGTCAGTCCAAGGTTTTTCTGAAGGTCTGATGCAAGGTTTACAGCTTCTACATCAAAGCCGTCTCTTTTTTCTACAAATATTCTTTTAACTGCCATTTTACAACACCTTTTTTCTTAAAATTTTTATTATCAAAGGACATCCCAATAGCCGTCAAGGGTAGCAAAATAATCATCAACTGTTTCTGCACGGCGTATTTCAAGAATTGAGCCGTCTTCTCTCAAAAGAATTTCTGCACTTTTGAGTTTGCCGTTGTAGTTATAGCCCATAGCGAAACCGTGAGCACCTGTATCATGTATAACGAGTATATCGCCTATATCTATTTCAGGGAGCATACGGTCAACAGCAAATTTATCATTGTTCTCACAAAGTGAGCCTGTAATATCATATTTATGGTCGCAGGGTGCATTTTCTTTTCCGAGGACTGTAATATGATGATAAGCACCGTACATAGCAGGACGCATAAGGTTTACTGCACAGGCATCAACACCGATATATTCCTTATATATATGTTTTTTACGTATAGCAGTAGTAACAAGGTGACCGAAAGGAGCGAGCATATAGCGACCAAGTTCAGTATAGATACTTATATCGCCAAGTCCGGCAGGTACAAGCACTTCGTCAAATACCTTATGTACTCCTTCACCTATTACAAAAATATCATTCGGCTCTTTATCAGGAGTATATGGAACGCCTACACCGCCTGAAAGATTTATAAAGCTTATTTCAACTCCTGTTTCGTTCTTTACTTCAACAGCAAGTTCAAACAATATTTTTGCGAGAGTGGGGTAGTATTCGTTTGATACTGTATTGCTGGCAAGAAAAGCGTGAAGTCCGAATTTTTTAACGCCCTTTTCTTTGAGCTGTCTGTAAGCTTCAATTATCTGAGGTTTTGTCATGCCGTATTTTGCATCACCGGGGTTATCCATTATAGTAGTGGATATTGAGAAAGTTCCGCCGGGATTATAGCGGCAGCATACAGTTTCGGGAATACCGCAGGATTTTTCGAGAATTTCGATATGTGTAATATCATCAAGATTTATGATAGCCCCGACCTCACGGGCAAAAGCAAATTCCTCCGAAGGAGTATCATTGGAGGAAAACATTATATAAGGAGCTTCAAATCCGCACTTTTTGCTCATAAGAAGTTCCGAATATGAAGAACAATCCGTACCGCAGCCTTCTTCCTTGAGTATTTTCAGTATAGCGGGGGTGGGAGTAGCCTTCACAGCGAAATATTCACGGAACCCCTTGTTCCATGAAAAAGCCTTG
The DNA here is from genome assembly GCA_900315465.1 of uncultured Eubacteriales bacterium. GTDB lineage: Bacteria > Bacillota > Clostridia > Oscillospirales > Acutalibacteraceae > UBA1213. The sequence goes on along the minus strand of OMZF01000040.1, from coordinate 2,922 downwards.
TTGAGATTTCTTGCATTTTCTCTTATACCCTTTTCATCATATATATGAAAAGGCGTAGGAAATTGCTTTATTATCTCTGTTGCCTGTTCTTTTGTAATAAACGGTTTTTTTGTCATTGGGTGTCCCTCCGAAAAAATAAAAATACACCCAAATTATACTACATTTATTTCTTTTTTGTCAATCACCAATAATAAACGGCGAATATAATTTCACTGCCCCAAAATTACCGGCTGCTGTACCTTTATTTCAGTACAACAGCCGGCATTTATTGAACATATTAAAATAATTATCTTCTCTTTTTTGAATTATTCTTTGGCTTGTTTACGGGAGCTTTCTGTGCAGGTACTGAGGGGGCAGCTTCTTCTTTTTTGGTTTCGCTGCCTTCATAAAGCATTTTATAAACAAGTGCTGCAAGAACACCGCCTACCAGCGGAGCAACTATGAATACCCATACATTTGTAAATGCATCTCCGCCGGCAAAAATTGCAGGGCCGAAACTGCGGGCAGGATTTACGGATGTGCCTGTGAAATAAATACCGAAGATATGTACAAGTGTAAGTGAAAGACCAATAACGATACCTGCCACCGCTGAATTTTCAACCTTTGAGGTAACACCCATTATGGCAATAACAAATACAAATGTAAGGATTATCTCTATAAGGAGTGAAAGCCAGATATTATTCTGATAAAGACCATTAGCACCCAAACCGCTGTCTTTTCCGAAAATAGCAAGAAGCAAAGCTCCTCCTGCGATAGCACCTATAAACTGTGAACAAACATAAGCGAAAAATTCTTTCAGAGTCATTTTACCGCTGCAAAGCATGGCAATCGAAACAGCAGGATTGATATGACATCCCGAAATGTTGCCGATAGAGTAAGCCATTGCTACAATAACAAGACCGAATGCAAGTGCTGTCATAAGATAAGCAGCGTTAGGCTGTGCCCCCGAACATCCTACAGCTACAGCCGTACCGCAGCCGAACAGGACAAGAACAAATGTACCGATAAATTCCGCAATACATTTTTTTAGTAATGACATAAATATGCCCCCTTAAATAAATATTATAACTGACCGAAGTTTGAAGGGATTCCAGAAAAGGAAAAACATGGTCGTTATTACAATTATAATAGCATATATTTTTAATAAATAAAATAAAAAAATTGTACATATTGGTATCATTTTTGTTACTTTATTACTTTAAAGCTTTTAATGGATAAAGTATTGACAATCATTTACTGCTGTGATATTATTATATCTGTCAGATTTTATGAATTTCGGAGGGAAAGAAAATGATTATTGTACTTAAACCGTCTGTTTCAAAAGAACAGCTTATATTATTCAAAGCTTCTCTTGAAGAAAAATATAATGTTACCGTAAATACATGGTTCGGTGTGGAATCAACTGTTCTCGGACTTATCGGTGATACCACACAGGTGGATGAAGATTGGGTGAACGCTCAGGAGATCGTTGAAAATGTAAAGCGTGTACAGGAACCCTATAAAAAGGCTAACCGTAAATTCCACCCCGATAATACCGTTATAGAACTTCCGACAGGTCAGAAAATAGGTGACGGAAGTCTTTGCATAATGGCAGGCCCGTGTTCTGTTGAAAATGAAGAACAGATAAACTATGTTGCACAAAGAGTAAAGGATTCGGGAGCGACTTTCCTTCGGGGCGGTGCTTTTAAACCACGTACATCTCCCTACTCATTTCAGGGACTCAAAGCAGAGGGACTTGACCTTCTGAAAGGTGCAAGAAAGGTTACAGGACTCCCTATTGTTACAGAGATAATGAGTGCTGCACATATAGATATGTTTGAGAGTGTTGACATTATTCAGGTCGGTGCAAGAAATATGCAGAATTTTGAACTTCTCAAGCAGCTTGGTAAAATTGATAAGCCCATACTTCTTAAAAGAGGTCTTGCAAATACCATTGAAGAATGGATAATGAGTGCAGAGTATATCATGGCAGGGGGAAATGACAAGGTTATCCTTTGTGAAAGAGGAATACGCACATATGAAACCGCTACAAGAAATACTCTTGACCTTTCCGCTGTTCCTGTTGTAAAGAAACTCTCTCACCTTCCTGTAATAGTTGATCCGAGTCATGCAACAGGCAAATCATGGCTTGTGGAGCAGATGTCCCTTGCCGCTGTTGCCGCAGGTGCAGACGGTCTTATGATAGAGGTGCATAATGACCCGAAACACGCTCTTTCGGACGGTGCACAGTCACTTACACCCGAACAGTTTGACGAGGTCGCAAAAAAAGTATTCGCACTTAAAAAAGCTTATGATGAAATTATGAAATAATATCGGCAAAACAATTGCCGCATTGTAATCAAAAAACAATGCGGCAATATTATTTTTATTTCTTTTTATCAAATGAGGGATTATATGCGTAAAAATTCCTGCTGTTAAGATTATCTGTTATTATTCTTAATGCCTCACCGAAACGTACAGAATGAAACTATAAGCGGAACAGGATACGCATATAATCGCTTTTCCCGTATAATACTCTGTCGATGTAAGCATTGTCACTTTCTATATGATAGAAAGCAAGATAATCGTGATAGATAAGGTAACGGAATCCGCTGAATAAACCGTTATCAAAGTATAGCGGTTTTCCGATCAGAAGATGATCTTTCAATGTTTCTATGGTATCCTGAATACCATTCACAACTGAATCAGCAGAGATCGGATTGGCGAGTACCAAAGAAATATAATCATATATTTCGTTAAGATCAGCGATTGCTCTTTTTGAAAAAATGGCAACCGCAATCCCACCGGCTTTAGACGGTGAGTTAAGGTTGCCTAAAGCGTAGCTTTGTAATAATATTCGGAAGGATTAAGGCTTTTAGCCTGATAAATAACGAGTAGGGACGGTTCAGCCCGAATTTACGCCTGTGGAGTTAGTAGGTTACG